>NZ_JBFUFK010000052.1:0-66765 GCF_056403475.1 Rhizobium sp. P2_G9 | reverse complement strand
GGCAACGACACCGTCATGCTCGASGGCGGCACCGATGTCGATAACGCCGGCGCGGGCAATGACGCTATTGTCGCTTTAAATCCTCTCTTCCGCGTCGTCGATGGTCAGACATCTGTCACCGGCGGCGATGGAAGCGACACACTCCTCCTCGACTTCCGCGACGGTGACACCACCCTTGACCTTTTCGACAAGGGGCAGAAAGTCGATCTCGAGACCGGCAAATACATCGAGAAGTTTTCATTTGCCACCCTGACAGTCACGTTCAGCAGTATCGAAAATGTCAGTGGCAGCGAGCATTCCGATAAGTTGCTCGGCACCAATGGCAACAACAAGCTGGTCGGCTGGGAGGCCAACGATGAACTCGTCGGCCGTGGCGGCGGGGATACGCTGGAGGGCGACAGCGGCAGCGACAAGCTCGTCGGCGGCGCCGGCGCAGACAAGCTCACCGGCGGCGACCAGAGGGATATGTTCGTCTATACCAAGGCTTCGGACTCCTCCAGCAAGGCGTTCGATACGATCACCGATTTCGTCCATAACGAGGACAGGCTGGACTTTTCGGCGCTCAAACTGGCTGGCGGCGCCGCATTCCGCCTGATCGGCGACCACGCCTTCGGCCACCATATCGGCGAGATCCAGGTGATCGAGCACGACGCCAAGGGCACGGCGCATGACTACACCATGCTCGGCGTCGATCTCGACGGCGGCGGCAAGGCCGACCTTGAGATCGAGCTGACCGGCCTCGTCACGCTGAGCAAGCATGATTTCGCTTTCTGACAAGGAGACCGCAATCGTCAACGATAGCGACGTGGAGCGCGGCATACTTGAAATTGACTTAGTCAGTCATCGCTCAATCGGCATGGTTCCGGCACGCGCCGACAGGCTCGCAGAAGGCGCAGGGATGCTGGGTTTGTCGGAATAGCCTGGCGCGCAAAACTGTTCCGGTGCCGCTTAATGCACCTCGTTTAACTGCCTGAAAATAAACGAAACTACGAGCTTGGCTGGGGCGCCTGGAGTCCCAGCTAAGATTTTCCATTTTCCCAAGCCGTTGAGAAGACAGTGAAAAACCTACTCACCGTGTATGACAATATTACAGACATATGTGGCAACGGCGCAAGACGTTTTATCCGCCGGCGAGAAACGCTCCCTCTGTTGCCTAAGTTCGCCATCTGCCTCTCGTTTGCAGGCATCCACGTGAATGACCGAACCGGTATTCGCCGACACGCGAGTTCATGAATAGCCTGGTCTAATAATGCGCCCGGCCACTGGATCATTTCGGCAACCAGAGTGTGCCAGTGGATGTCGGCGGCGTCTGAAGTTGAAAGTTGTTCCGGAGTTCGAGCACGCCAGCATGATCGACGTCAAACCCGAATTCCTTGGCGAACTCTTTGCGGGCTTCGCGCAATTGAAGTCTATCCATAATCTCATGCAGCCGTGACTTCCCAGTCTTGGACGGAACACCCTACCTTCTTGGCAATGGCGTCCCGGCGCATGTCCCGGATGTAGGTCGCATTGCTCTTGAGGAAAGCGATGGTCTCGTTGTCGTCCCCGTTTTGCAAGTGCCGGACGATACGGTTGATACTTGATTTCGAACGAGTCTGCAGCCCCTTGATGATCATCACGATTGGATCAACTCGCGGGCTGCCGTGTGCAATGAGACGACCGCCACTCGGAACCGGGAACTATCTATCGGCGGCGTATCCATTATTTCCAGTAGCAGATTAGCCCATCGGCGGACGTCGGCACAAAGCTGACGTTGGCGCGCACCAGGGACGTCGCCTCGCAAGACGTCCCCCGCAGCCTGCCGCAAAAGTTCGGAAACGGATGTGCCGATCGTCCGCCCGAAGTCTTCGATATTCGCTTTTTCGGCTTCCGAAACTCTGAAGCGTATTGATGTATCTTTCATTCACCCACCTCTCGCTTTGGGTTCCACATGGGGCTGACGCCCTTGGCCTGCTGCGCGCGGTCACACGTGCACAGGTGGCAACCGAAGGCACTCGAAACGATGTTGCCACAAGACAAGGATTGGTCGAGATTCCACCGGCCGCAAGGTGCTGGGCGTCGCTGTGATGACCAGCCACAAACAACGCTGTTCGGATATCATCACAGGTGAATTCAAATGAAAGTGGATCGACAGGGATTCCCTTCGGAAGAATTGGAGCTTAGAAGGGCACATGCAAAACACATCTCACGCCGTGATGGCGCAACGTTTCGAGCCAGCTGACAGTCCCGACGACTTCCCAACGCCACCATGGGCGACGAGGGCGTTAATTGAACACATTGTCGGTCCAGATGTCGTTCGCCCCTTGACATGCCTCGAACCCGCGTGCGGGAGGGGATACATGTCACGCCCCTTGGCGGAATACTTCCAGTCGGTCGATTCTGCGGACGCCTACCAGTATGGGTTTGGCAAAACCAGAGACTTCCTGACTTTCCCATATGAAGCCCGATCCCATGATTGGGTGATTACAAATCCACCGTTCCGTCTGGCCGAGGAGTTCGTCACTCGGTCAATGGCAGTCGCCCGCGTGGGCGTCGCGATACTGGCCAGAACGGTTTTTCTTGAAAGCGTCGGGCGGTATCAGGCGATATTCAAGTTAAACCCGCCAACCATATTCGCACAGTTCTCTGAGCGCGTCCCGATGGTTAAGGGACGAGTTGATCAAAAGGCGTCAACGGCCACCGGCTACGCTTGGTTTGTATGGCATAGAGAAGCAACAGCGGAATTACCCCGGCTTGCATGGGTTCCACCTTGCCGAAAGGTTTTGGAGCGCCCCAGAGACTATCTCTAGGCTTCGTTTTTTGCAAAGTCAGACAGACCGCCTTTAAGTATCTGAAGCGCTGTTGTCGCGTCACCCGTTTCTAGGGCCTCGACCGCTTTCAACACTTTGCTCTTGAGCCGACGCCCCTTCGGACCTGGGGCACCTTTCGGCGGCAGCTCGTCAATTGGGGCAGCGGTCAAATTGCCGTACTGGCCCTGCTCCACTTCCGCTACGCGGGCTTGATTTTCTCCATACCATGCTGCGATGTCGTGCCGCTTGTCGCCTCGTTGCACCATCCCCAGAACTATCGATGCTTCTTTATTCGAGAATGCCAAAGTCGCGCCCTCCCCTTCAGGTTGAGCCAACTTAATCAATTCTATCCGCTTGGCAATATCACTGCGCAGGAATAACCGGCACGTCCGGCAAATGCGGTCCTGGGACGTGTCCGGAAGGGACAACGCCAGCCGCACCCAGAACATGCTTTTCTTGATCGTCGAAAAAGATGTGTGCACCGAACGCTTTGAGGATCGGGGCCTTGGACCAGGTGCCGACGAAATGGGCTTCATCTGCGGGCGTTCCCCATGCTCGCAAGGTGTGAACTACCCGGGCATGTGCTTCGCTGTCACGGGCAGTAACGATGCCGATGCGCACCTTGCTGACGCCATCATCCCGTAGATATATGGCGCGGAGTATTGACAGCTTTTTGAGGAACTCGCCGAAGGGGCCGCCTTCCATTGGCTTCTTTGCATTCTCCTGCTCATGTGTGCGAAAGGCTTTGAGGCCGTGCTTCGCGTAGATTTCATCGGACTCTGCGCTGAAGACCACGGCGTCACCATCGAAAGCTATGCGGACTTCGTCGTCGGTCGCTCGCTCCCACATCTGTGATACTGGCCCAAGCCGGGCAGCGGCGGACTTAGCGTTAACTGCCGCCTGGACATCCGTTTGATCATTTGAAAGAAACAAATCGATTTCCCAGGCGGGGATGAAAGGTCCCAGTGACGCCCCGCTAGTGAAGCTCCCGGTGATTACACCCAGCCCGTAGTGCCTGATAGAATGAAATGCCCGCAAGGATAAATCGGGCGAGTTCTTCGATAGAAGCACGACCTGGACAAACGGTTTCTGATCCGGCTCGTTCAACCGTAATAGGCGCTCAATGACATCAAAGCCCGCGCCCTTCCCAACGATCGTTGTTTCTCTATCTCGTTGCATCTCTGTGTATGCGTGAACGCCCTGCGAAGCGAAGACCTCGTGCTCCTCTTCAAGATCGAACAAAGCCCGCGTCGATATGCCGATTCGCAAAGGCTTCGAGCGTAGGATTTCCTTCAAATCGTCCATTGTGATTGTCAGACTCCGAAAGTGCAGGAACGGTTCGCGGTTATATAGTTGCCGCCTTTTAAGCAATGACGTCAGTTTCGGTTGGCGAGCAAGAGGGCGGCTATAAGCGCCCGTGGATACAATACTTTTCCGACCTCATTTATCCACACAACGGCCTCGAAACCGTTTCTAGCAGCCTACCGGAGAGCAAAAGCTCATTGGCGCTGGCCTAGTTCCCGCCATGCCCAAGCATGTTCGGGGTCTTGATTTTCGGAAGCGCTCCAAGCCGTCAAGGCCCAGCTTGCAGCCCGAGGCTCGACGTGCCGTCTGCGCCCGCACCAGTCGCCGCACTGGACCTGGACGGCTCGTCGCGTCCAGAACTGACTATGTTCGAAATTTGAATCGAAAGCTTCGTAAATCGAACCGATCGTGTTGAAAGTCGAATGGCCAACTGTGGAGCAACGCTGATGGTCACGCGGTCGCATAACGTACAAGTACGTGACGGCCAGATCGGCGGCAGAGTTGGGCGTCGCAGTCATTCGTCGCCCGTTCATTTGCCCTGGGAACCGCCGATCTGGGTGAATATTCGAATATCGAAGGGATCGGGTCGAATATCGAATCAAAGGCTTCGAAATTCGCCTAAACTCCCCATAAACTGATAACTCAATATCCGAACAATCAATCATACGAGATTCGAAATCTTCATTTCGAGTTTAGAGATATTCAAAATATTGAATTCAAAATCGGCGGCAGTCGGTCCCGACCGCTTCCGGCGCTCTCCTACGGCTGCCTTGAATCCGATTTCTTCATGCGCGAATTCCCGCGCCGCCCGTTTCACGGTCACTATGTTCGGCGCTCCGATATGCTCATCCTTGCTGGCATCGCCATTGGGGACGATGCAGGATTCCGAACCGTTCGAAATTCGAACGATGATTGCGCCGGTGAAATCCCGAGACCATCATTTGGGAAGACAACAGAGGGAGCCAGCAATGCCTTGTGCCCACGGACGGCACAGGCGACTGGTCAGGGGAGAGACCTCCCCGTGAACCCCTCCCGCCCCCAGTGGGCGCGAAGATGAGGATGCCTCGATGCGCGACCACATCATCCGCATTCGCGCCTCAGCGGACGAACTGGCGAAAATCAGAGAACTCGCCAAGACGCGAGGTCTTTCGATTTCCGAACTGATCCGGCGAGCCGCTTTTGGCATCCGGATGCCTGCTCGTTCCCGCGACCACACCCACGTCAACCTCCTCACCAGGTCACTGGGTGAACTTGGCCGAGTTGGCGGTAATCTGAATCAGTTGGTGAGGCGCGCCAATGCTGGCAAGCTCTCCGGTCACGACCCCGAACTTTCCCGAACGCTTGCCGAAATCGACGCGCTGCGCGAAAGACTGCGGGATATCATTAGATGATAATCCAGAGCACACGGATCAGCCGTCAGGGCGGTGTCCGATACATTGCCCGTCACCTACTTGACAAAACAGACGTGAATGAACGGATCGAGGTCTTGGCGGGCGACAGAAATGCACTCCACGACGCCTCTGCACTCGCCAAGGCAAAAGGCTGCGGATACAGCCTTCGGCATCTGTCGATTTCCCCGGAACGTGAAATGACGCCCCGGCAATTGAGCGAATTCTTATGTGCGTTGGACGCCGAGTTCCGCATTGGCCCAGACCGACCCCGGCTCATCGTTCGCCATCTCAAGGATGGCCGGGCGCACTTCCATATCGCCGTCGCGGAGGTCGATCCCGTGACACTACGGGTCCTTGATTGCCGAAATGACTACGCGCGCCTGGAAGACCTCGCCCGCCGTTACGAGCGGGACCATGGGGAGCATGTCCAGCCCGCTCGCGCCGAAAGGCGTGAGCAAAGGATCGAAGGATTTTCAGACATTGCCCGAAAGCGGGCCGAACGGCACGTGCCGAAGTTCGACCGCACCAAAATCAAACAAGCCTTCGCAGCCGGCCCCGATGTCTTCGCCCGCGAAATCCGCCGCCAGGGTTTGAGGATCGAGGATGGCGACAAAGGCCCGATCCTGGTCAACCCGTCCGGGACATTCGTTGCGGCCGCCAATCGTGCAGCAGGCGTGCGGCAAAGCGAATTCCTGCAATTCATGGAGAGGATCGAGAATGAGCGACTTATCGGAACCCAGACCCCAGCACCTGCAGCTACTGGTCTCAGTTCAACACAACACCACGAAGCTTCTGCCGCTTTTGAACCTGCTGGAGACGCCGGAAGGGCCGGACCGGATTGCCCAACTGATGGAAATCCTGTCATTGGTGCTCGACGGGCAGCGGCAGCAGGCGCAGGCATTCAGGACGCTGCTAGACAAGGTCGATCGCCTGTCCCGGCGATAATGCGTCGCCGATATTGTGAGCGGTACTTTCTACATCGTCTTGGCAAGCTGGACCTCGACGACCTTCTCCGCCGCGCTCGGGAACTCGCCACATGGATCACATCGATCTTCGAACCCGAAGCCGTCCGCCTTTCCCGGCGGATCACCGAGGCGCGGCAGACACGGAAATCATTTCCGCCGGCCGACACCAAAGCCCAGGCTCCACCGACCTATGATCTCAGGAGGAGGACGCCATGAAAACTATGAACCCGACAAGGCAGAAGAGACGTCGGAACTGCTGGGACAGGTTCCGCAAAAGGATGTACGAAACCCGGCGAGCGCGGCACGCTGATCCGGCGCAGTTGGCGGCGGCGCAGCTTCTGGGTCTGTTCATGCTGATCTTCGGCCGGATGCCCGTCCAGCCTCTGGCTCCCGCGCCCTACGTTGCCCCACCAATGTCTCCGGGACATGCTCGCCGGATCGAGACCGCGCGGCGTCTCGGTGTTGGTGTCCGATACGTGGACGTTGTCATGGCGCAAGGCTGTGTTCCCTACTGCCTACTGTTCGATCACATTCGTCGCGGCGGCACAGCGCGAGACGACGCCATGAAGGCGTTGCGGCAGCGCGTTCCGGACGCCGCTCTCGATTGGCTTGCACACATCAGGCGATGGGGTCTCTGGTCCGAGCTTTCGCGGTGCTATGACCGTGACAGCACAGAGGAGGAAACCGATGTCAAGATTTTGAGGTCAGCCTTGGCCTGGATCGAAGGCGGACGCACCGCAGTCAATAGACCTGGCCCCGATGATGCCGTCATTGCGTTTACGCCGGACGGCCTATCTGAAAACAAAGACCCCGGCGACGATCCGGACAAACCGAAGCCCTAAATTTCCCGCGATGTTGTTCGCACATGACGACTCAACTCCCGTCCGCTATGGATAACTCCTAACAATCTCCGATCCGCTGACGTTGAGGATTGGGACAAGAACACGGGCATGGGGGAAGACGGCGCATGAATGCGGTCGAGATCGAGGAAGCGGTATCGGGACTGGCCGACCGGCCGTTTGACGCCGGGGAGTTTCCGTTCGCTTTCCTGACCGCATTTGGATTCAAGGAAACCGCCATCAAACGGCTGCGCCAGACTACGGCCAATGCCTCCGATCTGCCGAGCGGCGTGCTACAGAAGCCTCATATCCATATTGCCACCTGCGCGCCAAGCAATGTCAGTGAGACCTTGGTCGCGCTCCGCAAAAGCCCCAAGACCGCGTCCACCAAGGCCAGGTTCATTCTGGCGACCGATGGAATCGCCTTCGAGGCTGAGGACCTCACGAGCGGCGAGACGCTCGCCTGCGGCTACCCCCAGTTCCCGGATCATTTCGGCTTCTTCCTGCCGCTTGCGGGCATTACGACCGTCAAGCAAATCCGCGAAAGCTCGTTCGACATCCGGGCCACTGGACGCCTGAACAAGCTCTATATCGAGCTTCTCAAGGACAATCCTGATTGGGCGACGGCGGCGCGGCGTCCGGATATGAACCATTTCATGGCCCGACTGATCTTCTGCTTCTTTGCCGAAGACACCGACATACTCAACGGCGAAGGGCTGTTCACCGCCACCGTCGATCAGATGAGCGAGCGCGATTCGTCCAATACGCATGACGTCATCAGCACGCTTTTCCGGGCGATGAACACCAAGATCGATGATCGCGCTAAGGCTAACCTTCCGAGATGGGCCAACGGCTTTCCCTATGTAAATGGCGGACTGTTCTCCGGCAGCACGGAGGTGCCCCGGTTCAGCAAGATCGCACGTTCCTACCTTCTCCACATCGGCAACCTGAACTGGAAAATGATCAACCCGGATATCTTCGGGTCGATGATCCAGGCCGTTGCCGATGACGAGGAGCGCGGCGCGCTGGGCATGCACTACACCAGCGTGCCAAACATCCTTAAAGTCCTGAATCCTCTGTATCTCGATGATCTCAAGGCGCAACTGAAGGAGGCTGACACAAATTCTCGCATGCTTCTAAACCTCCGACGCCGTATGTCGCGGATCAGGGTCTTCGACCCTGCCTGCGGTTCCGGCAATTTTCTGGTTATCGCCTACAAGCAGATGCGAGAAATCGAAGCCGAGATCAACAAGCGCCGCGGCGAATCGGATCGCCGCTCCGAACTTCCGCTGACGAATTTCCGAGGGATCGAACTGCGTGATTTCCCGGCCGAGATCGCGCGGCTCGCCTTGATTATCGCCGAGTACCAGTGCGACGTCATCCATCGCGGCCAGAAAGAAGCCCTGGCCGAATTCCTTCCTCTCGACGCACAAAACTGGATCGTCTGTGGTAACGCGCTGCGGCTCGACTGGCTGAGCATTTGCCCACCAACGGGAACGGGCGTCAAGCTCCATGCGGACGATCTGTTTCATACGCCGCTCGATCAGGCTCAAATCGATTTCGACAACGAGGGTGGGGAGACGTATATCTGCGGGAACCCGCCTTACCGAGGTAGCCAGTGGCAGACCGAGGAGCAGAAGTCGGACCTTAAATCTATCTTCGATGGCCGCACGACGAACTGGAAATCTCTCGACTATGTCGCTGGCTGGTTCATGAAGGCCGCTGACTATGGTACCAAGACGACGACAGTATCCGCGTTCGTGTCTACGAATTCCATTTGCCAGGGACGACAGGTGGAAACCCTCTGGTCGCTGATTTTCGCCGCTGGGCACGAGATCGCCTTCGCTCACGCTTCATTCAAATGGGCCAACCTCGCGAGCTACAATGCTGGCGTGACCGTCGTCATTGTAGGCATGTCAAATCATGCGGGGCGGACGCGGCTCCTTTTCTCCGACGTGGGCGGCAACGGCACGACCGTCAAGACAGTCGAGAACATCAACGCATACCTGGTGTCGGGGCCGAATATCACTGTTGGCCAGCTTTCACGCCCTCTCAGCGACTTAAATGAGATGAGTTTCGGCAACATGCCCAATGATGGCGGATATTTGTTGCTTGACGTAAATGAGGCGGTGGAATGCATACGGGATCACGACGTCGCGCCCGTTTTTATCCGCCCATTTGTCGGCTCGCAGGAATTCATCCGTGGAATTGAGCGCAGATGCATTTGGGTTGAGGACGACGAATATAAGGTGGCCATCAAAAACGCATGGTTGCATGAGCGCTTCGCAGGCGTTCGGGCGCAACGCGCAGCATCCGATCGCGCGACTACTAGGGCGCTTGCGACTATCCCCTACAGGTTCGGTGAAGTCCGTCAGTTGGGTAATGAGGCAGTTATCGCTATTGCCGCAATCAGTTCCGAGAATCGCGAATATCTTCCATGTGGACTGCTTCCCGCTGGCTCCATCATTTCCAATAAATGTTTTGCCTTTTTCGATTGCCCACTTTGGAACATGGCTCTCATTGCCTCACGCCTTCATTGGGTGTGGATTGGCACGGTTTGCGTACGGATGCGAACCGACTTCTCTTATTCTAACACCCTCGGCTGGAACACCTTCCCAGTGCCTTCGCTCACAGAAAAGAACAAGGCCGACTTGACCCGTTGCGCCGAGGACATCCTGCTCGCCCGCGAGGCGCACTTCCCCGCGACTATAGCTGATCTCTACGACCCCGAAACCATGCCCGCTGACCTCCGCGCCGCCCATGAGCGAAATGACGAAGTTCTGGAACGCATCTACATTGGACGCCGCTTCCGGAACGACACTGAACGCCTGGAAAAGCTGTTCGAACTCTATACGAAGATGACCAAAGCGAAGAGGGCTGCATGACTGAGTTCAACCGCATGACAATCGTGGCTGCTGCCGAAGTCATCTCCGATTTCAATTCACATAGCGACATCGACGTCTTGGAAGTTCAATGGGGGATTGATGGGAAATACAGTTCATCAAGCAAATCCGGGCGCGTAGCTGGCTTGGCAAAGATCGCAGCCAACGACTCTATCCCCGTGATGACCGAGAACGGACGGGTCAATCTTGATCGTGCCCTAGTCGAAACGGCTATCAAGGCCCCTCCCAGAACCCGCAATTCCGAGGCCTGGAAGAAGTTGGTCGCAGGACTTAGATTCGACGGTTTCGAAGTCATCGAAACCGAGACTGAGATTGATCCTGAGTACGCATGGGCAAGAAGCTCGGCTAACAAAACTATCTCAATCCAAAGGATGTTGCCTGCTGACATCCCAGGCTTGGATTTCCGCGAAGCGGAGAGTGAGGTTGTTGATCTCCTGGAACGGTACGGCTTCGCAGTCGCAAAAGGGCATTTAGATCGAGCGCTCTCTGCGTTCCAAAGAGGTGAGTGGTCGTCAGCTAATGGCGAGCTTCGCAATTTCTATGAAGATTATTTGAACGAGATTGCAGTTCGTTTTGGCTATACGGGCGTCAACGACAGCAAGGTAAAGCGCGATTTTCTGGGTTCTGGTCTTCAACCACCGTTCCTGCTCCCAGACTACAACGAATGGCATGCCAACAATCAAAAGCCCCAATACGTACAAGGGTTGATGAGCAGAATGCATCCTCACGGCGGGCACCCAGGATTGTCGGAAGAGGAAGACGCAACGTTTCGGCTCCAAATAATGCTTGTCACTGCGCGTCTATTCCTTCGCCGCTTTGACCAGAGAAAGACCATTTGAGATGACCAAAACCATTCCCTCCGTTTCCATGCGTACCGCCGGAACTGGCGCATCCACCAAGGCGAACGAACTCGGCATGAGAACCATGCAGGAGCGGGCCTACGAGCACCGCGGCGAACAATATCTGCTGATCAAATCGCCCCCGGCATCCGGCAAGTCCCGGGCGCTGATGTTCATCGCGCTCGACAAGCTTCATAACCAGAATGTCCGAAAAGCGATTATCGTTGTGCCGGAACGATCTATCGGCGGCAGCTTCGCCGACGAGCCGCTTTCGAACTACGGCTTCTGGGCCGACTGGACGGTGAAACCGCAATGGAACCTCTGCAACGTCGCCGGCATCGAGAATACGTCGGTTGCCAAGGGCAAGGTGAAAGCCGTTGGCCAGTTTCTTGAAAGTGATGACAGGGTCCTGGTCTGCACCCATGCAACCTTCCGCTTTGCGGTCGAGGAATTGGGGATTGAAGCCTTTGATGATTGCCTGATCGCCGTCGATGAGTTCCACCATGTCAGCTCGAACCCGGACAACAAGCTTGGCGTGCAGCTCGGCCTGTTCCTGTCCCGCGACCGGGTGCATCTAGTGGCAATGACAGGGTCCTACTTTCGCGGCGACGCCGAGGCCGTGCTCGCCCCGCAGGACGAGTCGAAGTTCGTCACCGTCACCTACACCTACTATGAGCAGCTCAACGGCTACGATCACCTGAAGTCTCTGGATATCGGCTATTTCTTCTATTCCGGGCGCTATCTCGAAGCCATCACCAAGGTGCTGGACCCCGCTCTCAAGACCATCGTCCATATCCCGAACGTGAATTCCCGGGAGAGCACCAAGGACAAGGTGAAGGAGGTCAACGAGATCATGGACGCCCTCGGTACCTGGGAGGGTGAAGACCCCAAGACCGGATTCCATCTGGTCCGGCTGGCGGACGGACGTCTCATCAAGGTCGCTGACCTAGTCGATGACGATTCTGCTCGGCGTGACAAGGTCGTCTCGGCATTGAAAGACCCCAAGCACAAGAACGACCGCGACCACATCGACATCATCATCGCGCTGGGCATGGCGAAAGAGGGTTTTGACTGGATTTGGTGCGAGCATGCACTAACGGTCGGCTATCGCGCCAGCCTCACCGAGATCATCCAGATCATTGGCCGCGCCACGCGCGATGCCCCCGGCAAGACGTCAGCACGGTTCACCAACCTGATCGCCGAGCCGGATGCCAGCGAAGAAGCCGTGGTCGATGCGGTCAATGACACCCTCAAGGCGATTGCCGCAAGTCTGTTGATGGAACAGGTGCTCGCGCCGCGGTTCAACTTCACGCCGAAGAATGCGGAAAGCGGCCCGCTTGATGACTTTGATTATGGCGAAAAGGGCTATGATCCCAAGGGCACGAATGTAGGGTTCAACGAGACAACTGGGCAATTCCATTTCGAGATCAACGGTCTTGTCACGCCCCAGAGCAACGAGGCCAAGCGAATCTGCACTGAAGACCTCAACGAGGTCATCACAGCCTTCGTTCAGGATAAGCCCGCCTTGGAGAAGGGGCTGTTCGATGACGAGACCGTGCCGGAGGAACTCACACAGGTTCGCATGGGCAAGATCGTCAAGGATCGCTATCCGGACCTAAGCGACGTCGATCAGGAAGCTATCCGGCAGCACGCCATCGCTGCCCTGAACCTGACCCAGAAGGCCAAGGCCATTGCCGCCGAAATGCAAGACTCCGGCCAACTCACAGGTGGTTCGGCGCTGATCGACGGGGTCCGGAAATTCGCCATGGACGTCCGCAATCTCGACATCGACATGATCGACAGGATCAACCCGTTCGAGGCTGCCTATTCGATTCTGGCGAAATCCATGAGCGAGCAGACGCTGAAACAGGTTGCCGCGGTGATCGCGAGCAAGAAGCTCAGCATTCCCTATGAGGAAGCCCGGGACTTGGCTTTGAGGGCCAGAAAATTCATGCAGGAGCGCGGCCGCGCGCCTGACATCACGTCGGCCGACGCGTGGGAAAAGCGTATGGCCGAAGGCGTGGCCGCCCTCAAGCGACATGTAGAGCAGCAGAAGAATGGTTGATATTTCCGACAACGACCTTCTCGCCGAACTGGGCCACGCCCCGGAGGCCAGGAAGCAGGCTGCGCGAACGCCCCGCGAGGAGCGGATCATTGCCGGATTCGAAGACATCGTCCGGTTTCGCGAGGAGCATGGCCGTGTCCCCCAGCATGGCGAAGAGCGGGATATCTTCGAACGCCTCTATGCCGTGCGCCTGGATCGGCTGCGCGCGCAGGAGGATTGCCGAACGCTCCTTCAGGGATTCGACCGATACGACCTGTTGGCGACCCCAGCCGCTACCGACGCCGCCGCCGAGGCGATGGACGACGACACGCTGTTGGCGGAACTCGGCATCGAGCCGGTCGGCGACGTGGACCTCACGCAACTGACCCATGTGAAGCCCCGCGCGGAAGTCCGCGCCGCCGAGGAGGTTGCCGACCGGACGCCTTGCGTGGACTTCAAAACCTTCGAGCCGCTGTTTGCCCGGGTAAAGGAAGACCTCGACAAGGCCGCCCGCGAGACACGGTTGTTCGGCGAAGATGCCGCGATCCGGAAAGGCGAGTTCTTCATATTGGGCGGCCAGATCGCCTATGTCGCGGAGATGGGCGAAACAATCAAAGCGCCAAACGGTGAATATGACGCGCGGCTGCGGGTGATCTATTCCAATGGAACAGAGAGCAATCTCTTGCGCAGGTCGCTTCAACGAGCGCTTTACAAAGACGAGGCTGGACGTCGAATCACAGACCCCAGCGCCGGGCCTTTGTTCGGCGGGGTGGCTGAGGATGAAGACCTCGAAAGCGGCACCATCTACGTGCTGCGGAGCCAGTCCGACCATCCCGACGTCGCAACGCATCGCGAACTCATTCACAAGATTGGCGTCACCGGAGGACCTGTCGAGGCCCGGATCGCCCACGCGGCCCTCGACTCCACATACCTTCTGGCCGACGTCGAGGTCGTCGCGACCTACAAGCTCTTTAACATCAACCGCACACGGCTGGAAAACGTGCTGCACCGCGTTCTTTCCCCGGCACGCCTGGACCTCACCATCCAAGACCGGTTCGGCAACCCAGTGAAGCCCAAGGAATGGTATCTGGTGCCGCTGCATGTCATCGACGAGGTGGTGGCGAGGGTGAAGGACGGGACGATTACGGAGTTTGAATATGACCCGGCCGAGGCGCGGTTGAAGGCTATCTTGTAACTGGGTGGCGGTTCGCGGATGCGATATGCGACAATGATTGGGCTATCGTCCAAGGAGGACGCTGTGACACAAGTTGAGGAGCCTTTTTTCCGGGTTAAGCTTTCTGATCAGTTGATCGAGTCTATGACACTAGCTGCTCTTGAAGCCTATGTTTTGGGTGACCAGCGGAACAAGAAGAACAAGGAAAAGGTCGAGACGTTCGGCTATATCTGGGGCTTCAGGAAGATTGAGAACGATACGATTAATCTCTATCTCGACCGGATGAGCCTTAGCCTTTCGGCAAGGCGGACGAATGGTTCGGTAACCCCGAATGAGCACGCCGCTGAACTAAAGCATAACCTAATCGAGCGTTGGTCGCCTCATCTCATGTTGCTGGGAGACTTCCACACGCACCCCTATGATGATCTTGCTGAAGTTAAATCCCAAGTCGGATGGGATTTTTCTGATGCTGATTTAGTCAGCTTGGACAGCGATGAATTTCTATGGCGAAAATCCGATCAAACACCTGTGAACTTGGTGATGACAGTTTGCAGACTGGGGAGAGTGCGCGAAACCTACGATGCAGTAATGCGTGGCGATAATCTTTGGCAGTTTGACGCGGGAGAATTTCGCTTCTGGTTAAATGTCAACGTTGGATATGTTGATCACAATGGTGATAGGCAACAGACTTTTAAGAACAATTCCGGTGTATTCCTCGATCTGTCCCGCTTTTACAATGGTCGGAGCGACCGGATAGCATCTCATGTCTTGCGGGATGAAACATAACCGAAACGGAGAACCCTAGGTGAAGAATGAGTTCGCTATACAGGATGCTGCTGAAATGTTCGGTATTTTGCGGACCGCAAAATGCATCGCAAGGTACGATAGCATCAGCCATCAGCTTTTGAGTGAACTGCTGGTAGCCATCGCAACAGGAGGCGAAGTCGTCGGGGGCAATAATCGCGGGAGCGATGTCTTTTCGCCGCAGTACGGGAAGATCGAGGTCAAGTCACGAATTCTTGGGACCGACGGCGAATTTCCTCGGATTTCCCTCAAGCAACATAACCTGGACAAAGCCGATTGGTTCGTTGCTGTGCGGTGGACCAAGCGGTTCGAATTCCACGACGCAGTCGCCCTGCCGAAGTCCGCTGTGCTTCCGCTTTTCGACGGCAGGATGGTCGGAGGCAAGGTCGCGCACACCTCTTGGAAAAACTGGCTTGCCGCGGCGGGCGCTCTCAGCCTCGCCGAGAAGGTCAAGGCGGTTCTTGGTAGCGTCGAAAGAGCCGCGGCCTAAAATCCAACTCAAGTAGGTCACAGGCGGTGTTTCATCCATAACTGCAATGGAGTCCTTTGTTTAGATTTTCAGCTACTGGCATAAACGCCCATGGCACTTGAAGGATCGGAATGACTGGCAACTATAATGGATACAGCGGGCGGCAGCGCGACCGAATCGTTACCGCATTTAGCACACTGACCGGAAAGCATGCGCCGTTTGAGGGGGAGCCGTGTGGTATGTGCGGCGACCCTGAGCGCACTCACCAAGGTTGGCATTCCGAAGACTATTCCGAACCGTTTCGGTTCGAGCGACCCGCATCCTATCCAGTCTGCGAACCCTGCCATAAAAAACTACACCAACGCTTCACCGCCGCGCCCGGCGAATGGGAGCTGTTCTGTCTACATCTTCGGGCAGGCGGCTTTGGAAGAGAGTTCACCAAAATGAAATCTGTCGCGGAACGCAGGAATCTTTCCCATGAGATCGCCGCAGGTTCGCAGGTGGCGTTTCCAAATATCCGAGAGCGTGAACCGGGTCCCTACTGGTGGGATGACTTGACGCTGGACCCGGAGTCACTTCTCGCACCGTGGGCACGACCACGACCGCTGAGGCTCCGGCCGGACGAAACTGCCTTCCGTCGAGCATTTGAGGAGGTGGGATTGTCCGATCGTGAGATAGCACTACTTCGCACGCACGCCAATGCGCCGAGGCGGACGGCGACCATGCGGACCCTAGCCAAGGAGGCATTGGGCAAGGACAGCTATCAATCTGCGAACAGCGCCTATGGCGGATTGGCGCAGCGTCTGACTTCCTTGCTGGAATGGGAGCCGGATCGTCGGAAGGACGGCTCACCGTTCTGGGTGAGCCTCGTGGCGGAGGGTTGGAACCCGCCTCGGCGCGAATACGAACTGACGATGGTGCCCTCGGCGGCCGCAGCCGTAGGGATGCTTGGCTCAAAATAGTGGCACAACGAGAGGCTCCCTTTCCTTCACAAATTTTGGCAACCCCATGGCATCGTAGAGGGACTCATCTTCCTGAATCATACTGATGTCGCGCGTCTATCAGATGCTCGCCGAAGACGTCACTTTGGAATCCGGGGGCATTTTCGGCACATAGAAAACGTGACGAGATAAATGACAGCTTGCCGCCGACGAAACCTGGTTTCATCCTTTGTCTCACAAACGACCGTTTGAGTGACGGCTTGGGGAGACTGGTTTCATGGGTGAGTTGATCGGGTATATGCGGGTGTCGAAAGCAGACGGGTCGCAGGTTCTGGACCTTCAGAAGGACGCACTGTTGCATGCTGGCGTCGGTGACCAGATGATTTATGAAGACTTCGCGTCCGGCAAGAAGGACGACCGGTCGGGATTGGACGCCTGCGTGAAAGCGCTGCGGTCCGGCGACACACTCGTGGTTTGGAAGCTCGATCGATTGGGTCGTGATCTCCGCCATCTGGTGACCACCGTGGACGATCTATCAAAGCGCGGCGTCGGCTTTCGAGTCTTGTCTGGGCAGACGCCAATCGACACCTCGACGGCACAGGGGGAAGCTGATGTTCGGAATCTTCGCGTCGCTTGCCGAGTTCGAACGGGAGTTGATCCGGGAACGAACTATTGCCGGGCTGGCGTCCGCTCGCGCCCGAGGACGTGTCGGTGGTCGCAAGGCCACGATGACGACTGCAAAGATCAGACTGGCACAGGCATCCATGGGCAAGCCTGAAACCGTGGTTGCCAATCTCTGCAAGGAACTCGGCATATCCCGGCAAACGCTCTATCGGCATGTTGGGCCGGATGGAGGCTTGCGTGAAGATGGCAGGAAAGCACTCGGAGTCCTTTAGCCATCCACCGTTGTCTTGCTTTCCAGCACTTCGCTACAAAAGCCTTCTGAGCGCGGCTTGAGCGAAATCGCCGAATTTGGTACTCCAAGACCGCACCGCCTTTCCAAACCGAGATAATCGCGTTCGGAGGCCATTCCAGAATGGGTCTGCGTTTCGGCGTGCTCTCGAATTTGAGGCGTCACCGACCTTGTCTCGGGACTCCTGAGTTACGGAGATAGTCGCTGAGGAATACATAGGCCCGGCGTCTGGCAGGCTTATCCCGACCGCTCCGGGGTTTTCGTTTTTTGTCGTTTCAAACAGAAGTGCTGCGATCCTGACGCCTCGGATTTTAACAATCATTTTCGAAAGCAACCGGTCGCCTGTGAATGCCCGGTGGCGGGGATCGGCTGTCTCCGCACGATTTCGCTCCCTGCGCTCTTTGTCCAACGACTGCTCCATCTTTTCTTCTGGAGACCGCCTGGATGCTTTCCATTTCGCAAATGACCCTCCGGACCTTACGAAACGGAAACGGCTCTGGGTCAGCCCCCAAACGGCTTGCAGGGCATGATCCGGCCACGTGATCATGACCTTGTTCCGGAATATGCCCCAAAGCATATAGGTCGCAATGGCCGCAGCCCTCCGAATCGGACCGTCAGGAAGATCAATCTTCGAGAACTTCGTCATGAGACGTCTGCGGATAGCTTCGCGACGCTCCGGCAATGCCCGGGCGACGAAATGTGCGTGCAGATCGAAGAGACCGGAGACGGGGTCGAAACGGGGATGGACGACAAGCAATAGAAGCTCGAAAGCAAACCGCTTTCGCAATTCGCTGAACTCGATGTTGATCCGGTCATTGAACTGCTTCATGGCATCGCCAAGTTCGGCAGCGTCGGCTTTAGCGCCAGTCAGGCCGATCCCCCAATAGACGCAATCCTTCAATCCGTCCTGCTCCGCAAAACCTTCGAAATCCTCGAGCACGGGACGGTTCTTGCGAATGGCGTGGCTTGCGAAGAACCGTGATCCACGGAGCGGCCTGCCGAGTTCGATGATCTCGCCAGGGCCGCCTTGCAATGCCACAAGGTATCGTTCCTTGTCCGACTGGTACGGGTTGATACCTATGGCTTCGAGGCGCTGAGCAAGGGCTGCGGCTTGGCGGTATGGGGTGGATTGGTCATTGACCACGGCGGACGAACGCATGATTTACCGCAGTCCTTTTGCTTTGGTCGGCGGTGGTCGGTGACTTACTACGGAGGCAAGCAACTCGATCGGACGCGGCTCGATGTGGCAACTCGGTTGCGGCAACGTTGCAAGGGCCTTCGCCATTACGTGCAGCCGTGCGGCATCGCTGTAACGTGCGCCGTGCACGCCATTTCCCTTATGCCCTACGATATCCTTCCTTATTTCCTCCTGCACCTCCGCCTGCTTCATCTCGTTGACGCACCAATGCCTGAAAGAATGGAAAACCTTCTTTTCGACCTCGGCATTCGGTAGGGCCATCTTCTTGATTTCCCTCCAGTCGTCATCGAAGACATCCCCCATCGGCGTGGCAGGGGCGGCCGCCCTAAGCTCAGGGAAAAGGAGGACATGTCCAAGTTCGCGAAGGGCATTTACATAGTTATCAAAGCCAAGGCGCAAGAGTTCCGGATGCAACGGAACCCGGCGCTTCGATTCCTCGTTTTTGATTTTCCTGACCGAATTATCCTCGATGCGAATATTCGGCGTCTCGGCATCCAACTCGATTTCTTCTAACAGTAATCCAGCTATTTCCTCACGGCGTCCACCGCTGTATGGAGCCAGCAACGGCATCCAATACATTGCGTCGTGGATAACGAGTGTGCCTGACGCCAGTCGCTTCCCCTCTCCGATTGAACCGGTCCAGACTGGTAGTGAGAAAATCGCCGTCAAATCATCGTCGGTGAATTTGCCGCGCTCGTTCCGCTCGTTGCCTCGCTTCTTGACACGCAAACCGCTTACGCCTTCAAAGTCGCCGAACGGAAATCCGGCGCTTTTACAGATCGTCACGATATTGTTCATCTGGGTCATGTATCGGTTGATCGTCGCAGGTGATAGGCCGCGCTCAGAGGCTGGCAAATCCTTCGCTCTGGCCAATATCTCGGCCAATGTGCGTTCTTCGTCTCTTGACGATTTTCCGTGGTTCTTCGGCAACTCCAGAAGCATGCTTCGGAAATCACCGATGTGCGATTGACGCATCCTGGTTGGGTTATCGTGGCCGACGAACTTAACAAAGAGCTTGGCGATCGAGATGTGCTGACGAGGCATTTTTTCGCCCCATTCATTCAGTGCCACTTTCTCGTGAGCCACTTTCGTTATGATTTCGATCAGGCCTCTTCCGTTATATTCTACCTCGTCGTCTTCCTCGCCATCGTCTTCCATTTCAAACTCGTCGCCTTGGTCATCAGACGGTTGTTGGAAAGTGGGGGCTACCAATACAGCAGCTGGGTTCAAGCGCTTGTCAGTCGTGGTTTCCGGCAGATATGGCAACGGCGCTTGGGATGCATCCGCGACCAGAGCCGACTGCAACAACGCATCGTCGTCGGGCCGGACGCCACTCCAACGACGGCGAGTATCCAGAAGGGCGGCGGACATGCCACGCAGATATAGTTGCTGGGCTTGCTGGAAATTGACGCGTGTTTCGGGAACACCGAACTCCTCCATCAGCGCCTCGATCTTCTCGCGCCTTGGCGGCATAGCTCCGCCTTCGCGGTATTGAATAAGCTGGCGTGAAACTTCTCCTATTGTGGCCATGTCAAGGCCAGCCGCACGTAGTTCGCGCTCTTCATGCAGGCCGATGCTAGCGCCCTCCCCATGTGCGGCGAAAAGCCTGCAAGCCCACCCGCAAACCACGTCGAACTGCCGCGAACTTTCGACGTCCTCGCCATATGCGATCTCGGCGGCAGCCACCATGTCGAGCTTGGCACTATGCTTCAAGGCGACCTTGATGAGAATTTTCTTTGCGTCGTCCGGATCGATCATCTTGCGCCTTGCGCCCTGAAGGAGATGCTCGCTGGCAAGCGTCACCTCTGCCGCGATCAGTTTCGCCTGCTCCAAGGATTTGGTCCGCAGGCTCAGTTCAATCAGCACCAGAGCACGAGATTCGGTTCCATTTGGTAAACGACGACGCCACCAATAGACCGAACCGCGTTTGAAGACGTGTTGAACCGCACCCATGACAAATCCCTTCCGTGAAGGGTGAGCAGGGTTTTCGTGGCCTCTCAGTCAGACAGCGCAGTATGACAGTGCTGTATGACAGCGCCCAATTTGAGAGTCCCAGCTATAATGAACATGCTGGAAACCTCGGGCTTTCATGACTTGAATGGAAGTCTTGGCTGGGGCGCCTGGATTCGAACCAGGGATGGCGGTACCAAAAACCACTGCCTTACCGCTTGGCTACGCCCCAATCGCACTCACGAAGCATTTGCCCCGTCCAAGCCGCCGCCTGATAGCAAAGTCCGGCGCCGCCCGCAATCATCCTATCGTCATTTTTCGTTCATGCAGATCATTTCCACCAATATGATCATTCAGTCGCGTGCACGATCCGAAAAACCTTCTCCCGTTGCAGAAGGAGGGCCGAACCTCGGCATGCGGAATTTTGCTTTACCGAGCGGTCACTTCGGTCGATATCTGTCGGCGATTGCAACGCAACAGGATCGACCGATGTCCGCCTTCAAAGCCCGCCCGCCCGCCGAACCCACCGTGCTGCTCGACGACGCCATGGTGCGCGTCACCCGCTGGGATTTCGTGCCCGGCGCCGACACCGGCGTGCATACGCATGGGATGGGCTATGTCGTCGTGCCGATGACCGACTGCAAGTTCCTGATCGAGGAGCAGAGCGGCGACCGCGAGGTCGATGTCGCGAAAGGGGCAGTTTATCGGCGCGAGGCGGGCGTGACGCACAATGTCGTCAATCGCGGCGATGAATTCATGTCCTTCATCGAAATCGAGTACAAGTGAGATGGACAATGCCGATTTCGACCGGGATTTCGTGCCCGCATACGGCGAAGCCGTGCCGGTCGGGCCGAATATCCAGCGGCTGACGGTCAACAACCCCTCGCCTCTCACCTTCTATGGCACCAACAGCTATATTATTGGCGACCGCTCGGTCTGCATCATCGATCCCGGCCCGGAGGACGAGGCGCATTTCCAGGCGCTGATGCAGGCGCTCGAAGGCCGGGAGGTTACCCATATCGCGGTCAGCCATACGCATCGCGATCATTCGCCTCTCACAGCGCGGCTGAAGGCGGCAACGGGAGCAATCACCGTCGCCGAAGGTCCGCATCGCGCCGCCCGGCCGCTGCACAACGGCGAGACCAATCCGTTTGCCGAGAGTTCGGACACCGGCTTCATTCCGGATGTAGCGCTCGGCCATGGCGAACGCATCGAAGGGGATGGCTGGGCGCTGACGGCGCTGCTCACGCCAGGCCACACCGCCAACCATGCCGCCTTTGCGACGGATGACGGCATCGTCTTCTCAGCCGACCATGTCATGGCCTGGTCGACCTCGATCGTGGCGCCGCCAGACGGGGCGATGGCCGACTATATGGCCTCACTGGACATGCTGATCGAGCGCGGCGACCGCATCTACCTGCCGGGCCATGGCGGGCCGGTGAAGGATCCCGGCGCCTTCTGCCGCGGCCTGCGGACCCACCGGCGCATGCGTGAGCGGGCGATCGTCGAGCGGATCAAGGCTGGCGACCGGACGATTGCGGATATGGTCAAGACGATCTATCGCAGCACGGATGTGCGACTGCATGGTGCGGCAGCGCTGTCGGTGCTGGCGCATATCGAAGATCTGGTGGAGAAGGGCGAGATCGTCACCGACGGACCGCCGCTGCTTGGCGGCGAATACCGACCGGCTTGATCAATCACCGGCTATGCCGAGCAATTCCACGTCCAGTGCCCGAAGGTATTTGTTGATCAGGGCGGCACCGCTGCCGAGGTCATGCTTGCCGTAACGCGTCGCCACGCGCACGTCCACCAATGTCGTTTCGGCCTCCTCGCGCAGGCGGATGACGATGTCCTGGCGGAAGCCGAATACGAGCGTGCGATGCACACCTTGAATGGCGGCGTCGCTGCCTTGGTTGTCCGTCACTGTGTCCGGCTTTTCCTCATAATCGGGACGTGGCAGCGGCACGGGAACATTGTCCAGCGAATCGGGTGCCGCCTCCGTCTGTGCCGCCTTTGGGTTGATCGGAGGAAACTCATCGAGCGCACCTTCGGGAGCGCCGTGCTCGTCAGTGATGGCGATGCCCTGTGCGAGCGCCACCTTGCGGGCAGCGGTATAGACGCGATCGAGCGCGCCGTCATAGCGTCGCCCGGTCAGGCCGTCATAGGCTGATGTCTGCTGCTGGCGATCTTTGGCGCCCGGTTCAGCGCGAGGACCGAGCCAGGATTGGTCCGCCTTGACCTCGGCGATCCATTTCGGCGGATCAGTGATATCGGTGCTGATGTCATRGATGGCCGGCCGGTTGATATAACCGGGTGTGCCGAGCACGACAGGCGAAATCGGCAGGATCACCAGCAGCAATGCCTCAAGCGAAGCCATGCCACCTTTGGCGCCTTTGCTCCACAGGAACACGAGGCCGAGAATGGCGAGATAGAAGGCGACGAAAGCCAGGGCCGCGCAGATCGCCGCCACGGCGAGGAAATAGGGCGTTTCCAGCGGTCCGAAGCGGTGTAGTGCCCAGGCCATGGCGAAGGTGGCCAGGGAAAGAAGAGCAAGCCGCCGGGCATAAAAGGCCGAATGGGCGACAGGGCGCTCGTACCGGACGGTCATGGCATCTCGTTCTGCAAATCCGCGACCATGCCGAGATACGCCGCCTCGAGGGCACGGGCAATGGCCGGGGTGGAAAACAGCGGGCATGACGGCAGGTTTGCGGCAAGGCTCGCCTTCAGCGCCGCAGCGCGGCCGCTGGTAGAGGCAATCCCGACTGCGGTCGCGATATAGTCTTCGACGCATTCCGTCACCAGGTCCGGCATGCCGGCGGCCCTGACGATGCTGGCGCCGACACGGCGTGCGAACGTGTCGCCCAGCAAGGTCAGCACCGGCAGGCCGGCCCAGAGCGCATCGCTGGCGGTGGTATGGGCGCCATAGGCTGACGTGTCGAGGAAGAGATCGGCCAGGCGATGGCGCGCCAGATGCTTGGCCTTGGGCAGGCGGTCGGCGAAGATTATTCGCGCGGGTGCTATGCCGCGCGCGGAAAATTCCCGATGCAGATTTTCGGCCGCGGGGACATCGGTGCGAAAAAGCCAGAGGACGGCGTCAGGCACGCGGTTAAGGATCTCGCTCCAGGCATCGAGCACCTGTGCGTCGATCTTGTAGTTCATGCTGAACGAGCAGAAGACGAAGGCATCGTCCGGAAGGCCGAAATCGGGGCGCGCGACAGGCTCCGGATCGATCGGCGCCTTGTCGTCATTGGCCTGGTAGCAGTCGGGCAAACGGACCACCCGTTCGGAATAGAAGTGTTCGTCGACCTCGCGGGCAATCGTCGGGTCGACGATGATATAGTCGATGAAGCCGGCGCCCATCGTGCCGGGAAAACCGAGATAGTTGACCTGCAGCGGCGCCGCGCGAAGTGCCAGGATTTCCGGCCGTGCATGCGCCGTGTAGCCGGCGAGATCGACGACGATGTCGAGGTCTGCATCGCGCATTGCCTTGACCGAGGCACCGATATCCAGTTGGCGGATATCCTCGAATCGGTCGGAGCCGGTTTCGATCCGACGACGGAAGCGGCTGGCATCGTCCGGGCCGAGCGACCAGGCGAAAATTTCGAAGCGATCGCGATCATGCGCCTCGATGACACCCGCCATCAGTTGCGCGATGGGGTGCTCGCGAAAGTCCGGCGACAGGTAGCCGATACGGATTTTCCGACCGGCAAAAGAGGCCGACCGACGCTCGAAGGCACCGATCTCGGATAGCCAGGCAGCGGCCCGGGTCTCCAAGGCAAGGCTGTGCAGTTCGGCCGCGCGGCGCTGGTCGCCGCCGCCGACCATGAGGCTCAGCAGGCTGAAAGGGGAAGGCGCTTCAGTGAGCGCCATGTCCGGATCGCGGATCAGTGCGACGAGAGCATCGACCTGTTTGTCGAGGTCTTGCCAGTCGCACAGCTTGCGACGGACGCCGATAAGGGCGGCAAGCGTCTTGGCGCTTCTCGGCCTGAGCGTCGTGGCGCGTTCGAGGGCCGACCTGGCCTTGGCGAGATCGCCGAGCTTTTCATGCGCATTGCCGAGATTGAACCAGGCATCGCCAAGATCCGGGCGGCTCGATACGGCGCGCTCGTACAGCAGCAGGGCTTCCTTCTGCCGGCCTTGATCGTCGATCAGCGTGCCGAGATTGTTGGCGGCCTCGCCATTGGCGGGATTGCTGGCAAGCGCCTGGCGCAAAACCTTTTCGGCCTCGTCGCGGCGCCTGAGATCCATGAGGATACGACCGCGGCTGGTGAGGAAACCGCTGTCGCCGGGAAACCGGGCCAGCGCCTCGTCCGCGGCGGCAAGCGCGGCTTCGATATCGCCCAGTTTGTGCAGCGCCGAGGCAAGACCCTGCCAGGCCACCCGCATTTGCGGCGCGGTCGTGACAAGCGCACGATATTCGCCGGCAGCGCTTGCAAAGTCGCCTGCTTCGCTCAAAGCATGTGCGAGATTGTTGCGGGCATCGGCCAGGTCAGGGGCGAGCGCCATTGCCTTGCGCAGGTAGCCGATCCCTTCGATGCCCTTGCCTGCTTGGCAGAGCGCAACACCGAGGTGATTGAGAATGGGCGCGGCATTCGGCGCCAGCATCACGGCGCGCTTCAGCGCCTCGATCCCTTCCGGGCCACGGCCGCATTGCAGGTAGGCGACGCCAAGCATGTGGGCCGCCTCGACATTGGTCCTCGCCATGGCGCTGGCCTGCAACAGCAAGGGCAAGGCATCGCTGCCCTTGCCCGCCGTCAGCAAGCCTCCGGCCTTGTCGAGCAACGGGCGAACGGCAGCCCCGCCCGCTGGTCCCGGCCGGCCGGGCGGCAATCGGCCACCTTTCGACATTCTCCACGCTCCCGAAAATCATTCTTCGGCGAGGCAGCATGGATGGTGGGACAATGTCAAGGTTTCAGACCATGCGACAATCCTCCCGAAATCGCCGGCATGCCTGATGTCCGGCGCAAGGCGAGCCTTGTCCGCCGCGATGCGAACGCGGGCGAGACCATGCCCGCGGCGATCGACACCGGGCCTTTGGCTCGGCCCGTGATTTGAGCCGCAATCGCCCCAATCTTCCCGCGCCGCAAAATAGCCAAGGTTCTCCAGGATGTTGTCTCCGGAGGGGTGATCAAGGAGTTTATGATGCCGACGCCTGAAAACCGCCCTGACGATCGTGCAGACGTCGTCCAGAACAACAAATCCGTGCCACGCGACGGCGCGTCGCAGCCGGTCGAATTCATCGAGCTTGGCCTGGCGCTCGAACTCCTTCTGGATACCTATCCGATCTTTGCCGATGCCGTGAAGGCGGCGATCCTGCCGCTCGACGGCGAATTCCTGTTCGAGCTTCCCTATGCCGGCAAACCCGACGGCAAAGGCCGCGTCGCCGCCGTGCGCCTCGCTTATGCCGGCAGTGAAGAGCCGCGCATGGCCTTCGTTTTCCTGTCGGACGATGCGATGGACACCCGCGTCGAACCGGCGGAACAGCAGGTCGAGCATCTGCGCAATTTCGCGCAATCCTTCGTCGATGTGCTGGAGAAGATCGAGCAGCACTGACGCCCTCAGGTGATCGGTTGGCGCGGCAGTGATTAAGGCTTGCCTCGCTTCTGGCTGCACAGTAAACGAGTGCGCATCCCCTTGCGCAACGCGAACCTTCGGCCAAAGCACTCCGGATGACCGCCTCTTCCCTCGCCGAAAGCCGGCGCAGCACCGAACTCACCGCTGCCATTGCCGCCATGATCGGCGCGGCATCGGCGATGAGCATATCACCGAGCCTGGTGCGGTTTGCCGATGTCGGGCCACTGTCGAGCGCGTTCTGGCGTGTTTTCCTCGCACTGCCCATCCTCTGGCTGTGGATGCGGGCAGAGGAGAAGAACAGCGGTGCGGGCAAAAGTGCGAGCTGGACGGTGCCGATCCTGCTTGCGGGCCTGTTTTTTGCCGGCGATCTCCTGCTCTGGCATTTGGCGATCATGAAGACGACAATCGCCAACGCGACCTTCTTCGCGACGATGGCGCCGTTGTGGGTGGTGATCTTCGGCTGGCTCGTCCTGAAGCAGAAGCCTGAACGGGCAACGCTTGCAGGTCTTGGTTTCTGCCTCGTTGGCGGATCGGCGCTGGTCTACGAGAGCATCTCGCTCAATCCCGCCCATTCGCTCGGCGATGCGCTGGGCATAGGCACGGGCGTGTTCTACGGCCTCTATTTCCTGGCCGTCGGCGCTGCACGCAAAGCCACGGGTGCTGCGCGCGTGACTTTCGAAATGAGCGTGGTCGCGGTCGTGATCYTGTTCGTTGCCGCGCTTGCCATCGAAGGCAATATCCTGCCGCATTCGATCTGGGGCTGGAGCGTGCTGTTTGCGCTGGCTTTTATCAGCCATGCCGGCGGCCAGGGTCTGCTGTCGGTGGCGCTGGGACGGCTGCCAGCCGCCTTTTCTTCGCTGGTGACCTTCCTTCAGGCAACCGGCGCGGCCGGCTTCGCCTGGATGCTGCAGCATGAGCCCATTTCGCCGATCCAGGCGATCGGAGGCGCCATCGTCCTGGCAGGCATTTGGGTGGCCAGACCGCGCGGTGCGGCGCAGTCCGGCTGACACCCTTCAGCGTTTTTTCCCATTCCTGATCGTCGCCTGCGCCGCCGCCAGCTTGGCGATCGGCACGCGGAAAGGTGAGCAGGAGACGTAGTCGAGGCCGGATTCCTCGCAGAAGGCGATCGACACCGGGTCGCCGCCATGTTCGCCGCAGATGCCGAGTTTCAGGCCGGGCCTTGTGCGGCGGCCGCGCTCGGCGGCGATCTTGATCAGTTCTCCGACGCCGTCGAAGTCGAGATTGACGAAGGGATCGCGGTCGATGATGCCCTTGCGCATATAGGTCGGCAGGAAGCTCGATGCGTCGTCGCGTGACATGCCGAAGGTCGTCTGCGTCAGGTCGTTGGTGCCGTAGGAAAAGAATTCGGCCACTTCGGCGATGACATGGGCGCGAAGGGCCGCACGCGGCAATTCGATCATCGTACCGACCAGATAGGCGATGGACATGCCAGATTCGGCGATCACCGAGCGGGCGACTTCGTCGATGCGTGCCTTGACATAATCGAGCTCGGCTTTCAGCCCGACCACCGGCACCATGATCTCCGGTTCGACGGCTTCGCCGGTCTGGCGCGCCGCCTCGACGGCGGCCTCGAAAATGGCGCGGGCCTGCATTTCGACGATTTCCGGATGCGAGATATGCAGCCGGCAGCCGCGATGGCCGAGCATCGGGTTGAATTCATGCAGCGCGTCGATGCGTTCGCGCAGATGGAATGGTTGCATGCCGATCTGCGCTGCGACCTCATCGATCTCGTCGTCGGATTTCGGCAGGAATTCGTGCAGCGGCGGATCGAGCAGGCGGATGGTCACCGGCGTGCCATGCATGATTTCGAACAGCTCGACGAAATCGGCGCGCTGCATGGGCAGCAACTGATCGAGCGCTTCGCGACGCTTCTCGACCGTCTCGGCGAGAATCATTTCGCGCATGACATTGATGCGGCCGCCCTCGAAGAACATGTGCTCGGTGCGGCAAAGGCCGATGCCCTCGGCGCCGAAGGCACGCGCCGCGCGCGCATCGGAGGGCGTCTCGGCATTGGTGCGCACGCGCATGCGGCGGATCCTGTCGGCCCAACCCATGATGCGCTCGAAATCACCCGACAATTCCGGCTGCAGCATCGGCTGCACGCCCTTCAGCACATGGCCGGACGAGCCGTCGATGGAGATGATATCGCCTTCCCTGAGCTTGATCCCCGGCCCCACCAGTTCTCGATTGCGCATATCGACCCTCAGCGCGCCGACGCCGCAGACGCAGGGCAGGCCCATGCCCCGCGCCACCACGGCCGCATGGCTGGTCATGCCACCGCGTGTGGTGAGGATGCCTTCGGCGGCCTGCATGCCGTGGATGTCCTCCGGGCTGGTCTCCGTGCGCACGAGGATGACCTTGCGGCCCTCCTTTTCCGCCGCGACGGCGCCTTCGGACGTGAAGATGATCTCACCGGAAGCGGCGCCCGGCGAGGCGGGCAGACCGGTGCCGATCACGTCGCGTCTCGCAGCGGGGTCGATGGTCGGATGCAGCAGTTGGTCGAGGCTAGCAGGATCGATACGGTCGACGGCGTCGGCGGCGCTGATCAGGCCCTCGTCGACCATGTCGACGGCGATCTTCAGGGCTGCCTTGGCGGTGCGCTTGCCGATGCGGACCTGCAGCATCCAGAGCTTGCCGCGCTCGATGGTGAATTCGAGGTCCAGCATATCGCGAAAATGCGCTTCGAGTTTGTTGCAGACATTGAGGAATTCCTTGAACGCCTCCGGCATCACCTTTTCGAGCGAAGGGCGGTCCGAACCGGTTTCGATGCGCGCCTTTTCGGTTATGCTTTGTGGTGTGCGAAGACCGGCGACGACATCCTCACCCTGGGCGTTGACGAGGAACTCACCATAGAGCTCCTTGAGGCCCGTCGACGGATTGCGGGTGAAGGCGACGCCGGTGGCGGAGGAATTGCCGAGATTGCCGAACACCATGGCCTGGATATTGACCGCCGTGCCCCAATCCGAAGGGATGTTGTGCATCAGGCGGTAGGTGACGGCGCGATGATTCATCCAACTGGCAAAGATCGCGCCGACCGCGCCCCAGAGCTGCGCCATCGGGTCACCAGGAAAGCTGAAGCCCTCCTCGGCCAGCATTTCCTTGTAGCGGGCGATCAGGCCCTGCCATTCCTCGGCAGTCACCTCGGTGTCCTGCTCGCGGCCGAGCCTTGCCTTCTCGTCTTCGAGGATTTCCTCGAAGACGTCATGGCCAAGTCCCATGACCACGCCGCCATACATTTCGATGAAGCGGCGATAGGAATCCCAGGCAAAGCGCGCGTCATCCGTATCGGCGGCGAGCGCCAGGACCGTCTCGTCGTTAAGGCCGAGATTGAGCACCGTGTCCATCATGCCGGGCATGGAAACGCGGCTGCCGGAACGGACGGCAAGCAAGAGCGGCCGGCTGTCGCTGCCGAATTTACGGCCGGTCAGGCTTTCGAGCCGCTGCAGGCCTTCGACCACGGCCGCCTTGAGACCATCGGGAAAGGCCTGGCCATTCTGGAAATAATAACTGCAGGCATCGGCGACGATCGTCAGGCCAGGCGGCACCGGCAGGCCGAGCGCGCTCATCTCAGCGAGATTGGCGCCCTTGCCGCCCAGCCGATCGGCCATGTCGGATCGGCCATCAGCCTTGCCGCCGCCAAAACTATAGACCCATTTGGTCATTCCGGCCCTCCCGGCGGAATTATGCATTTTGATGACAGTGCTATCTCATTCCACCAGCTTTGAAAACAGCCGGATGGTAGAAAATGCTGCGTCGCAACAAGAATGCGGCTTTATTGTACTTTCAGCGATATTGCCGCTTTCGAATCTTCAAAATCGATTGATCCTATAGGCGCATGACATCTTCCTTCGCACTCCGTCCCTCGACCGAAGCCGACTACGATACGATTGCCGAAATCTGGCACTCAAGTGCCAGCCTGCCGGACGTCGGCCCTCCCATGATGCCGACCGAAGCCGATTTGCGCAAACGGCTGGAGGCAGAATTCGCGGCCGGCTGGCAGGTCACGCTTGCGGTGCGCGGCGATGAGATTGTCGGTTTTCTCGCAATCAGGCTCGCAGAGGCAGTGCTGGCCGAACTCTTCGTCCGACCCGGATCGCTCGGAGGAGGAATCGGACAAGCGCTGCTCGCCCAGGCGATTGACGCAATGCCAGACGGGTTTACGCTGTTCACGCGATCCGGAAATCTCAGGGCACGCCGGTTCTATGAGAAGGCTGGTCTCGTGGTGCTTCGCGAAGCGATGCATCCGCGGTTCGGCGATCCGATTGTCTACTACGAATGGAAACGAAGCTGAGCCTCGCGGAAAGGCGGCTTCAGATGGCGCCGTAATCCGTCACATCGATCCGCGCAATCTTGCCCTGATCATTGAAGACCAGCGTCTCCTCGCCCGTACGCGTCATCGGCGCGCCTGTGCGGCTGTCGGTGGCCGCGAGTTCCCAGACGGAACGGGCGGCGTTGTCGCTGATCTTATCGACGCTTTTGTCCTTGGCGACCTGATCAGGATAGGCGTCGAAATATTTGCGGAAGGCGGCCATGATCGCGTCCCGGCCATCGATCCGGCCGCCGACGCCGCCGGAGACATAGACCGCATCCTCGGCGAAATAATCCTCGATCGTCGCATAGTCGAGCGCATTGATGGCGTTGTGGAAGATGGTCAGGTGTTCAACGGGGTCGAAGTTTTTCATCATGCAAGTCCATAGTTGGCAAGTTCTGCGTCGAGGGCATCTGCGCCGACATAGTGAATAGCATTCCAGCCATAGACGCGCGCAGCTTCGACATTGGCTTGGCTGTCGTCGATGAACAGAGTCGCCTTGGGATCGAGACCGAAGGTTTTCGTATGGGTTTCGTAGATCGCCGCATCGGGCTTCAGCAGCCTGACATGCGCCGAAACCGTGACGCCGCGCGGCTTCTTCAGGAATGGGAAAATCTCGCTCGCCTGTTCGAACGTGTCGGCGGCGAAGTTGGTGAGCATGGTGACATCGCGGCCTTCGGCGATGAACCGATCCAGATGGGCAACGCTGCGCTCATAGGCATGCGGCACCATTTCATGCCAGTATTTGCGGAAGGCGCGAATATGCTCCTCACGATCGGGGAATTTTTCGAGCAACAGCTCTTCCGCTTCCAGCCAGGTGCGGCCGCGATCCTGCTCGATGTTCCAATCATGGGTGCAGACATTGTCGAAGAACCATTTGCGCTCTTCTTCATCCGGGATCAGCCGCGAATAGGGAATGTTGGGGTCGTAGTGGAGCAGAACCTTGCCGATGTCGAAGACGATATGGCGGATTTCAGCGGGCATTGCGTTTCCTTGCAGGTTTGTCGAACGCATCGGCAATAGCGGCGGTGATTGCTTTTTTCATGACAGTTGGCAAGGCTTGTGACGGGAGATTGGGGATGGGTTCCCACCAGGTCTGGAGTTGCGCTCCGGGGCTACCCCCCTCTGCCCTCCTGAGCTTTTGTCGAAGGGCGGGCATCTCCCCCTCAAGGGGGGAGATTGACGCGCGGCTACCGCTCGCCCCGATCTCAAAGCTTGGAGTGGGGCTGCGAGCGTCCTCCCAGCCAATCTCCCCCCTTGAGGGGGAGATGTCCGGCAGGACAGAGGGAGGTAGCCCAGGGACATCGGCTCGGTAGATCGTCAGCCGCAATTCAAAATGCGTAAACACATGCACGATCGCTCCACACGACCGCCACTCCGCATCGAATGGCGCCGCGTCCACGCCCGTCGCGCCATCACGGCTGGCGGTCCAGCCCGTCGTCGGCACCTCGGTCATTCCCCCGAGGAGACCTGTCTCCGGCCGCTTGCGCAACAGCACCCTTCCCTCGCCATCCACCGCGACAAAAGCCGCGCCCTGTCGGACCGGCTTGTCCTTCTTCGCCGCCTTCACCGGAAAATTCTCCGGATCGTCCGTCCTCAGAGCCAGACAGTTCTCGCGCCAGGGACAGAGCGAACAGGCCGGGCGCTTCGGTGTGCAGATCGTCGCGCCCAGGTCCATCATCGCCTGGGCGAAATCGCCGGGGCGCGTCGTGGGCGTCAGCGTATCGAGATGGGCCTTCAGCACCGGCTTGGCGCCCGGCAGCGCCTCGCGCACGGCAAACAGCCGCGAGACGACACGCTCGACATTGCCGTCCATCACCAGCGCCCGTCGGTCGAAGGCGATGGCGGCGATGGCGGCGGAGGTGTAATCACCAATGCCGGGCAGGCCCTGCAATCCCTCGGCCGTATCGGGGAACACGCCGCCATGCAGCGCGACGACCATTTCGGCGCATTTTTTCAGGTTTCTGGCGCGGGCATAGTAACCGAGGCCGGCCCAGGCCTTCATCACGTCCTCGGTGTCGGCAGCGGCGAGGTCCGCAATGGTCGGCCAGAGGGCGAGGAATTTTTCGAAATAAGCTTTGACCGCCTGGACCGTGGTCTGCTGCAGCATCACTTCCGACAGCCAGACACGATAGGGGTCGGCGCGCTTTCCCGCGGCTTGCGCGCGCGGACCGGTGCGCCAGGGAAGATCGCGATGGTGGCGGTCGTACCAGATCAGCAGGTCGGCGGGACGCGGTTGCGAGAAGCCAGCGGGGAGATTATGATTCATATGATAGACCTAACAAATCTCGAAGCGGTCCCCAAAGCCTGATGTCGACATTCCACAAATATGGCGAGATACAGATTTCCGAAGCGGCCAACCGGCTGATCGATCCTGTGCTGGCGAAGAAAGCCGGGATCAGCACCGCGCTGATCGGCTCCTGGGACGAGATCGTCGGCGCCGATTTCGCCGATTGTACGCGGCCGGAAAAGATCTCCTGGCCGCGCCGCAATGCGGGCTTGAGCGGCGATAGCGGCGGCGTTGAGCCGGGCGTGCTCACCATTGCCTGCGAGGGCGCGCGGGCGCTGTTTCTCACGCATGTTCAGGGCGAACTCATCCAGCGGATCAACGGCTTCTTCGGCTATCCGGCGATCCGGCAGATCCGGATCGTGCAGAAACCGGTCACGCCGCCACAGAAATTCCGCCGCAAGCCGCGGTCGCTGACGCCGTCGGAGAATGCCAAGCTGAGTGCGCTGACCGAAGAGATCGACAACGACAAGCTGAAGGCCGCGCTCGACCGGCTCGGCCGGGCAGTGATCGGCAGTCGCAAGCGTTAGATTTTATTCACTTTTTCCTGACCCTACGCCATCGGCCAGTCACAATTCTTTGAACATATGCGCTGAACCGCCACTTGCCTGAACTATAGGCGCAGTATATCCCGTCTTCATCTTTGCCCTATCGAGGAGCCCCTATGCCGATCTCATTGACCACCCTGTCGATCCGCCTTGTCGCCGCACTCGCCATTACCGGCCTGGGCGCAGCATTTGCCGGCTCGGCGAGCGCAGGTGACGCCGCGAAGGTCGATCCGATCCAGACGAGCGCCACCGCCGACGTGCCGACGCCCGAAGGCAAGGTGGATATCGCCAAGCTGATGGCGCCCGGCCCGCTGCCGGAAATCTCGCTCGGCAAGGCCGATGCCAAGGTTACGATCGTCGAATATATGTCGCTCGATTGCCCGCACTGCATGCGCTTCGCCACGACCGTGTTCGAACCGATCAAGAAGAAATATGTCGACACCGGCAAGGTGCGCTTCATCGTCCGCGAATTCCCGCTTCGTTCGCGCGCCATGGCCGCGATCATGCTGGCCCGCTGTGTGCCGCAGGACAAATTCTTCCCGATGATCACCGCCATGTTCCAGACCCAGGAAACCTGGGTCACGGCCGAAGATGGCCGCGCGGCGCTGCTGCAAGTCGCCAAGCTGGCCGGTTTCACACAGGAGAGTTTCCAGGCTTGCTTGACGAACCAAAAGCTTCTGGATGATGTAACGGCCATACGCGAGAAGGCGGGCAACGATTTCGGCGTGGATTCGACCCCAACCTTCTTCATCAACGGGGCAAAATATACCGGGGAAATGTCTGTTGATCAGATGTCGGCGATCATCGACGCTGCGGGCTGATTTCAAAACGACTTCCGCAACAGGCGGCAGCCGCGGGCTGCCGCCTGTTTTCGTTTGTGCGCCGTTTCCGGGGCTCGGCTCATGAAGTTTACCAAGCTCCGGATCACCGGCTTCAAGTCCTTCGTCGAACCCTCCGAATTCCTGATCGAGCCTGGTCTGACCGGCGTGGTCGGGCCGAACGGCTGCGGCAAGTCCAACCTGACGGAATCGCTGCGATGGGTGATGGGCGAGAATTCCTACAAGAACATGCGCGCCTCGGGCATGGACGACGTGATTTTTTCCGGCTCCGGCCAGCGGCCGGCACGCAATTCCGCCGAAGTCGGCCTGTTTATCGACAATTCCGACCGCACCGCGCCCGCGGCATTCAACGATGCCGATGAATTGCAGGTCACGCGCCGTATCGAGCGCGAACAAGGTTCGATCTATCGCATCAATGGCAAGGAGGCGCGCGCCCGCGATGTGCAGCTTCTCTTCGCCGATGCCTCGACCGGCGCCCGCTCACCCGCCATGGTTGGTCAGGGGCGGATCGGCGAACTGATCCAGGCAAAGCCACAGGCCCGGCGGCAATTGCTGGAAGAGGCGGCAGGCATTTCCGGCCTGCATTCGCGGCGCCACGAGGCGGAACTTCGGCTGAAGGCGGCAGAGACCAATCTAGAGCGGCTGGAAGACGTCACCACGACGCTCTCGACGCAGATCGAGAGCCTGAAACGTCAGGCGCGGCAAGCTAATCGCTTCAAGCAGCTTTCCGCTTCGGTCCGCGCCGAGGAAGCGAAGCTCCTCTATATCCGCTGGTCGCAGGCCAAGGTGGCGGAGGGCGAGGCCGACAGCGCGCTCAACCAGGCTACCAATGTCGTCGCCGAGCGGGCGCAGGCACAGATGGAAGCGGCCAAGCAGCAGGCGGTGCAGGGCCTGAAACTGCCCGAACTGCGCGACGCCGAGGCGAAGGCGGCTGCAGCGCTGCAGCGGCTGTCGATCGCCCGCACCCAGCTCGACGATGAAGCCAAACGTCTCGACCAGCGTCGGCAGGAACTCGAACGACGGATCACCCAGCTCGCCGCCGATATCGAGCGCGAGCGGCAGATGATCGCCGGCAACCACGAGATCCTGGCGCGACTTGCAGAGGAAGAGGCGGAACTGCGCGAGGCGCTCGAAAACTCTGCCGAGCGCGCCGAGGTGCTGACGCAGGCGCTGCAAGAGGCGAGCGTGCTGGTCGGTGAGGCGGAAGCCAGAATGCAGGCGCTGACGGCCGAACGGGCCGAAGCGATCGCCGGCCGCCAACAGACGGAGCGCTTTCTCGCCGACCTCGCGCAGCGGCGGCTCAGGCTTGAAAAGCAGATTGGCGATGCCGAGCGCGACCTGCAAGCGCTGGAAGATCGCCTCACTGCCTTGCCCGATCCGGTACAGAAGCAGGAGGAATTGGAGGCGGCCGAGATCGCACACGAGGATGGCGAGGCGGCGATGGCTGCAGCTGAGCGGGCGCTGACTGCTGCGCGTCAGATGGAGACCGACAGCCGCAAGCCGCTCGATGAGGCGCGCGCCGCCTTGCAGATGCTGGAGACCGAGGCACGCACCATTCGGGGTATGCTGGCCGCCGGCGGGGAGAAGACTGAAACGCCAGTCTCTGACTTGATCAGCGCCGACAGCGGGGTGGAAACCGCGCTCGGCGCCGTGATGGGCGACGATCTCGATTCAGCGCTGGTCGATACGGCCGCCGCTTACTGGTCCACGCCCGGCGATGGCACGGACGATCCTCTCCTGCCTGACGGCGTGCGCGCCTTGATTGATCTTGTCGGCGCACCGCAAGAGCTGCATCGCCGGCTGCGGCAGACAGGTATCGTCGAGGAAAGCCAGGGCAAGCGGCTGCAGGCGGACCTGAAGCCGGGCCAACGGCTGGTGTCGCGCCAGGGGACGGTGTGGCGCTGGGATGGGCATGTGACGAAATCGGGCGCGCCGAGTGCCGCGGCTCTCCGCTTGCAGCAGAGGAACCGGCTGACCGCGATTGAAAACGAGATCGAGGAGGCTGGTTTCCGTGTCGAGGATGCCGAAATCATCCATCACGAAGCGGTGGAGAGCGTGCGCCGTGACGAGGCGCGGCTCGCCAGCAATCGCGATATGGAGCGGCTCCTTGCCCGCAAACTCAGCGAGGCGCGCGATGCACTGGTCCAGGCCGAACGCGCCAGTGCCGAACTGATCCGACTGCGCGACACCGGCACCGACTATATCGCCGGTTATCGCGCGCAACTCGACGAACTGGCAGTGTCCGAGGAAGATGCGCGCATCGCGCTTGCCGAGGCGCCGGATATTTCCGGGCTCGACCTTGCTTTGCGTGAGCAGAGCGCGGTCGTGGCAGAGCGACGCGCGGCGCTGGCGGAAACCCGTGCGGAGCATGATTCCGAGGCGCGCGAGAACGACAGCCGGCGGCGGCGCCTGTCGGCAATCGCTTCAGAACGACAGGTCTGGAAGGAGCGCGAACATTCCGCCGGCCAGCAGATCGAGACGCTCACCGCCCGCGAGGAGGAAGCGCGGATCGAGCTTGAAGACCTGCTCGCAGCCCCCGAAGAATATGATGAGAAGCGCCGCGCGCTGGTGGCCGAGATCGCGCGCGCTGAAACCGCCCGCAAGGAAGCCGCCGACCGGCTGGCCGCGCAGGAAAACCTCGAACGCGAGGCCGACCGCGCTGCCTCCAATGCGCTCGGCGCACTTGCCGAGGCGCGCGAGCGGCGCGGTCGGGCAGAGGAACGGCTGGTTTCGGCACGCGAATGGCGGATCGAGGCGGAAACACGCATTCGCGACACGCTCTCCGTGCCACCGCATGAAGTGCTGCGTCTCACCGGTCTGAAGCCGGATGACAAGATGCCGGAAATCCGGGCGATCGAGATCGAGCTCGAACGCCTGAAAATGGAGCGCGAGCGGCTGGGCGCCGTCAACCTGCGCGCCGAGGAGGAGCAGATCGAGCTCACTGGCAAGCTCGATGCTCTGGTGCGCGAGCGAGACGACGTCATCGATGCGATCCGCAAGCTGCGCGCCGCTATCCAGAACCTCAATCGCGAGGGTCGCGAACGGCTGATGAGCGCTTTCGACCAGGTGCAGGTGCAGTTCAAACGGCTGTTCACACACCTCTTCAATGGCGGCGAAGCGGAACTGCAGCTGATTGAAAGCGACGATCCGCTTGAGGCTGGCCTGGAAATCCTCGCCCGCCCGCCCGGCAAGAAGCCGCAGACGATGACACTATTGTCCGGTGGCGAGCAGGCGCTGACCGCCATGGCGCTGATCTTCGCCGTCTTCCTCACCAACCCGGCACCGATCTGCGTGCTCGACGAAGTCGACGCGCCGCTCGACGACCATAATGTCGAGCGCTATTGCAACCTGATGGACGAGATGGCGGCGACCACGGAAACCCGCTTCCTGATCATCACCCACAATCCGATCACCATGGCGCGCATGAACCGACTCTATGGGGTGACGATGGCCGAACAGGGCGTGAGCCAATTGGTCAGCGTCGACCTGCAGACAGCCGAGCGACTGGTGGAAGTGGCATAGGACTGTCGGATCACCACCGCAACAATCTGTCGAATTCCGCGTTCCTCAAACGACCAGATGTAAGGCCCGGCCTTTGGAAGAGCTGCCGCCTTGCAATCGTCAAGAAAATAGGTTGATATAAACCTATTTCGTAGGAGGAAGACATGGATACGAGAACGCTTATCCCCGCCACCGAACTCGCCAGGCGCAACGGCATGCGCTTTCCCAACGAATCGGCAGACTATCGGGAGGCGCGCGACGCGCTGCTGGCCGAGGAGATCGAGCTGCGCCGGCATATCGAACGCGTTGCCGAGCAACGCCGGGCTCTGCCGCCGGGCGGCGAAGTCGCCAAGGACTATCGCTTCGAGGGCATCGATGGAGCAGTAACTTTGAAGGACCTGTTCGGCGACAAGCAGACGCTTGTGACCTATAGCTACATGTTCGGGCCGCAGCGCGAGCGCCCCTGCCCGATGTGCACGTCACTTCTATCGTCTTGGGATGGCGAGGTGCTTGATATCAAGCAGAATACCGCGCTGGCGGTGATCGCGCGCTCGCCGCTGGAACGGCTACTGGCGTTCAAGAAGGAACGCGGCTGGCATCACCTGCCGCTCTATTCCGACATGACGGGAGACTATAGCCGCGACTATTTCGGCGTCACCGACAACGGCGACGATATTCCGGCATTCAACGTGTTCACGCGCCGCGATGGCACGATCAGGCATTTCTGGTCGGGAGAGATGGGATCTGAAACCGCTGATCCAGGGCAGGATCCGCGCGGTGCGCCGGATCTTATGCCGCTCTGGACGATCATCGATTCGACGCCCGAAGGCCGGGCGCCAACATGGTATCCGAAACTCAACTACTGAGTTTCGTGCGGCGGCCTGTGTTAAGCAGGCCGCTTGGCCCTACTTAACGGTACCACCAGAAACGCTTGCGCATCTGCTCTTCCGTCGAGTTGACGAAATCGCGACGGTCGAGGCCGATATCGGCAAACAGGTGCTCGTTGCTGCTGGTGCGAGCAAGGTTGCGGAGGACAGAGTTATTGCGGAGCGATGCCAGCATGGCCGTTTCCTCATTCATTTAATTGTTGGATTGATATCTTTATATAACGCACATTGACATAAATGAAGCGAATAGTATGAATGGCAGGCATTAGAAAAACGAATGGCTGACCATGAATACGCCTCTCGAAAGCGACCTGCTGCGCACCTTCATCGCCGTGGCCGAAACCAGCAATTTCACCAAGGCGGCGGAGATCGTCGGCCGTACGCAATCGGCCGTCAGCATGCAGATACGCAAGCTCGAAGAGAGCGTCGGATGCGCCTTGTTCGAACGCGGTTCGCGCGGCGTGATGCTGACCAAGCAGGGCAATGCGCTGCTGACCAAGGCGCGCCGCATCGTCATGCTGCTCGACGAAACGGCGATCAGCATGCGCCAGCCGAGCTTAAGCGGCGTGGTGCGCATCGGCATCCCCGAAGAATATGGCTCTTCCGTACTGCCGCGGGCGTTGAGGAATTTCGACCAGTCGCATCCCGGCGTCGAGATCATCGTCAATTTCGGCCGCTCCTCGGTGCTGACCGATGCACTCAATGCCGGCAAGCTCGATCTGGCCGTGGTCTACGAACAGGGCGACTTCACCACCAGCGAGGTTTTGCGTACCGACCCTACCGTGTGGGTAACGTCCGATATTCACGAGACGCATCTGCGCTCACCGCTGCCGGTGGCGATGTATTCCGGCACGGGCTGGGCAAAGACGCTGTCGCTGTCGGTGCTCGATAATCTCGGTAAGGATTATCGTATCGCCTATGTCAGCGACACCAGCAACGGGCTGATGGCCGCTGTGCAGGCCGGGTTGGGGATTGCGCCGCTTGCACGCGTCGGCATACCGCCGAACTGCCGCGAACTGACGGCGGCGGACGGCTATGATGTCGTCGACCATTCCAACGTTACCTTGAGGCTCAATAACCGCAAGCACGATCCCGCGATTACCGGCATGGCGAATGCGATCCGGGAAGCGTTTGCGAGTGATCGGGCGGAGAAGGTGCCAGCTATGCGCGGTGGTGGAAGAGCAGACGGCGAAGTCGCAGACGTGTCACCAGGAGCGGTGCGACAGATTGGCACACTCACTTAGCCGGTTGAAAATAATTCTGCAGATACAGTTACTTAGAAAATGAGTAAGTATCCACACCCTTTTTGCGTGAGGTTGCTGCAGTTATTTTGCCGCGATACAGATCGGCTGAAGATTTATGCTTTTTGTCGAGGGGTACACGTGGGAATTGTTGTATCGGACGCGACCTTGCTGAGTGGGGAGCCGCTATCAGCGAAACGGTCCGCCGTCTTTGTTTCTACCGCGGACGATTCCAAGGTTGTGTCGTGGATCGATGACAGAGGCTGGCTCGTCTCCCAGCGCTACGATGCAGATGGCTCGCCTTTGGGCGACACGATTGTACTCGACAAGCATGGCCATGGCGATTTTCCCGATGAAGTATACACAACTTCTGATGGAGGATGGATCGAGTCCTATCTGCGCGATGATTCTGTCGATGGGAAGGTAACGACAAACCTCCATGTCGTCAGGTATGACGTGAACGGAAATCGATTGTCGGAGGATGTCGAAGGATGGGACAGGTATCCGCAACTGGTCAAACTCGCTGGTGACGGCTACGCAGTCGTTTCCTATGATCAGCCACCAAAGGAAAGCAAGCTTTTCGCCCGATTTTTCAACGCCGAGGGAGAACAGGTCGCCAACAAAGTACTGGCACATGATTTCGAAGGCTATTGGACCACGACCCTGGCAAACGGCGACTTGAGTGTGACTTTCGGCACCAGCGACGGCAAGGAGACTCACCTGCTTGTCACTCCCTCCGGCGAGATTCTCAACTCGCTGGTCGGCGATGCCAATGAACGGATCCAATATCAAAACGACGGCGGATATGTCATCAAGCGCTTCGTCGGTGATAATGGTTTTTTGGACGAGATCTACGATCGTTATGATGCCGACGGCAATTTGCTGAGCGAAGCGACAGGAGCAAAGTATGCCTCTGCCTCCCACTTCACGGGCAATGAATACACGCTGACGCTCAGTGGCGGAAATCAGGCTGTCTTCTGGACGGCCGCCACCACCGGCAAAAATCTGTACATGCACGTTCTCGACAGCGAGGGTAATGTGCTCGTCGAGGATCAAACCATCGGGAGCATCCATAATCCCTACCTTGACAGTGTGTCAACGTTGGCATTGTCCAATGGGGACTGGCTGGCTTCTTGGGGTGGACACACGCAAGTCTTCAATGCTGACGGGACGAAAAACGGCAAGCCATTCACGAGTGCCGTTATGGGGCAGGTCGCTCCGGTGGAAGCCACGAGCGATGGTGGTTGGGAATATACCTATATCGCCACAGGCCCAGACGGAGCCGACCACCTGTATTCCCGAACATTTCATGTTGGCGACGCCAAAAATCCGCCCGTCGCCATGGCCAGTTCCGGATGGCTGAACGAGGACGCAGTCTACAAGTTCGGCCGCAACAGTTTCAAAACCTCCGACTACGATGGTGACGCGATCACCGGTATCGTCATTCAAACGCTGCCGGACATCGGAACTCTGCGTCTTAATGGAGCGGAGGTCCATGCCGGCGATACGATCGCCACGGGCGACATCAATCATCTGACCTGGACGCCTGCTGCCAACTTCAATGGCGACAGCGCGGGTTTCACATTCGAAGCCGTGGATGCTACTGGTGCTGTAAGCACCGAGCCTGCGCGTTTTAGCTTCACTGTAGCGCCTGTCGACGACGCCCCTACGGGAGGCGACAATACGATCACGATCCTCGAGGATCAGGTCGTGAAACTGACTACCGATGATTTTCCTTTTGCCGACATCGATGGCGACAGGCTTGGTGCAGTTCTCATCGCCGCCGAAGGTGGAAATGGGCAGATGACCGCCAGCGGAAAACCGGTGGGAATGCACGGCACGAGAAGCATATTCCTGGCCGGCGGTTATAGCCACCTGATGTTTACTCCAGGCGAGAACGAGACCGGGAACCACTATGCCACTTTCAAATTCAAGGTAATCGACAATTCTCATGATCCTGATGGCCAGCATACCGACAAAACCTGGCACACGCTGACGATCAATGTGCTGCCGGTCAATGATGCACCCATAAGCGAGAACACGTCCGTCTGGGTCAATGCCGGCGATCATTTCGATTTCATCGACCAACTCTTCCAGTTTCAAGATGTCGAGAATGACAAGTTCAAATCGATCATCATCGACTCGCTGCCGAGCTTCGGTACGCTGGAACTGGCTGGTCACGCGGTCAAGGTCGGCGAGGAAATCAGGTCCGCCGATCTCGAAAAGCTGTCGTTCGATTTCAGCAAGGATCAGATAAAAGGGGATTCGACCAACTTCACCTTTTCCGTCCTAGACAATGGTGGCACCGCCAATGGTGGTTCCGATACGGAAAAGGCTCCGTCAGTAGTCACGTTCGACATCAGCAACGATCGGCCCGTAATCCGCGGCACGACCCACGGCGATCATCTCAATGGCAACGATTCCCGCGACATCCTGATGGGCGGGGCAGGTAATGACGTCCTGGACGGAGGCTCAAGCAATGACCTGTTGATTGGAGGAAGCGGCGCCGATGTCTTCGTCATGAGGCCAGCGACAGGCACCGATTCCATTGCCGACTTTGACGTCACCCAGGACAAAATCGACCTTCGGACTACCTCGATCAAAGATTTTTCTCAACTCTCGAAGCAGGAAGTGTACGTCAATGGCGTGAATACCGCTGAAGTAGGCTATTACTATTTGGTGGATCATAAATATCGGTCGGAAACGTTCATGCTCCCCAATGTCGATGTTCACACGCTAACCGCCGACAATTTCATTTTCGGTTAAGCAGTAAAAACGGTGGCAGTTCACGCCGGATGCATCTGCGCGCAAATCGTCCCTGTCAAGAAAATGCCGGCCCTTCGTGCGGGGAGACTAACGGCGAAGGGCCGGAAGTGGGAACCGTTGGCTCGAAGAGAGACTACCGGCGCGCGCTGACCGCAGCCAACGAAATCGGCTGATGGCAGGAATGAGATTTTCTGATGGGCCTTTGGATGAGCCGCCGCTCACCGGCATGCGGCGAAACGTGGTCGCTGATCGTCGTTCAAGCGCGGCGCGGATCGGCTGCAACGGGCACCTCATGCGCCTGAGGCGCCTGCCGCGCGTAGCGCTGCGCCAAGTATGCACAGGCCATCAGTTGGATCTGATGGAAAAGCATCAGCGGCAAGACGATGGCGCCGACGCCCTGACCGGCGAAAATCACATTGGCCATCGGCACGCCGCTCGCGAGACTCTTCTTCGAGCCGCAGAAGGTAATGGTGATGCGGTCGGCGCGATTGAAGCCCAGCAGGCGTCCGCCGACCGAGGTGAAGACCAGGACGAAAGCAAGCAGCAGCATGTCGGCGACGACGACCGTTGCAATGTCGCCGATCGAGAACTTGTGCCACATGCCCTCGTTCATCGCATCGCTGAAGGCGAGGTAGACGACCATGAGGATCGAGCCGCGATCGACCGGCGCAAGCAGTTTTTTGCGCGCGCGGACCCAGTCGCCGATCCAGGGCTGCAGGATCTGGCCGGCGACGAAGGGCGCCAGCAATTGCAGCAGGATTTTCCAGAGGACGTCGAGGGAGAAGCCGCCATGGCCGCCGGTGGCGAAGAGCACGCCAGCGAGCAACGGTGTCAGGAACATACCAAAGACGTTCGAGGCAGAGGCCGCACAGATGGCTGCCGGCACATTACCGTGGGCGATCGAGGTGAAGGCGATCGACGACTGCACTGTCGACGGCAACACACAGAGGAAAAGGATCCCGAGATAGAGCGAATGCGGCAGGATGCTTTGCGGCACAAGGCCGATCGCCAGGCCAATCAGCGGAAACACGGCAAATGTGGTGAGCAGGATCACCAGATGCAGCCGCCAGTGCAGGATGCCAGCGATCACCACATCCCGCGACAGGCGCGCACCGTGCAGGAAGAACAGGAGTGCAATCGCGAAATTGGTCGCCACGCCGAAATAGGACGCGAACGTGCCCTGCGCCGGCAGGACACTGGCGATCGCCACGGTCAGCACGAGAAGCAGGGTGAAGGTATCGGGAATGAAGCGGCGCATGACGAACTCGGTATAGACTGTGCTCTTGTTCCTCGCATGGGCGATGCTGCTGTGCAAGCTGTACCTAGATATGTATGCTATGCCGGCGGTCGCAGGACCGCCGGCATGTCCCAGCCGGATAAGGGGAATCAGGCTGCTTCGGTCGCCGCAGAGGCGTCGGAAGACATTGAGCCCAGCATGGTCAGGAGATCGCTGATGCCCTTGCTCGGGTCAAAGGAGAAGGCGCCGGCCAGATTGCTAAATTCTGTCAGGCTGCTGTCATCCGTCGCAGTGGCGGTGTCAGTCGTGTCCGTCTGATCCTGGCCGAGCGCATTGCTCACATAGCTGTCGAACTGATCCTTGCTGATCGATCCGGTACCCTCAGTATCGATGCTGCCGAACAGGTCGGAGGCCTGATCGTCGGTCACATCATCCGGACGGCCTGCCAGGAACTCGGCCTCGGAGACGCTGCCATCCTTGTTGGTGTCGAGCGAATCGAAGACATCATCGGGCGACTGCGAACTGTCGCTGCTCGAATCGAGCGGCGGGGGCGCCGGCGGCATGCCGCCTTGATTCTGGGCCGCCATGTTCTTCATGCTGTCGGCGAATTGCTCCTCGGTGATCGAGCCGGTACCGGTCGTGTCGATGGAGTCATAGACCTTGGTAGCATCGTCTTCGCTCATATTATCCGGACGGGCGGCAAGAAATTCCGCCTGGCTCACAGAGCCGTCACCATCGGTGTCCATCGAGGAATACATGTCGGCTGCACTCGGCTGACCGCTATCTGAACCCGTGGTGTTGCTGTTGAACTGCATGCCGCCCTGCGGCGACATCAGCATCAGCACGGCCATGGCATTGCCCGACAGCAGCGATTGGATGCCGCCGAGACTCGGTCGACTCTGGTCATCCATACCCTGATCGAAATCATCTTCGCTGAGCGCACCAGTGCCTGACGTGTCGAGCTTGGAATAAAGTTTCGATGCCTGGCTTGAGCTGACATCCTTCGGCCGGCCGGCGACGAATTCGTCTTCGCTCAACGTGCCGTCCTGGTCGCTGTCCAGCTTGCTGAAAAGACTGTTTCGCTGGGACGCGTAATACGCAACATTGCTACTCGAAGCAGAAGAAACACTGCTCATTTTGAGCCTCCTTCATGAGGTCGATCGTTTTGCCCTTGGGTCAGGCCGATCCGGCGAAGGAGAATTTTCGGGTCATGGCCGCGGTCACGGCAGCAGAATCCCGCGGGCGGCAGACGCCGCCGGTTCATCTCCATGCTGCCGGATATCGGACATTGATACCCCGTTCCGGATCACAACAAACAAGAGAGGAACAATTTTGGCGTTAGACTGATTTGCCCGATGACACAAACGAACATGCGGCATGCGACGCCGTGCCGCGCAAAAGAGTGTCGCATTGAGGAAATTATGCAACATTTTCAGCTATTTAAGATACCGTGGAGATGAAGTGGTTTCCAAATAGGCTGCAATTAGGCGGTCCGATAACGCCCCAAGGCGAGCGTCAGCCGCCCGCCTCTCCCATTCCCTTTCGCACAACAGCCCTCAGATCATCGATCGGGCGCAGAATCTGGCCGTCCTCGAAATGCCAGAACGTCCAGCCGTTGCAGGCGTCCAGACCCTGAACACGGGCGCCGACGCGATGGATCGAGCCGGCCTCGCCATTGGCGGCGAGCGTGCCGTCGGCGCGAACGATCGCCGCGTGCCGGCGGCGGGCGTCGGTCAGCACGGTGCCGGGCCGAATCAGTCCGCTTTCCACCAGCGTGTTGAAGGCGACACGCGGCTCGGCCTTCTTGCCGGTCATAACAGTCAGTTCGGCGCTGGACAGCGGCTCGACGGCGGCGATGCGGGCCGAGGCGGCGTCGATATAGTCCTGCTCGCGCTCGACGCCGACGAAATGGCGGCCAAGCCGCTTGGCGACCGCACCGGTTGTGCCGGAGCCGAAGAACGGGTCGAGCACGATATCGCCGGGCTTTGACGATGCCATCAGGATGCGGGCGAGCAGCGCCTCGGGTTTTTGCGTCGGATGTGCCTTCTTGCCATCGGCGCCCTTCAGGCGTTCGCCGCCGGAGCAGATCGGGAAGAGCCAGTCCGAGCGCATCTGGACATCGTCATTGGCCGCCTTCATCGCCTCATAATTGAAGGTATAGCCCTTGGCCTTGGGATCGCGGCTCGCCCAGATCATCGTCTCATGGGCGTTCTGGAAACGGCGGCCCTTGAAATTCGGCATGGGATTGGTCTTACGCCAGACGACGTCGTTGAGGATCCAGAAATCCAGGTCCTGCAGCGTGGCGCCGACGCGGAAGATGTTGTGATAGGAGCCGATCACCCAGATCGTGCCATTCGGTTTGAGCACGCGGCGGCAGGCGAGCAGCCAGGCGCGGGTAAAGGCATCATAGGCTTCGAAGGAGGCGAACTGGTCCCATTCATCGTCGCAGGCATCGACCAGCGACTGATCCGGGCGATGCAGCGCGCCGCCGAGCTGCAGGTTATAGGGTGGGTCGGCGAAGATCAGGTCGACGGATTTGTCGGGAAGCGCTTCGAGCGCGGCGACGCAATCGCCCTTGATGATGGAGTTGATCCAGGAATTGCCGGAAAGCCCGCGCAGGGCGTCCGACAGCGTTAGCACAGCTGCCATTGATACTCACCAGAACGAAACGCAATACATGTCGTCATGGTTACCGATCCTGGTTACCAAAGACTGAACCGCCGTGCCATATCGAGATTTTTTTCGCATAGCCGGCACGAATGCGTTCGCCGGAAGAAATCCGTCATCAGCCAGCCGTCACCGCTCTGTCGATGATCTTTCCGACCCAGGCCCGTCGAAAAGTGATATTGTCGGTTGCTGTCACGGCCATTTCGCCCACGCGTCACAGAAGGGCGCTAAGTTGCCGCTGATGTCGTTCCAGATCATTTTACCGGGGGGTATCAAATGTGTTTCGAATGCCGGATGTCACAATTCAACCGTCGTCATTTTCTCTCCATGGCCAGTCTGGGCGCCGCAGCGCTCGCTCTGTCGCCGACGCTTTCCCTTGCTGCCACCGCCGAAAGCGCGCTTAGCCCAGACGAAGCCCTTGCCAGACTGCAGGCCGGCAATGCCAAATTCGTCGCCGACGCCAATGCCTGTGCTGCCCATCTCGCCGAACGCCGCAGCGAAACCGCTAAGGGTCAGGCGCCCTGGGCGACGATCCTGACCTGTTCCGACAGCCGGGTGACGCCGGAACTGATCTTCGGCGGCGTCAATCTCGGCGAACTCTTCGTCGTACGCAATGCCGGCAATGTGCTGGAAACCAATGGCCTCGGCACGGTCGAATATGGGGCCGAGCATCTGCATGCGCCGCTCGTTGTGGTGATGGGGCACAAGAACTGTGGCGCCGTGGTCGCGGCGTGCGATTCCGTTACGAATGGCACCGCCTATGAAGCCTCTGTCGGCAAGATGATCCAGCCGATCATTCCCGTGGCGCTCACGAAGCGCGGCAAGGCGGGCGACTTCGTCGACAATACCGTGCATGCCAATGCCGTCCGCGGTGCAGCACGCATTCTCGAAGAAAGCCCCATCATCTCGCATCTCGTCGAGGCCGGTAAGGTCAAGGTCGTCCCCGCTTATTACGACCTCGACAGCGGCCATGTCGACTTCCTGCCCATGGGCTGAACCGGCTTCGCCGGACCCGCTCAGAAAAGGATATCGTGGTGGATGTCGCCGACACCCCCGCGCAGGACGATTTCGACCTCGCGGCCGCGATCGCCGTCCATGTTGACGATGACCAGCGTGTCACCCGATTTGTCGTTGAAAATGGTCACCGAGCCAGGCCTCGTGTCATTGACGAAACCCTTTTCGAGCGCATCGAGGCCATCGGACGCGTCATATTGCTCATAGCCGGCAAAGTGCAGCGGCTGGTCGCCTTTGTGATCGAGATTGCCGTCGAGGCGGCGCAGGTTCAGCACATCGACGCCCGGGGTGAAATCGTCGATGACGATCCGCGCCGTGTGCGTGCCGTTTTCCGATGGACGTCCTTTGGCGTTGAGCGGCAACAGGCCGTCGACGAGGAAGGTATCGTCTCCGGCACCGCCGAGCACCCGGTCACCATTGTCCGCCAGAGAGAGCCTGTCGTCCCCTTTGCCGCCCGAAAGATAGTCCTTTCCGGAGCCGCCCAGCAGGGCATCGTCGCCTGTCCCGCCATAGAGCACGTCGTTGCCGTCGCGACCATTGAGGCTGTCATTGCCGCCACGGCCGAAGAACCATTCGACATGACTGCCGTGGTTGTGGCTGCTTGCGCCGGTCATCCTGTCGCGGCCGTTCGCGCCGATCGCGGTCAGGAAAGTTCCAAACGGATGTTCGAGCCGCCCGGCCCTCAGAATGCCATGGGTGTGGTCGAACAAGACGAAACTGTGCCTGGTCAGGCGATCGGAGAGCATGGTTCCGTCATCGAGGACAGTGTCGGCCAGCGCTTCGACCGCATCGCCGTAATGGCCGATGCGATGGACGGACACCCTGTCGCTCAGATTGTCAGTCTTGGTGTGGGCGTGCTGCTGATAGAGGAAGATGTGGTTGGTCGCGGTCTCTTGCCGGCCATTGTCCCAACTGCCTGGCGCGAGATGAAAGACGATATCGTTGCTGAAGCCGACATTGAGGATGTCGACCTTGTGATTGTTGGAAAGGTAGGGACTGGCAATGCCGACAAAGTGGGCATCGGCGAAGGCCTTGTTCCAGTGCGTCCCGGCATGATCGGCAATGATGTTGGCAACCGCTCCGCCGAGGCTGAAGCCTGTAAAGGTGACATTCAGGTCCTCGTGCCGGACATAGCTGGCGACGTTTTTCAGCAGCCGTTCGAACTGCCTGTAGTAGTTTTTGCTGGCCGAGATATTGTCGTAGTCGAGGACATCGTTGAAGTGATCGGTGCCGCGGAAGGCGACGATCAGATCATCGCCTTGCTGCGCCACGATCGCCTTGCCGCGGCCGTTGCGGCTGGTGAAAGTCGTGCCGTCCTGGTTGATGCCAAGGTCCTTCATTTTCAGCTCTTCAAAGCCTGACGGCGGCTTGATGTGGCCGAAGGACGCCGCGGCGGTGCGCAGCACCGTGGCAAATTCCGCAAGGTTGAGATCGCCGAAAAGGCTCATTGGGTTTTCTCCAAACAAGTCTATTGCTCGATGCCAGCAAATCACCGGCAGTTCGAGGGCTTGGCATAGAATAACTGGCTTACGGCCATCTACGCAACCGACACGAGCCACCCATCACATCGCTTCACATCCGACATGGGTAAAATTCATGGAACGGCGGGTTGACCCCGAGCACCATGATCATGATTCTGCGCCGCGTCGAAACGGGAGACGGGATATGCTGAAAATTTATGGCGTTTATCAGTCGCGGGCTTCACGCAACTATTGGATGGCTCTGGAACTCGGGATCGAATTCGAGAGCATTCCGGTAATCCAGGGCTATCGCCTGCCCGATTCACTGGCGGCGGATGCGCCGCTCAATACCCATTCTCCGGCATTTCTGAAGCTCAATCCGAACGGCCATATTCCGACCATCGACGATGACGGGCTGGTGCTCGGCGAATCGATCGCCATCAATCTCTATCTCGCCAGCAAGCATCGCGGGCCGCTGGCGGCGGGCAGCCTGAACGAGGACGGCCTGATCACGCAATGGTCGGTCTGGGCCGCAACCGAGGTCGAGGTCCATTCGATCAAGATCGTGCAGACCCACGACCGCGCCCTGCAGGACACGCCCGGCGGCAAGGAGACGATCGCGGTGGCGACGCGGTTGCTGAAACGGCCAATCGGCGTGCTCGAAGCGCATCTCGCCCAGCAGGATTATCTGGTCGGCGACCGCTTCACCGTGGCGGATCTCAATCTGGTGGAGGTCATCCGCTACGCCTGGCCGGAGAAGGATTTCTTCGCCAACTATCCGCGCGTCTCGGCCTGGTACGAACGCTGCCATGACCGGGATGCGTTCCGGACGATGATGGAGCGGCGGCGCGCGGAGGGGTGAATGGCGTTGCGGTTTTGAGTGCTTCTGCTACTGTGCATCACAAATGCAATGCATGAGGTTACGATGAAGGCCGCGACACTGCCGCCCCTGCGTGTTGAATCCAAATTGCGCGAAAGCGCGGAGAAGATATTACGCGATGGCGAGACTCTGTCGTCGTTCATCGAGACGGCCGTGCGCGACAAAATCCGCCAACGGCAGCTCGACGATGAATTTCTTGTCCGCGGTCTTCAAGCCCGTGACAATGCAAGGAAAACGTCGGAATATTATCCAGCAGACGATGTTCTCGATGAACTCGCTGAGATGTTGGCCGAGGCCAAGAGGGCCGAGGCACGTTGAGCTATCGGGTACGCTATACCAAGGAAGCGCGGGAGGATTTAAAACGCCTCTACGCATTCCTCTTGCGGCGTGATCTCAAGGCTGCCGAGAAGGCGCTGGCCTCTGTCCGCAAAGGAATGGAAATTTTACAGGAATTTCCTTTCACTTGCCGCAAGGCCCAGAGCGAAAATCCGTTTCTGCGCGAATTACTCGTTCCGTTCGGAGCATCCGGTTACATCGTCCTGTTTGAAATCGAAGACGACACCTATGTGACTATTCTCGGCGTAAGGCACCAGCGCGAAGAAGATTACGACTGAGGGATCTCACGGAGCGCATCCCCCAGTCCGAAACAAGCATGCAGCTTCAACGTCACCCGATCACGCCCGGCACATCCCCCAAATCATGCCACACCGGAATCCCCCGTTCCGTCGCGATCCTGACATCATTGTCCGCCCCCTTTGATGCTCCCGGCAGGCGCAGCACGCCCTCGCAGAGGGCGAGCAGGCGATGCGCGACCGGGTGGAAAACCTCCTCATAGAGATCATCGCCGACATGCTCGCCGCCGGCGGCGTTCCAGACCGGCAGCGCCACCCATTCGCCGATCATCGGCACGTGGCCGGCCTTGAACAGCGCATAGGACGGCGCTTCGAGCACCTTCAGGTTGGCCGCCATCCTGGCAGGATCGTCACCCGTTCCTGAACGGTAGGGGCCAGCTATCAAAATCAGCATGTGGTCACTCCTTATTTTTGCACGAACACAAACGAAATATCCATAATTTTCTTGTTTCAAGTTCATTTATGGATATATTCAGGATTATTCGTGCAATTTCATGCAGAGTCAAGAATGAATGTTGACGAGTGAACGCAAGGCGCTGATCGTAGATCGCATCCGCCGCGACGGCCGGCTGGTGGCGAAAGGCTTTGCCGAAGAGCTCAGCCTCTCTGAAGATACTGTCCGGCGTGACCTCCGCGAGATGGCCGCAAGCGGCCTTCTCACCCGCGTGCATGGCGGCGCCCTGCCAATACAGCCCGATCTGCCGGACTTCTCGGCCCGACGGTCCGTGGCTTCAGATGAAAAGCAGAGGCTTGGAGCCAGGGCGGCAGCTATGATTGAACCCGGCCAGATCGTCTTCCTCGACGGCGGCACGACCAATGCAGAGATTGCCCGCGCCTTGCCCCGGACCTTCCCCTTCACCATCGTGACCCACAGCCCGACTATTGCCGCAGAGCTCGAACATCACCCTTCCGCCGAGGTCATGCTGGTCGGTGGCCGGCTCTACAAGCATTCGATGGTGGCGGTCGGTGCCGTCGCCGCAACAGCGATCGCTTCCATCCGACCGGACATTTTCTTCCTGGGGGTCACCGCCATCCATCCCCGCCACGGCTTTTCGACTGGTGACGCCGAAGAGGCGGCGATCAAGCGGCAGATTGCCGCGCAGGCGCGCCAGACCTGGGTGTTGGCGACGCTTGAAAAACTCGATGCGGCCTCCCCCGTCACCATCATGCCGCTGGAGGCCGCGACCGGTGTGATCGTGCCGGATGCGATCGGCGACCCGCAATCCGAAATGCTGGGCGAAGCGGGGCTCAGGGTGCAGAAGACATAGATCTCAACCATATTTTAGAGGCGTTTTCCGCTGGACCGGCGGCGATGGCCAAAGCTTCTATGCGCTGCTATAGCAGGGCCAGCGGGTTCATCTTCGGGGCGTTCATGTCGGGTGTTTGGTCCAAAATCTTCCGCGTCGCACTGATCGCGGTTGTCGCGGGCAGCCTGGCCGCCTGCGTCTCCAGGCCAGGTCCGACGCTGTTGAACACTGTCGCCGCAGCACCCGATGCAAGGCTGGTGAAGGTCTATTCGGTGTCGACCCGTGACCGGCTGAAGCTGAACACCAATGTCTATGGCAATGGCAAATCACTCGATGCGAACTATGCCGAACTGACTGTTTCCATCCCGCCGAACCACAAATCATCCGAGATCGAGTGGCCGGACAAGAAGCCCGATGCGGAAAAAACCTTCGCCGTCGTCGGCCAGTCCGTGCTCGATCGCCAGAGCTTTCTCAATTCGCTCAATGCCGATAGCAAGGCACCGGGCAAGGTCGGCGTCTTCGTGCATGGCTACAACACGAACTATCAGGAGGCATTGTTTCGATTGGCGCAGATCGCCGCCGATGGCGACGTCAAAGCGACGCCGATCGCCTTTACCTGGCCGTCACAGGGTGCCGTCGCCGGCTATGTGGCCGACAAGGAATCCGCCACCTATTCGCGCGACTATCTCGCCGACCTGATGGTCGAGATCACCAAGGGACGCGGCCCCGATGACTCGGTCATCTTCGGCCACTCGATGGGCGGCTGGCTGGTGATGGAGGCGCTGCGGCAACTCAAGCTCGAAGGCCGCGACGATGTCCTGGCGAAACTGACGGTCATCCTTGCCGCACCCGATATCGACGCCGACGTCTTCAGGACACAGGCCAGGGTGATCGGCAAGATGAAACATCCGATCACCATCCTGGTGGCCGGCGATGACCGGGCGCTGGCCGTATCGAAATTCATCAGCGCCAGCACGCAACGCGTAGGTACCCTCGATGTGCTGAAACAGGGTGAGTAGCCGCGGCTGAATATTCGCGCCGCCTCATGCGTCTAATCAGTACAAAGTTGAACAATGGAGTCTGCCATGCTGGCCGATGCCGACCTCCGCGCAATCCGCGATGCCGGGCTGATCGATGACGCGAAATTGGCTGATATCGCCAATTTTCTTGCCGCACGGCGCATGCCTGCGACGGCTGCCCCTGCTCCTCGTTTCGATCTCACCCATGTGCTCTGGTATGCCGGGGCGCTGATCGTCATCGGTGCGATGGGCCTGTTCACCAATGAAGCATTCAACCGCATGGGCGGATGGGCACTGGCCGGCTGCGGTGCTGCCTATCTCGTCATCCTGCTCACGGCCGGCGACTATCTCTGGCGCAAGCCGGGCCTCAGGGTGCCGGCCGGACTGCTGGTCGCCGCTGCCGTTTCAATGGTACCGCTGATCATCTACGGCATCCAGGATGCGCTCGACCTGTGGAAATACGCGCTCGGCAATCCCGGCGAATACAAGAATTTCTTCCCCTATATGAACGGCAGCTGGCTCTATATGGAGATCGGCGCGATCATCGCCTCGCTGCTCGCCGTCTGGCGCTATCCCTTCCCGTTCATCCTGCTGGTGGCGGCGGTTGCCTTGTGGTTCATGTCGATGGATCTGGCGCTATGGTTCACACGCCGGCCGGATGGCTATGACGATTGGCAGGTGCGCCAGAACGTTTCGATCATCTTCGGGCTGGTGATGATCGTTGCTGCCTGGACCGCGGATATCCTGCGCCGCGATGGTCCGGATTTCCCCTTCTGGATCCATATCTTCGGCGTCATGGCTTTCTGGGGCGCGTTGACGGCAACCGACGGCGGCTCAGAGCTCGACAAGGCGCTTTATTGCCTGCTCTGCGCCGGCATGATCGGGCTTGGGGTCTTCCTCAATCGGCGCGTCTATGCCGTGTTCGGGGCGCTTGGCGTCGCCACCTATCTCGGCTATCTCGCCAGTGAAGTGTTCCCGGACGTGCTGATCTTTTCCTTCGCTCTGTCAGCGATCGGGCTGATGATCATCGCGCTCGGCCTGCTTCTGCACCGCAATTATGCGAGGATGGAGGCAGGATTGAACAAAACCCTGCCTGAAGCCCTGCGATGGCTCCGCCCCTACCACGCCCGCTTCGCTTAGCGGTCGCTGGTTTCCCAGCGCGGATTGATCCATGGCTCCTGGTTGGATCGCGCCAAGGGCTGCTTACCAAGAATATGGTCGGCAGCCTTTTCGCCGGTCATGATCGACGGCGCGTTGAGGTTGCCGTTGGTGACATGCGGAAAGATCGAGGAGTCGGCGACCCGCAAGCCGTCGACGCCGATGACGCGGGTTTCGGGATCGACAACGGCCATCGGATCGTCCTTGGCACCCATGCGGCAGGTACCACAGGGGTGATAGGCGCTTTCGAGATGTTCGCGCAAAAAAGCGTCGATCTGCTCGTCGGTCTGAACGCCCTCACCCGGCTGAATTTCGGGGCCGCGGAATTCGTCGAAGGCCTTTTGGCTGAAGATTTCACGGGTCATGCGGACGCAATGACGGAATTTGATCCAGTCTTCCTCATGGCTCATATAATTGAAGCGAATCACCGGCTCTGCCTTGGGATCGGCCGAGCGCAGCGTGACATTGCCGCGCGACTTGGACAGATTGTAGCCGACATGAGCCTGGAAGCCGTGGCTCTTGGCAGCAGCCTTACCGTCATAGGAGATCGCCACCGGCAGGAAGTGATATTGGATGTCCGGCTGCTTGACGCCTGGCGCCGAGCGGATGAAGGCACAGGCCTCGAACTGGTTCGACGCACCAAGGCCGCCTCCGGTCAGCAGCCATTGCGCACCGGCCACACCCTGCCAGAACCAGGGCAGCCAGGAATAGAGCGACACCGGCTTGGTCGAGACCTGCTGGAAATAGAATTCCATATGGTCCTGCAGGTTGGCGCCGACGCCTGGCCGGTCGGCCTTCACCTCGATGCCCGTCTGCCTGAGATGCGCGCCAGGGCCGATGCCGGACAGCATCAGCAGTTTTGGCGAATTGAAGGACGAGGCTGAGACGATCACCTCGCGGTTCGCCTTGACCACTTCGACCTTGCCGCCACGCTCGATCTCGACGCCGGTAGCGCGGCCATTCTCGATGACAATGCGCCGGGCAAAGCAACGCAGCAATTCGACATTGGGCCGCTTCAGCGCCGGCTTGAGATAGGCGTTGGCCGCGGACCAGCGACGGCTTTGATGGATGGTTTGCTCCATCAGGCCGAAACCTTCCTGCTTTTCGCCGTTATAGTCTTCAGTCGTCTCAAAGCCGGCCTCGCCGCCAGCCTTGATGAAGGCGCGAAACAGCGGATTGGTTACGGGGCCGCGCTGCACATGCAGCGGACCATCGGTGCCGCGCCATCCATCCTGGCCGCCATGTGACGTTTCCAGCCGTTTGTAATAGGGCAGAACATCGGCATAGGACCAGCCGCGCGCGCCAAGCTCTTCCCAGCGGTTGAAATCCTCGGCATGGCCGCGGACATAGACGAGGCCGTTAATCGACGAAGAACCGCCAATGACCTTGCCGCGCGGCGCGGTGATGCGGCGATTGTTGAGATTCGGCTCTGGCTCGGAGAGATAGCCCCAATTATAGCGCTTCATGCTCATCGGCCAGGCGAGTGCGGCCGGCATCTGGATGAAGGGGCCGAAATCGGAGCCGCCGAATTCCAGCACCAGAACCGTATTCTTGCCGTCTTCGGACAGGCGATAGGCCAATGCCGAACCTGCCGAACCCGAACCGATGATGATGAAATCCGCCTGCATGTTGTTTTCCCTGGTCATTTTCAGACGATGTCGCGGCATCGCGAAAAGCTATTTTGATTCTGGTAAATTCTATCGCTATTAGCTATGCTCGTTCGATGAAGCAGATCATTTACACGCGCGAGGCAAAGAAGAGCTTGAATCGCATGCAGCCTTGGCGGAGTGCGGCCATTCTGTCGAAGCTTGAGCAATATGCCCGCGGTGAACCGGTCGACATCAAGAAAATGCAAGGCAATGACTACTTCCGTATACGCGTCGGTCAGGACAGGGTCATCATCGATGACCAGGGCAGAGTAATCATGGTCATCGATGCAGGACCCCGCGGCAGTATCTACAAGGAGTGAAGCAGCATGGGCGATATCCAAAAGCTTACGATCGACGGCAAGAACTATGTTCTTCTGAGCGAAGAGGATTATGAAGATCTCATGGACGGTCTGCATGCCAGTGCCATCATGGCTCGCGTCGCGGCCGGGGAAGAGACATGGCCGCACGAATTGGTCGTGGAGCTCACCGAAACAGACAGCCGTATCAGAACCTACCGTAAATATCGCGGCCTGACGATTACCGAGCTTGCCGAGGCTGCCGGTATCTCGCAGCCCTATCTGTCTGAGATCGAGAGCGGCAAGAAGACCGGCACCGTTGACGTATTGAAGCGTATCGCAACCGTCCTGAAAGTCGATCTCGACGATCTTGTGGCGGGCTGAAGACGCGGCAGTCATCATTGCAGATGCGGGTGTCTGAGAGGACATGTGATCGCAACGACGAACAGGAGAACGGCAAGTCATCGCGAAAACGTATCCCTCTGTTCAAATCGTCTGATTCAATGTCCGTCGAAGCCTCAATACGGCGCCTCGACCTTGCCCATCGACACATAGACTGTCTTGATTTCGGAATAATGATTGATGGCGGCAAGTGAGTTCTCGCGGCCGAAGCCGGATTGCTTGACGCCACCGAACGGGATTTCCACCGGGCAGATATTGTAGGTGTTAATCCACAGCGTCCCCGCTTCAAGCCGATCCACCATTCGATGCGCGCGAGCCAGGTCATTGGTGAAGACCCCGCCGGAAAGGCCGAATTCGGTGGCGTTGGCGCGCTCGACGACCTCGTCCTCGTGATCGAAATCGAGCACGCACATGACCGGTCCGAAAATCTCTTCGCGGGCGATGGCCATGCCGTCCTTGACGTCGGCAAAGACGGTCGGCTGGATGTAGCAGCCTTCGGCCGAGACGGAATTGGGGATTGCGCCGCCGGTGACCAGCGTGGCACCCTCGGCCTTACCCTTCTCGATATAGCCGAGAATCTTTTGCTGCTGGGCGCGGTTGATGACCGGACCCATCTGCGTCGCCTCATCCATCGGATCGCCGATCTTAATGGCTTCGGTTCTCGCCTTCAGCCGCGACAAAAATTCCTGCTTGGCGCCCTTCTGCACGAAGACGCGGGTGCCGTTGGAGCAGACCTGGCCGGTGGAATAGAAATTACCAAGCATGGCACCGCCGATGGCGCTGTCGATATCGGCATCGTCAAAGACGATCAGCGGCGACTTGCCGCCCAGTTCCATGGTGACGTGACGCAGGCCGGCGGCGGCGGCTTCGTAGACTTTGCGGCCGGTCGGCACCGAACCGGTCAGCGATACCTTGCCGACATCGGGATGGTTGACCAGCAGCGGCCCCGTCGAACGGTCACCCTGGATGACATTGTATAGGCCCTTGGGCAGACCCGCCTCAATGAGGATTTCGGCGATCTTCAGTGCGCCGAGGGGTGTGTTTTCCGAGGGCTTGAAAACCATGGCATTGCCGCAGATCAGCGCAGGGGCGCCCTTCCAGCAGGCGATCTGCTGCGGGTAGTTCCAGGCGCCGATGCCGACGCAGACACCGATCGGAATGCGCTTGGTATAGGCCCAGTCGTTGCCCAGCGGAATATGCTCGCCATTCAGTGCCGCCGCAGCGACTCCGCCGAAGAATTCGAAGGCGTCCGCGCCCGATGTCGGGTCGGCGACGATGGTTTCCTGGATCGGCTTGCCGGTGTCCAGTGTTTCGAGTTCGGAGAGCTCGCGGTTGCGCTCACGCATGATCTGGGCGGCGCGCTTGAGAATGCGGCCGCGTGCGGTCGGGCTCATCTGCGCCCATTCGACCTGCGCGCGCTTGGCGCTGGCAATCGCCTTCTCGACGATCGCTGGCGTGGCGGCATGAAGCCGCGCAATCACCTCGCCGGTGGCGGGATAGACACTGTCGAACGGCGTGCCGGCGGTGTCCTCGACATATTCGCCATCGATGAAATGGCTGGCTTTCGGCTGTGCGCGCATGATGCTCCCTGCGGCGAGAGGGTTCTGTTGAGACCGAACATATAGGCATGAGGAGAATTTGGCACCCCTGAGGCGAGGCCAGATTCCATTCCATTTGCGACACAAAGGTTTCGTTTAGGAAGCTTAACGCATGCCACGTCGACGTCGCGAAATTTGATGGAGCTTCCGCCACTCACCCGCGTGGATCTTTCACTAGCTCCGTTCAGGCAAGGCAGCCTTGTACTTCTCATATGCTTCGAGGAAGCCTGCAAACAATTTGGGGCTCACCGTCCAAGCCTGCCGGAATTCGGCAAGATAAAGCGCAGCCTCCTGCTTGCTGCCCCACGCGATCATTTCTGCCCTCGGAGTCGCCGGCCATTTTCCTTCCCGCGCAGCCTTGACCAGAAGAGGCAGCGTGTGGGCATTGGCGTTATCGAGATTTGCAAACTGCTGCGGAAAATCCATTTTTCGTTTTGTCGCGATGTCCACGAGCAATCGGGTTGCAACGAACTCTATCGAGGCGTCCTCCGAGTAGTCGGCAAAGATGATCTTGCAGCCGCTATAATCTTTCTCCTCCGCCATTATCTTCAACAACAGCATACGGATGCCTTGATTGTCATTGAAATTGAGGGCTAGCAACCGCTTGAACACAGCAGCCGCCGCAGCCCGGTCCCCCGCCTCCAGCAGCGCCAGTCCGAGATTATGCTGTGCACGCATCCACGGCCGCGTGCCGATAAAACCCCACCAATGCATGTCTTCTTCGCCAAGGACAGGCGCAAATAACCGTTCTCCGATCAGCACTGCCTCGCGAAACAACGCGATCCGCTCGGCAAGAGTTTCGGCGTGAATTCCGAGAATATTGTAGGCATCCAAGGCATCCAGGTCGATCGAAAGGGCCTTGCGAGCTAGCTTCACTCGCTTCGCAGGCGTTTCCTCGTCCCAGGCATCATCAACAATCTCATCTGCCGGGCTATCGATGCAAGGCCCCAGAACGTCGTTGGAAAATATGGCTTTTCGGGTTGTCATTCGCCCCTCGGATACCGCTTCGACTCCTCCAGATTATCAAGGTTCATGTGATTGCGCATGTAGCGCTCCGATGCTTTCTGCAGCGGTTGGTGGTCCCAGGGGTAATACGCGCCGTTGCGCAGCGCCTCGTAAACCACCCAGCGCCGCGCCTGGCTCTCGCGCACCTCGGCGTCGAAGCGGTGCAAATCCCAGCGCTTGCCCGCCATCGTCTGGAATTTCGCGACAATGGCAGAATGCCGCGGATCTGCGGCGAGGTTCTTCAGCTCGTGCGGATCGGCTTCCATGTCATAGAGCTGTTCGGGGTCGAGCAGGCAGTGGACATATTTCCACTTGCCCTCGCGGATGCCGACCAGCGGCGCATAGGAACCTTCCGCTGCATATTCCATCAACACAGGCGAGGCGCGCTGCTCGCCACCGATCATCGGCAGCAGGCTTTCGCCATCGGTCCAGGGCATGATCTCGTCGATCGAGATGCCGGCGAGAGCGGCGAGCGTCGGTGTGACGTCAAGATTGGAGACCGGCGTATCGTGCCGTCCGGCAGCCACACCCGGACCGGCGATCATCAGCGGCACACGGGCCGAGCCATCGAAGAAGCTCATCTTGAACCACATCCCGCGCTCGCCGAGCATGTCGCCGTGGTCGGAGCAGAACAGGATTGCGGTGTTGTCGAACTGGCGGGTACGGGTCAGCATATCGATGAGTTCGCCGACCTTTTCGTCGATATAGGAAATGTTGGCGAAATAAGCGCGGCGCGAGCGGGTGACATTGTCATCCGTAATGTCGAAATTCTTGTAGTCGCAGGCAAGCATCAGCCGCTGCGAATGCGGGTCCTGCTCCTCGAACGGAATGGGAGATATGACTGGCCGCAGGTGCTCGCAACCCTCGTAAAGGTCCCAGAATTTGCGGCGGGCGACATAAGGATCGTGCGGATGAGTGAAGGACACCGTCACGCACCAGGGCCGCCGGTCCTTGTCGTCACTTTCCCGCGCAAGATGATAGAGTTTCTGATTGGCGAGGAAGGCAACCTCGTCGTCATATTCCATCTGGTTGGTGATCTCGGCCACCCCTGCACCGGTCACCGATCCCATATTGTGATACCACCAGTCGATGCGTTCGCCCGGCTTGCGGTAATCCGGCGTCCAGCCGAAATCGGCCGGATAGATATCCGTCGTCAGCCGTTCCTCGAAACCGTGCAGCTGGTCAGGACCGACGAAATGCATCTTGCCCGACAGCGCCGTATAATAGCCTTGCCGGCGCAGATGATGAGCGAAGGTCGGGATCGAGGAGACATATTCGGCGGCATTGTCGTAGACGCGCGTGCGGCTCGGCAATTGCCCTGCCATGAACGACGCGCGGGCAGGAGCACAGAGCGGCGACGAGGTGTAATTGTTGACGAAGCGGGCAGAACGGGCGGCAAGCGCCTTGAGGTGCGGCGCGTGCAGAAAATCGGCCGGCCCATCGGGGAAGAACGTGCCGTTGAGCTGGTCGACCATGATGATGAGAATATTGGGCTTCGGGGCTGACATGCGGGCGCGTTCCGGTTTCTCGAATGCGTTCAACTGTTCCTCTCTTTAGACAGTATTGAACGCCGAACTGCCTTGTCGAGAGAGTGATTTTCGATCCTGTTTGCGACGCCGGAATGCCCATCCGCCACGCGGTTGCAGCGATTTTCAGCATACACCCCTGTCACTGAACTATCACATCCGGCAAACCGTTTGTTGAAGAATTTCAGTGATGTTTCGGGCCAAAGACCTTTTCAGTATGGAGTTTTGAAACGTGCCCGCCTCGGTCTCCGAACAGCATGTGTTTCCTCTGCGCTATGTGGGCGAAAAGCTTCTCACGCTGGCAAAGCTCGTCCTCGATCCGGCGTTACAGCCGGTGGTCGAAGTCAATACAGGCGCCGTGTTCGGCTATGAATCGCTGATGCGCGGCCAGGAGCAGATGGGTTTCAACTCGCCGCTCGAATTGATCGACCAGATGGCGGAAAATGGCCAGCTTGCGGTGCTGGATCAGATGATGGCGGGCCGGGCGCTGTCGAAATTCGCCTCGCTGCCGAATGTGCGCTCGGCGACATTGTTCCTCAATCTCGACGCGCGGCTGATCGTGGAAGGCGAGATCCTTCTCGATGTGCTGATCCGGCATCTCAGGATGCATTCCATCCCGCCGTCGTCGATCTGCTTCGAGCTGTCCGAGCGGTTCGACAACACCGCAATTCCTGAATTCGGCGCGCTGATGGCCAAGATGCGCCGCTGCGGTTTCAAGATCGCCATCGACGATTTCGGCGTCGGCCGCGGCGAATTCAAGCTGCTTTGCGACTATCCGATCGACTATCTGAAGATCGACCGGCATTTCGTTGCCGCCATCGACCGCACGCCGAAAAAGCAGCATCTGGTGCGCAATATCGTCGGCACCGCGCACGCGCTCGGCATTCGTGTCATTGCCGAGGGTGTGGAAACCGAAGCCGAATTTCTCGCCTGCCGCCACTACGGTGTCGACATGGTTCAAGGCTGGTATATCGCCCGGCCCGCCGTCAATGTCAGCGAGCAGATGTCATCCTTTCCGCATCTTGTCGATCCCGCCAAAAATCGCCGGTCCGGCCCATCGGTCGACGAACTGCTGATCCGGCGCCAAATCGAAATCCCGCCAGTCGTGTTCGAAAACGATTCGATGGAGCGGGTCTTCGAGATGTTCCGCCAGAATCCGGATGCCAGTTATTTTCCGGTGCTGAACGCCAATCGTGAACCGCGCGGCGTCATCCAGGAGAGCCAACTCAAGGAATATATCTATCATCCCTTCGGCCGCGACCTGTTGAAGAATCCCAATTACCTGCGATCCGTCTCCTATTTCGTCAAACCGGCACCGATCGTCGGCCTAGAATCCGACACCGACGACCTGATCGCAGCCTTTGCCAATATGGAAGGCTGCCAGTGCATCGTTCTCACGGAGAACATGCGCTATTCCGGCACCATGTCGGCAGCATCGCTGATCAAGATCCTCAACGACAAGCAGTTGAAGACGGCGCTCGACCAGAACCCTCTGACCGGCCTGCCGGGCAATATCGCTATCCTCGACCATCTCAGGAAAGCAACGAAAGATGCCGACCGCATTCGTTTCCTCTGCTATTGCGACTTCGACAGTTTCAAGCCGTTCAACGATGTTTACGGCTTCCATGTCGGCGACAGGGCAATCACACTGTTTGCCGGCCTGATGCGCAAGCACGTTTTCAACGGCAAGGATTTTATCGGCCATGTGGGCGGCGACGACTTCTTCATCGGCCTGCAGGGTTGCGATCATCAGCATATGGCGGTGACGCTCGAAAGCCTGATGGGTGATTTTCGCACAGAAGTGCAGAGCCTCTATTCCAGCGAGGACCGGCAGCGCGGCTATATGATCGGCCATGATCGTGATGGCAAAGAGCGACAGATCGCGATCATGCGCTGCTCGGTTGGTGTGCTTGAATTGCCCGAAGGCCTGATGATCGAGGACCTCAACAAGATCAGTGCCGCGATTGCCGGCATCAAGGCCGAAGCCAAGAAGAGCGCCACCGGACTGAGCTATGCGCGGCTGGACGAGAACGCTATTTCGCAGCATTGAGAGCCGCGTGACGCGCCGCCTTTGCAGCCGCGGCTTTTGGGGGTAAACCGCTTCGCCAAGAAGAGGAGCCCGCCATGACCCTGCCCGAACAGATGCGTTTCATCGACCTTCCGACACCCGGAGCCCCCGACGCCATGGTGGTCGCGCAGGGACCGCTGCCGGTGCCGAAGCCGGGCGACATCCTGATCCGCGTCGAGGCGGCTGGCGTCAACCGGCCCGACATTGCGCAGCGCCAGGGCAGCTACCCGCCACCGCCGGGTGCGAGCCCGATCCTCGGTCTCGAAGTGGCCGGCGAAGTTGTGGCGGTCGATAGCCAGGCGAAGGGCTTTGCCATCGGCGACAAGGTCTGCGCGCTCGCCAATGGAGGCGGCTATGCCGAATATGCGGCGGTGCCGGCGACACAGGCACTGCCCTGGCCGAAAGGCTATGATGCACTCCGGGCGGCGGCACTGCCGGAAACCTTCTTCACGGTCTGGGCCAACCTTTTCATGATGGCCGGGCTCAAGGCCGGTGAGACCGTGCTCATCCATGGCGGATCGAGCGGCATCGGCACGACGGCGATCCAGCTCGCCAAGGCAATCGGCGCCGAGGTGTTCACGACGGTCGGCAACGAGGAGAAGGCGGAGGCCTGCCGCAAATTGGGCGCCACGCGGGCAATCAGCTACAAAAGCGAAGACTTTGCCGCCGTGGTCAAGGCCGAAGCGCCAGGAGGCGGTGTCGATGTGGTCCTCGACATGATCGGTGCCGCTTATTTCGACCGCAACCTCGGCTGCCTGAAGCGCGACGGACGTCTATCGATCATCGCCTTCCTGGGGGGCGCCGTGGTTGATAAGGCCAATCTGACGCCGATCATGGTCAAGCGTCTCAAGGTCACGGGATCGACCATGCGGCCGCGGACGGCGTCGGAGAAGAGTGAGATTGCCAACGAGCTACGCGAAAAAGTCTGGCCGCTGATCGAAGCCGGCACGGTGGCGCCCGTCGTCAACAAGGTTTTCGATTTCGGCGCTGTCGTCGAGGCTCATCGACTGATGGAATCGAGCGATCATATCGGCAAGATCGTGCTGAAGGTTGATTGAAACCGTAGCCGTACCGAACGAGTTTCTATTGCCGCTCTTGGATTTATGGAAATGACACCAGTTCACTTTACTTGTGGCGCGATTTCCTTGAACGGTGCCAGATGATTTCCCGATACGTTTCCGACCTCCGGCTCGCCTTTGCAACGCTTCTCACTCTCTGTGTTCTTCTGTCGAGTGCTGCGACGGCCAACGCGTCCGTCTTTCTCGAAGATCAGACCTGGACCGAGCTTCGCGACGAGATCAAGGCCGGAATGACGACGATCATCATTCCGATCGGCGGCGTCGAGCAGAGCGGCCCCCAGATGGCGCTCGGCAAGCATGATGTGCGGGCAAGATTTCTCGCCGAGAAGATTGCCGAGAAACTGGGCAATGCACTGGTCGCACCCGTGGTTTCCTATGTACCGGAGGGCGATATCGACCCGCCGACCGGACACATGAAGTTTCCCGGCACGATCACCGTCAAGACCGCGACCTTCGAGCAACTTCTCGAATCGGCCGCGGCGAGCTTCAGACATGCCGGCTTTACGACGATTGTGCTGATCGGCGATCATGGTGGCTATCAGGCGAGCGAAAAGGCTGTCGCCGACCGGCTCAATGCCAAATGGAAGGGTTCGGCCCGCGTGTTCGCCGCGCTCGTCTACTATAAGATCACCCAAGGCCCCTATGTCGACAAGCTGTTGGAAGCCGGTGCGAAGAAGTCGGAGCTCGGCACGCACGCCGCCCTCGCCGACACGTCGCTGATGCTTGCGGTTGACCCGTCGAAGGTCCGGATGGACAAGCTTTCCAGCAAGCTGGGGGCAAGTGACGGTGTTTACGGTGGCAATCCGGCGCACGCCTCTGCCGCGTTCGGGCAACTCGGCATAGATCTCATCATCAATGGCACAACGGAAGCGATCCGCAGCTTCGTTGCACACCAGGTAGCGAAATGACCTCGATATTTGAACGCTTTGTCATGTCCTGCGTGCCCGGGGCCTTCCTCCTGATGTTGTTCGCCGGCGCGGCGTCGGCCGGTGACATGTCCTGCATGAAAGACTGCGCAGCGGCGTCGAAGGAGACAAAAACCGAGACATTGCCGGCTGCCGACAAGGTGGTTGTGGACAAGATGGTTGTGGACAAGGCGGCTCCGGTTAAGGTCGATCCAGCGGCCGCGGTCGCGGTCAATATTTACAGCCATACGACGGCGGGCCATCTCAATCCGGCGGTGACTGGCGCATTGGCACGCGTCTACGTGCCGAACCGTTCGTCCAACAGCGTCTCCGTCATCGACCCGGCGACGATGAAGGAAGTCGACCGTTTCAAGGTCGGCCTGAAACCGCAGCATGTCGTCCCGTCCTGGGATCTGAAGACGCTGTGGGTGGCCAACAATGCCAGCCGCACCAACAGGGGCAGCGTGACGCCGATCGATCCGCTGACCGGCAAGCCCGGAAAAGCCATCAAGGTGGCGGATCCCTATAACATGTATTTCATGCCGGACGGCAGTTCGGCGATCATCGTCGACGAGGCCCTGAAACAGCTCGATCTACGGGATCCGCAGACCATGAAGCTGAAATCGGTGATCAAGACGCCGACCTGCCATGGCATCAACCACGCAGACTTTGCCGCGGATAATTCCTATGCGATCTTCACCTGCGAATACGGCAAAGGTGGGCTTGTGAAGATCGATCTCGCCGACGGCAAGGTCCTCGGCAATCTCATGCTGTCGAAGATGGGCATGCCGCAGGATGTCCGACTTTCCCCCGACGGCAAGGTGTTCTACGTCGCCGACATGATGAATGACGGCGTTTTCCTCATTGACGGCGCCAGCTTTACCGAGATCGGCTTCATCCCCACCGGCATCGGCGCACATGGCTTCGTGGTCAGCCGCGATGGAACCAAGCTTTACGTTTCGAACCGCGGGTCGCGAAAGATGGAAAGTGGACACCCGAACGGCCCGGGCAGCGTTACCGTCATCGATTTTGCGACGCGTTCGGTGGTCGCTCAATGGCCGATACCGGGCGGCGGCAGCCCGGATATGGGCAATGTCAGCGCCGATGGCAAGCAATTGTGGCTTTCGGGCCGTTTCGACAGCGAAGTCTATTGCTTCGATACGACCACTGGCTCGGTGGTGAAGATACCGGTGGGCGTCGAGCCGCACGGACTGACGGTCTGGCCGCAGCCGGGCCGGTATTCGCAGGGCCATACCGGCAATATGCGATAAAGGCCGGGCGCATGGTTCGAGCGGCTCAAGGTCACGACACCACCCATGCGGCCCATCGGCTCGTGGAATCAAGCGATCCTATCGACAGGATCATGCTCGAGGTCTGATCGCTATCCGTCGATGCGTCATGGAATGGTTTTGTTTCACATTAGGTTGACGGGTCCATTACAGGAGCATCCATGGCGTTTCCGACTGTCGGCCTGCACTGCGCTTCGATCGCGGTCCTCATCTACGGTGTTGTCTTTGCCGATTCCGCGGACGCGGCCACGCGTCCTATTCCGATCACACAGCGGCTTGTCGAGGCCGTTTCCACCACGCGGCTTTGCCCGAACCTCCATGTCAATCGCGTTGTCTTCGAGCAGATCGCACGCCGGCAGGGAATGCGCGTTGCACCCGGATCACGCGACATGCGGATTTGTACACAGCAGGTCAAAGCGCAGGTACCGCGCCTCTTACGGTTTCGCCGCGGCATCATATGCGGGCTGGGAAAAGCGGATTTCGGACCGAATGGTCTGATCCTCCGAAACCTGTTGCGGGTGCAATAGAGGCATTCGCCGCCTTATTCGCGTCAATCGCAGCGAATATTAGCCATGCAGCAACCGGCATTGTTTCACCGACGCCAATCGTGTACTGAGCCGGGCAATAGATTTCCCCCTTCCTCGCGAGATTTTCCAAATGTCCGGCTTCGATCTTATTCTGTTTGACTGCGACGGCGTGCTCGTCGATTCCGAAATCATCGCCGCGCAGGTGGAATCGAAGCTGCTGCGGGACGCCGGTTTCGACATCACCGCCGAGGACATGTGCGTGCGTTTCGCCGGCACGGACTGGAAGAACATCCTGCTAACGATCGAGAAGGAAGCCGACATTCCGCTGTCGGCCTCGCTGATCGACAAGTCGGAAAAGCTGCTCGATACTGCTCTCGCCCAACGTGTCAAGATGATCGACGGCGTCAAGTTCGCGCTCTCCAAGATCACCGAGCAGCGCTGCATCTGCTCGAATTCGTCGAGCCCGCGCCTCGATATGATGCTGAGCAAGGTCGGGCTCAAACCCTATTTCGCGCCGCATATCTATTCCGCCAAAGACCTGGGCCCGGATCGCGCCAAGCCGAAGCCGGATATCTATCTGCATGGGGCCAAGCAGTTCGGTGCGGACCCG
>NZ_JBFUFK010000051.1:0-83002 GCF_056403475.1 Rhizobium sp. P2_G9 | reverse complement strand
CGGTTATGCTCACGCCGAGCGATAACAGTCCAGGTCATCGGAAACCCCATTTTGATTTAGCACCAAAAGGGAATCACAACCTGCTGTTATCGCTCAACTACTTTTAAATCGGGCTCTTAGAAAATGCTGATCGAGTTTCGTGTTTCGAAATAATCCTCCCGTTCCTTCTTGGTCAAGTTGCGGCCGTATATCGCTTTTTCACAGACCCCGAACTCCATAAACGACGGTACATTCCGGCGATTCCGGGTTGGGCTGTTAAGCTGCCTCCAATCATGGTTTCTATGCTATTGGTCATCGAATTGGCATTATTCGCAGCGGCGGGGATCAATCGTGGCACGCCCCCGTCACCTGAGACGTTTAAAGGATTGCTAACCTTTTGCGTCGCACTCCTCAATGCGTCAACGGTCTTCATAATCACAAGATATTTCGCCACAGAACCTCTCAATGCGAAGAATGACGATGGCCGCAATATGGAGAGCTAGCGCCATAGCGATATCACTTGTAATGAGCACTCCGGCCGGCGAAGCTGCAGAGCTTGTTGACACGACAGAAAGTGTCGGCCCGTGGTGCCAGACTGGCCCTGTGATGGGCGAATATAAGCATGCAAGAGAGAAGCATATTCCACTAGGGGGAGATAGGTGCCTTGTCCTGGGGACCGAAAATGAGTGGTACAATGGAAGGTCACCCGCAATTTATCGGCGAAGGCCCGGAAGGCTGATTTACCAACCTTCCATTCCAACGTGTATAGACTGCATTGAGGTCTTCAGGGACTTCCAATTCGCATTTTCCGTGGAAATTCAGGATGAACACTCGTCAAAAAGTCAGGCAGTTGCAGCCAAAGCTGATGACAGGATCACATTTTTCTTCGATGAGGCGGTGAAGGAAAATTTGGCGCCATTCGCCGATGTTGGGACGCCTAATCTGCCTCCGGAGCTGAGTTGCTATGACAATCGAAGAAAGCCAAGTAAGGTGCTACCATCTCCGTATTTCGAAGATGTTGAGTATTGTGTCACGTTGGTAAGGGTTGATGGCAGAAACCGACCTCAGGTCAGCTCAGACATTCGCAGTGCAGGTGCCCCCCAGTTATACAGACTGCAGACGGAAATTGTGGCGGCTGTAGCCATCAATCCCAATTCCGCCTATCGCCAACCAACTTTGGATGAAGATTCGCAGTATAGCGATGCTTTATATAGAATTACCAATTCCGTGGAGGCGACAATAAAAGAGAAATTAACAAATGAAGGCTGGCTAATCGAGGGAGAAAGGCCGTTTATTATTTTTGGACACAGGCCGTAGACAAAGATTGATTTTCACTCATGCAGGATGTTGACGTATTGCATGGCTGTTCCAAATGAGTCCTTCCAGATATCCTCATAGCTATCGGCCCCGGCTAAATTTGAATTGTCTTTTCTGCGAGAATGACCAAATCTATTTGTTTATCCATAGCCCATCTGCCTTGACCACGTTTGGGCACATATCTTCGAATACGAGCAAGTCAGTCGTCGCCCCGGATGCGCCAGAGCCTTCGAGAATGGCGTCGTCTTTCAGCGAGCGGATTCGAAAATCGCTCATTACGTTCGGGTCGTGATTTCTGCCTTCATAGCGGAAGCGATTTCCGAAGACGTCGGTAAACTCACCAGTAAAACAATTGGCCGTCACACTATTTGCAATTTTGAACTGACGCAGAAATCACTCCTCTCCCTTTCGATGCAGGCATCCGATTTATCGAGAATATAACCTACGCAAAACGCCTTGGCATTTTCACGGGTGTATCGCACTTGGATTTCGGCCCGTGCCGTGTTCAAGCCCGAGATCGAAACAACTGAGACTTCCTGTCCTTCCTTTGAGCCGTAAGGAACCATGCTTGGCCGTGCTCCCGCTGGTGTTGTCGTCACCGTTGCCGGCTGAGTGCATTGAGCCAGACATTTGCGAAATTGCTCAACGGCCGCTCTCGAACCGTGCAGGGCAATGTTTCGGGTAATGCCTTCGCCAATAAAGCCCAGAACTTTGGAGTGTGCAAACTGCTCCAAAAAGCCGAGACGATTTGAAACGTCGATAGTGATGTTGTCGAATTCCTGAATGTAATTGGCGGAAAATGTGCCCCAATCTCCGTTATCAAACGCCCAGCCTATGTCGTAAGTCTCTTTGAGCGGCTTGGTTTTGTTGTGCGGATCGTTGCCCAACTCCAAGTGCATTTCCTTTTTGTCGTCCGATGCGACCATGCGAAACGACACCCCATACTTTGAGGAGAGTGAACACGAGCAGTCGTCCTCGTCGTCTTGGGCGTCTCTCGCATAAACGGACCAGTCAGCGCTCGACCATTGCTCGGTGCCGTACACGAAATTGACAGAGCTAGCGAAGACGCTTGCCGTGATGAATGCAATCAGTTGGAACCGCATGACAGCCCCTCCCACGGCTCGAATTCGCTCAGACCACGTTCCAAACTGCAAGCGATTTTTCCGCACTGGCGACATCGTCTCGGATTCTATAGACGGTCTGCCGGGTCAAACCGGTGATCTTTGCGATTTCGGATATTCCGGTTTGCTTGCTTAGCAAATCCAATGTCGTCGCAAACTGGCTTCGGTTGAAGCTTGGTTTCCGGCCAAGATAAACGGCTTCCTCTTTCGACTTGGCATGAGCGATACCGGCTCGCTGCGATTCCTTTATTGCCTCGGCCTGAGCTTGGGCACTTGCGGCCATAAAGGCAATCATCGCATCACGGATTGCCATCTGCATTGGATCGCATGTCGAGCCATCAAAAGTCATATTGTTGATGACAGTCCGGATCACGACGCCACGTCGAATGAATTCACGGATCGTATCGGTAACATCGGCATAGTTTCTTCCGAGACGATCAACCCACCGCACCACGAGAACATCGCCCTTCCTGAGCATGTCAAAAAGGCGCCGGCCTTCAGGCCTGTCTTTCATCGGAACAGCGACACCAGAAACGCCATGGTCTGCAATCACGTGGTCGAATTGAAATCCTGCCTTCTCTGCATGAGCTTGCTGATGGGCAAGCGTCTGTTCGGCGGTCGATACACGGGCATAAAGAAATGTGGACATTGCCGACTCCATTTGTCCGATAGGACTATGTCCGTATAATTACATGTACGAAAGATGGAGTCAAACCCTAACGGACAAATTCCGAGATCATTTTTCGTTGTCCGCAGAGGCATACCCTAACGGAGTGCGTTTCCGAGCGACAAGAGAGATGGGAGCATCCAGCACCACAACTTTTCTTGTGAACTCCCTTCATCAATCGGCTGTTTTAACTATCGATATAGCATATGGTTGCACGCAAGAAGGCGCCACCACCTATTTTGCAACAGCTGCCGGAATTTTGGGAAACTAGAATGAAATTGCTGCATCTCTCAGACCTTCACTTAAAGTTCGGCAAATATGATCAAAATATCGTTCTACAAGCGTTTCAAAGCCACATGGCTGCTAATAGCGCTGAATTTCAAAATATCGACCTTGTGATTTTTTCCGGCGACCTGGTGTATTCCGGCGGTGCGAATGCTGACTTTGAGCGATTTCAAGACGAAGTAGTTAAGAAGATTCAGGCAGTCATTCCGATCTCCGAAGACAGGTTTATCGTATGTCCTGGAAATCACGACATTGATAGGGAAGTCGTCAGAGCCGATGCATACATAGAGAGCGGTCTTTTGAAGACGCTGAGTTCGTCTCAAGCCATCAATAGCTTCATCGACCAGCATGTGAAAGCGCCACTCTCTGCCGTTCCGCCAGCCTTAAATCGCCTTGCAAACTTTTATGAAGCGGTATGGAGCAAGGCTGAACGCCGTTTCGATACCTGCAACCCTTTCTTTGCTACGAAAACAATGACGGTCGACGGCGCCACGATTGGGATTGCTGTACTGAATAGCGCATGGCGAACAACCGGCGAGCCGGACGACATTGATCGAGGAAATCTAATCATTGGAGAGCGAGCCGTCGATCTTGCTCACGAAGCCATCTCCGATTGTGAGGTAAAGCTCGCAGTATTTCATCATCCCTTGGACTGGCTGAGGCCGTACGATCGGCTTGCGGTGGAGCGCCGACTGTATGCAAATTTCGATATGCTGTTCTATGGACATGTCCATCTGGCGCTGCCTGAAAGGCGGACCAGCATCATGGGGGAGGCAATAATCTCCCAGGGACCCTGTTTATATTCGTCGAGAGACTGGTTCAACGGCTTCTCAATAATAGACGTCGACCTTGGCAACGCAACTGCAACCTTTAAACTGTGGGAATATGTCGATGAGCGAAGGGTCTTTCGGCCCGCAGAGCGAGTTGCAGACAACGGGTTGTTCTCACTTCATTTGCGGAACAGTGCGTCACCTGCTTCGAAATTCGCTGCGGCGCTTCGACTAGCCGGACCACGGGTCAAAGAGATCGCAACCCGGCACATAAATCTTGTTGGAAACGCCGATCAACCGATAGATATTGATAGTCATTATGTCTGCCCTCCACTCTCGAAAAAAACGGAGGCAAGTGAGCTAGTCTCCGAGGAAGAGTCGGAATCGATTGAYGACGCTGCCGAATTGAAGGAGCTCCTTGAGGCAACTGGAGACATTGTCGTTTCCGGAAAGCCGCAAGACGGCAAAACAAGTTTGGCACACTTCATAGCATATAAATGCTCCATAGGGTGGAGCGATCGGCCTCGTTTGCCCATAATTTGTAATTTTGATACTGTCTCAAACAAAAGGACCAGCTCTTGGAAAGTAGCTCTGTGGCCTATGTTGCGTGGATATGCTGGAGAGGTCCTCGATATTGTCTCCAAATCAGACATAGAGAAATTTGATCTTCTCGTTATAGTCGACGACGTTGACATAGACGACAGTGCTCGCATCGATATGTTGCTTACGCTTAAAAAGACACACACAAATATCCGGTGGGTGTTCCTTTCTAAGTCCGACGCCCTGTCCCTCGTTCGTGACAAGCAAACTAAAAATACGTTTGAGAACGCTACTTTTGTGGCAATTAGAAATCTCACTCGGAATAATATAAGAGCTCTGTCGGCAGGATGGGTCGGAAAACCTGCCGACGATGATGATACACAAGAAATATTTCAAAAACTAATGTTTCACATGGCAAGGAACGGGTTGCCGAGAACGGGATATATAGTTACTCTTCTGCTGTGGGTAATTAAGAATGTTGGACAGGGTGAGCTTTTGAATGAAGCGGTACTGCTCGAAAATGTTCTTGATTATATATTGGGAAGAATGGACTACCGAGGAGCTCTTCGAAAGGAATTCGATTACACGTCAAAGAACCATGTTCTACAGGACATTGCGTTTTGGCTTAAGACCTCGCCAAACGGAAAGAGCAAGAATGCGTTGGTTGCGCATGTGAGTGAGTACCTGGACGAACGGCTTTTGCCTTACGACGGTGCTGATATGGTAAATGGGTTTATAAATTGCGGCGTCCTGGAGAGCACCGACGGCGTCGTCAAATTCAAGTTCAGTAGATACCAGGATTATTTCGTTGCCGGCTACATCAGAGATCACGACGACGTCCGAAATATCGTTCTATCCAACGGCGATGAATGGCTGCGATATAGCGGAGAGGTAGACATTTACACATCTCGCTTTAGGCAAGAGCTACCCTTCTTATCAATGGCGGATCAGGAATTACGGAAGCACCTAATTCCCCTGGCTAACCTCCCTAAGGAAGAAGTTGACAAGTTCTTTGTGGGAGCGCCGCCAAGCGACTACACTGCCAAACAACTAAAACGTATACGGTCTCGCAGGCTCAACGCTAGGCAAATTGATGAAATAATGGATAGAGCCGAGCAGAAAGCGGTCGATCGTGTGTCTGCGAAGAAGGCGGCCGCAGGTACCACAAATCCGTTGTTCGAGCAGGACACGGCGGATGACCATGTGCAGTTTGGGAAGCTTCTGGTCACATACAGCCAGGTGATCAGGAATCTCGAATTCATCCGTGCAAAAGATAAAGAAAAGCACATCAGGCAAGCGCTACAGCTTTGGTCCTCATACTGCGTGTTTTGGATTGACGCCTTCCAAAACGCTCTCGTCGAAATTCGGAATGACTTGCTTGAAGAGCCAAAGCTCAACGATCAAGAAAAGGACACTCTTCCTAACCTGATGGAGAAAGTTGGGGCGGTTATTAAGACCGTGATATCTAGCATCATATGCCAGATTGCTTACATTAATTTGGGCACCGAGAAAATTCTAAAGCTACTGATAGAAATTGCCGGAGACACCTCGCTCGATCGGATCGAACGATTCTTGGTTTTTTCACTCATCTTGGAGATAGACCCGGAGAAGGCATTAAGCGTGGTACAATCATGGGGCAAATTCAAAGATTTGGACCGATGGTCGATCGCAGCCGTGACCCAACAACTTTATAGCTATTACAATTCTCGCCCGCTACCATCTCAGCTTGCGACGAGATTCGAAAACATCGTCGCTGAGTTGGAACTGGCGGTCGAAAAAGCTGGCGAGCCGCAGAGAGCCGCTAAGAAGCCTCTTATAATTAATGCGATCCGGCAGCATCAGTTCAAGGAAGACGGCACCGAAGCCGGTGAGTAGCGACAAGAGGGCCATTTGGGAAGCCCCCCGGGGGCGCCGGCATCAGGTTTCTTTTGAAACACAAGATGGTTTGATAGCTGTGCTGCCCTACTAGCTACCGCTGTATATCCCAACTAATGCGACTGCAGTATGTCATCTGGGAGCAAAACGGAATTTCCAAACTTCTTGTAAAAATTGTAATTTTTCGACAAGCAGTTAGGGTATGCACGGCTGTGTGTCAAAGATCAGTCGTGCATTAGACTCTATTCGGCGGCCTGAAGAAGTATGTGTTCTGACGAGGCGGCAACCTCCTTCGACGTTGATGGAACTGGTTCAACGCTTCTCAATCTCGGCCCAAAATGTAGGCGAATATCTGGCTCGCCTCGTGCAAAGAAATTTCCCTCTTTCTTTTTGTATTGCTCGGTCATGTATTTGACCACATATCGATCGAAGCCTTGTTCGAGTATCCAGGTAACAACCTCATCATGGTTGGTTTTGATGTGATAATCACTAAACCCGAGGTTCACGAGTTCGGACCGCTTGTCCTGGAAAATTTTAGTGTCAGCAGGAATTGGGTTTATTTCCGAGAACTGAGGATACTCAAAGTCGATGAAATCCGTGATGCCAACATGGGCGCCGAGACTTTCATTCGAGAAGATATAAACATCTTTCGTTCGGCCGTGAAACAGGCGCCCTCGGCCCACCGCCTGTACGGATTCAGAAGTGCAGAATTGCCGATAGACGCTTCGTATACGGGCGTCCTTGAAGACAAAGTTTGAAAGCGATTTTGCCGTGCCATCCGCCATCCTGACGGGGACGTTTGCATATTCCTTTTCGAGCGAGACCTCAGCTCCATATATTGCTTCAGCGTAACGCTGGAGCTCCTCATCGCCAAAACGATGGCGACCGAAAATGATCAAGCAATCAACGTTGGCAAATGCATTCGTGCCCCGAATGTTGCCGAAATATCCGTTCTGAGACGCCTTAATTTGCGATGCCAAAAACGAGTCAAAATTTTCCGAGGGCACGTGAGGAATCTTTCGATAAGTGATTAAGCCAACGGATGCGTACCGCCCGGAAATCCGCTGGAGTTGTTCCGCCGCCGAAGTTCTGCGTTTCTCGATTGACAGCTGCTGTCTCGTGACGTTGAAATTTTGTACTTGGAACACACGATTGCCGGCTCCGACTGCAACTGGAATGTCAACGAAGTCGAGCTTGGGAAAGACGGCCTGATAAATCTCTTTCTCGGCTGTTGCATCCAAGATCAAGGTTGGCGTTTCACGATATCGGCTTGCCACTGGCCTAACCCGCCGCAGCCGCAGTTTACCTCCCGTGAAGCGTACAGCGGCCGCAATTTCCTGCTCAGAAGTCTCGTTTTGCAGAAACTGATGCAACAACTCCAAAAGCTGCTGAGTTTTGGTGGGGTCACCAGCACTTTGTGACATGAGCCTTCCATAATCGAGCTTCAATTGCCGCCCGGCTTGCCGACATGCCTCAACGATGCTCTTTCCTTCGATGCAGCTATCGCAAATTTGTTGTAGGCTCTCGATTTCTGTTTCTCGGCTGGCGTCGCAGATTTCGAGGCGAATGCAATTTTCATCGATAATGATGTACTGGGGCGTGAACCCCTGCCGTCTTGGCTGGATACTTTCGCCGATCAAGTGAGTGCCGTGCCAGAAACGGCTTTGGTTGTCATAGAGCTCCTCGAATGTAGCAAACCTTATGTTGGCAAGGTTATTGAATTGCTCGGTATATGTGCATTCCATCGCAAAAGGGCAGGCGAAGCAGGATTTGGAAGGGATTCTTGAGCCGAATTTTTCGATCAGAGCGGTGTTCTCGCACATGCTGCGGCCGTTGGGAAATTTGTAGGCCTTTCCCCTTACCGCCACATGCGTGGACATTGCTGATCCCGGCCGAGCCGATTTCCTTTCTTCTACGATCAAGGCACTTAACCGCTGGCGGAGCTCATCTATCAAGCCATGGTTCTGCACCAAAAATAAGATGTTTATCGTGGCCGGTAGTTTGGCCAAAGCTCTCAGCACGAACTCTGTCTTCCCGAACCCGCACGTTGATTTAACAATTTTAGATTCTTGATTTTGAAAAAAATCGTCAATTTCGCTCCGCAATTTCTCGGAAGCATCCTCCTGCGACAGGAGCGGAGGAAAGGTGAATGTGCTTGGAAGAGCCTTTTGATTTCTCCTGCTCGATGTCTTTGGTGCTGGATTCCAACCGTGTCGCTTCGCTGCATTGACCAGCGTCCCGAGCCACCCGCTGCGTGATCGGTGTAGCTGATATTGCAGATCATTCGCCAATTTGCCTCGGCTATCAGTCGTCCAGTGAGACGATAAAAGAGCAATCCCCTCTTCGCCCATATGTCCGAGTACAGCCATGTTTATTGGCAGCCGATCTGCGTATCCATGGTCTTTAGGGATGAAGCCAAGAAGCGCCCCGATGTCGCCGCTGAAAGACTCAGGACCCGCATGATGCTGAACGGTCGGGACGACATCGCAGAAAGCATTGACTTTCAGCGGTGTAGCAGTCGGATTGAAATATGCGTCGGGGTCATGGGACAGAAAACAAAGCTGTGATATCGAGCGACATGCACGGTCGAATTCGACATTCAGAACTTCATGCACGTAGGCATCTGCATGATCATAAGCATGTTGAAATCGCTGAAGATTATTATCGAGCGAGCACTTCGGATCAAACGAAAAGTCCGAAAGTATCCCAAACTTTAGCATACCGCTCGGTGAGATAAAGGCATAGGCGGTTTCGGGAAGCTGAGTTATCTTCGACTTCAGCGCCGAACAGTCGAGAACTTTCTTGTCAAGGTCGAATTGTATAATGCCTGTCGCTTCGGCACCACCATCGATACGGCGCCCAGATGATTGCACGCACGGCCGAAAAGCAGGAAGCATCCTTTTTAGGCGATTGCGTTCCGCTTTGTCTGGCGCCGACCGAATATTCGCAGTGATTTCTCTAAGCTGATCCTGTCGAATTTCTTGGATAATTTGGTCGATTGAACGAATTTCAATAGGCTGCGATTCGATATCGTTAATGTAATTTAGTTCCATGTGGTTCTTTCGTTTGCAATTATAAGATTAAAATGTGGCCGCAAGCGGCAAGAAACCTTCGGTTTCTTAATTTTATATTTATCCGCCGTTTTTGGCGATATACTTATATATTATATATATAATCGCCAAAAATGGCGGATATTCCATTAGTTGTATAGATAATAAAAGCGTTCTTTGGTTGTGATCTCAAATCCCGAGTACCAACGGGTAGGTACTCAATGGCGGCGGCCGACATCCAATACTATATGGGATGGCGTCACTTCCGTTTCAAGAAGCTCCTCTACAAAGTTCAATGAAATCAGATCATTATTGCATGCGGCAGGATTTCGGGATGACCTCAACGATGTCGATTGTTGCTATTGACTTGCTTCCATCGTTGTCACATTTTCTGTCACAACGATGGCTCTTGCGGCAGACTCGGGGGCACGCAAACGTCAATTCGCAAATGGTGTGGTATAGGCCGGAAGAGGTCAATTAAGCGCAGATATGCTACGGAATCCATGAATTCATCGCCTTTCCCGAAAACCACTTGGCGAAACGGTGCTGGTTTTGTATGGATGGCTCAATGGTCCCGTAGCTCAGCAGGATAGAGCACCAGATTCCTAATCTGGGGGTCGCGCGTTCGAATCGCGCCGGGATCACCATAAAATTCAATGACTTACACTATTATGTTGCCCCGTATGTGTTGCAGCGAGTTTCCGAGATTTCCAGCCATTTCAATTGATACGCGGCGAATCCATGCGACATGAAATGCAACATGGACTGAGCCATGCGCGCGATCGGTTCGGTAGCGAGACGAACGTTGTCGGATGTGAGGGCAAAAAGGCGTTATAAGCGAGAACGCTTTTCAAACAGCAAGACAGCGACGGCCAGGAAATATTCCAAACGAGAATGTTTTCTGGCAGCAAACGACAACTTGTCGATTTGATCGGCTGCGCTAATATCCGCGCGAACGAGGATTGAGAAGCGCAATGAACGATTTCTATGTGGGGCAGCAGGTCGTTTGCATCGACGACAAATTCAAGAATGTCTCGATCGACCAGGTCATCCGCAAAGGCCAGATCTACACCATTCGGTGGATCGGCATGTACAAGCATTATGTCGACGGCGAATTCCTGGGAATCAAAGTCGAGGAAATCCACCGTGGCAACGATGATGGCCCGGAAGGTTATGGCGCGGCCGACATGCCCTACCGCGCGTCGCGGTTCCGGCCGCTGGTTAAAGACAAGATCGGGTCGCTGAGAAAACTGCTTGCGCCAAGTCCGGACGTCCCGCCCGGCGACAAGCCGAAGGCGCCAGTGCGGAAGAAGGAGAACGTGTGAGCTGGGCGGGCGCGGCCGGGTGGCACCGATAGGGACGGTTGAAGATGCAGATGCGAAGGATATTGCGACGCTCATCTGACGCCCCTCAGTTGTAAGTTAAAGCCGTTGCCCGAGCCGCATCGATCTGCTCATCGGTCTTGCCAAGCACGATCGCGAGCTGCGCGATGAGTGGATGCAGGCGGGAATAGCTGTCGCTGTCTTCCCACTCGATTTGTGCGATCTCGCGCTGGTTCTGATCGGCAATGGCGGCGAGTGCGGTGTCCATCATTGCCGAAGTCACGCCGAGGTCGCGCATTCCCAGGCGAAACTGCTTGCCGCGGAGGTCCGGCAGTGCTGCACGCGCTTCCTCGGCCGTGGGTGGCACATAGGCGGTAACCTGGCCGGCAGCGAGCGCGGCGGCGTATATATCCCCGCCCAGAGGTTCGACGTCATGTGGTTCAGCTGTAAACTCCACCCACCCGAATGCCGGGGGATACTTACTCGAACTTTCCTTGGTTGGCGTTCAAACGGAGGGCGCTGACACGGCGTTCTGCTTTTTCGCGACGTCCAGAAGCCATTTGTGGAACCTTTTTCCAAACGGCTTCTCAAGGGCCGTCCGGTCCCAGGCGAGAAAGTAGCTCTCCGGAAGTTTGAGCCGAATATCGAACGGCACAACAAGTGTGCCCGACGTCAGTTCTTCTGAAATCATTGAAATTTGCGCGAGCACGAAACCCCTGCCGTTTACTGCTGCATCGATGGCGCTGCTTGACAGCGTAAACGACAGACTGGAGAGCCTTTTGCTACTGTGGACATTGATTGCCTTGGCCCAGTCAATCCACTGCGGTGGCTGTTGATAGACAGCCTCCCACTCAACGTTCAGGAGAGGAAAATTCAGAATATCTGAAGGGCCGTTGAGCGAACGATCGCTAAGCAAAGTGGGAGCGCAAGCTGGGACTACCCAATCGGTGAACAACTTGGTGACGTGTTCGTAGGCGGCCGCGCGACCGCCATAAGCAATCCGAAAATCGACTTGGTCGAAACCAAGGCGCGGCTCCTCCTCCTGACCCTGGAGTCGAACGCTGGCGTCAGGATACAGTGCTTGCCAGTCGAAAATCTTTCGGCCAATCCATTTGTTCACCACCGATGACAGGGCGCTCAGGACGATGCTGTTTTGGCTGCGAGCGCGTTCGAGCACTTGTCCGGCATAGGCAAACTGCTGGAAGCCTTTGGCAATTTCCAGGAAATAAAGACGGCCCCAAGATGTCAGGTTCAGGTGGCGCCCTTTTCGTTCAAGCAGGGTGAGCCCGAGACACTGTTCGACGTTGCGCACCTGCTGGCTAATCGCGCCCGGAGACACGCCGAGCTCTCGGGCGGCTGCAGTGACGGTGCCACATCGTCCAACAGCCTCAAACGCTTGCAGGCCACGAAGCGTCGGCGAAGACATTAGAACACCTCTCAAACTACATCCTATATCTTTTAGATTTTCTAAAAAAGAACGCAAGGGGCGACGCCTTGTTGGCTGTTCAGCATCGGCTGATATTGCCCAAAATCAATTTATGCGGAGGATGAAATGTATCTCAAGAACGCCTGGTATGTTGCCGCCTGGGATCACGAAATCGGTCGCGAACTTAAGCCCACAACCATCCTTGGGGAAAACATCGTTCTCTATCGTATGCAGGGTGGTAAGATCGTCGCCCTCGAGGATGCGTGTCCGCATCGCAAGCTACCGCTCTCGATGGGCCGCATCAAGGGCGACGATGTCGAATGTGGGTACCACGGTTTGACCTTCGACTGTTCCGGGACCTGCACCCGGGTGCCGGGAGCGGAACGCATCCCGCATGTTGCAAAAGTTCGATCCTATCCGATTGAAGAGCGCTACGGCCTCCTGTGGATATGGATGGGCGAGCCGGCCAAGGCCGATCCCAAGGATATTTTCGAGGTCGAGCATTTCGATGATCCCGCTTGGGGAATCAATCGCGGCGAGTCCATGACGATCAACTGTCATTACCTCTATATGACGGACAACCTGCTCGATCCATCACATGTGGCCTGGGTGCATGTGTCCTCATTCGCGAGCTCAGCCTGCGAGGAGACGCCCCTGGAAACAACCGTAAAGGACGATGGCGTCACGGTCTGGCGCTGGATGGTCGATTCCGAACCCGCCCCGTTCTATGCGCCATTCCTGCAGTTCGAAGGCAACGCTGACCGCAAACAGCACTATGAGGTGCGCTATCCAAGCAACGCCATCATAAAGGCTATCTTTGCTCCGGCACATACCGGTGGCGAAGGTCGTCAGCTGCCCGACAACACATTCCTCATGGACAGCTACAACTTCATGACGCCTGTCGATGAGAACCGCACGAAATATTACTGGTTCCAGATGCGTAACTTCGCGCCGAACGATGCGGAGGTCTCGGCAAGCTTTGCGAAGTCCGTGCGCGGTGCCTTCGAAGAGGATCGCGTGGTGCTCGAAGCGGTGCATCACGGCATGGCCAATAAGCAAACGCCAAACCTCGACTTGAAGATCGATGTCGGTCCGATGCGGTTTCGCCGCAAGCTGGCACAGTTGATCGCTGCGGAAGCAGAGTCCGCCGCGATCCCTGCGGCGGCTGAGTAAGGGTCGGTTCCAGATGCCGGATGCCATGGCTCCGCGGTTCCGCCCTTTCGAGGTGATTTCAAAGGTGCGCGAAAGCGCCACTATAACGTCTTTTCAGCTTGCACCTCTGGAACTGCGGAATTGGCGGACATTTGAGGCGGGACAGTTCCTCACCATCCGCGTGCCGGATCGCGAGGGCGGCTACGTACTGCGCAACTACACAGTTTCGTCGTCTCCCCGGGAAGAAGGGAAATATCGGATCACGGTCAAGCGGGAAGCTGCGCCAACGACTGGTGTGCCGGAAGGCTTGAGTTCCTGCTGGCTGCATGACGAAGTCGAGCCTGGAACTGTTGTCGAGATAGACCTACCTCGGGGATCTTTCAAGCTCGACGATGCGAGCACAAGGCCTGTCGTGCTGCTCTCCGGGGGTGTCGGGCTGACGCCGACAGTATCGATGCTGAACGTGTTGGCAAAGGACAGCGATCGGCCGGTCTGGTTTATTCACGCTTGCGATAGCGCGGCAGTGCATGCCTTACGCGACGAGGTGGAGCTGCTCGCCGGCATTAGGTCGGGGGTCACCATTCATTATTGTTATCGCTTCGCCGAGGCCGGCGATCTCAAAGCGGGACGATGCCATTCTACAGGCTTCCTATCGCGCGAGACAATCCAGAGTCTGCTGCCACTTGATGACTATGACGTTTATATGTGCGGACCGCCTCCCTTCATGCAGGCTCTGTACAGGATCCTCATCAGCCTTGGCGTAAGCAAGCAGCGGATTGCCTACGAATTCTTTGGCCCCGCGAGCTTGCTTTCTGAGATGGAACAAACAGCAAAGCAGCCCTCGGCTTCGGTCACGTCGGTCGCGGCCGGTGACGGATTCCGCGTCGCGCTGGAAAAATCCGGGCGCAGCTTTGATTGGAATGGGTCGAGCGAATCCATCCTGGCTTTCCTGGAAGCTCAGGGCATTGAGCTCACGTTTTCCTGTCGGGCGGGCGTGTGCGGCACCTGCGAGCAGGGGCTGATCTCCGGCGAGGTGGAATATTTCGAGGACCCCCTCGAGGAACTGCCACGTGATCGCGTGCTGCTCTGCTGCACCAGACCAAAATCCTCAGTCGTGCTCGATCTGTGAGCAAGCCAATGTCGAATGCCGACTTGAACTATTGATGTCTATTTCTCCAAAAGGAGGGCGCGTGAGCGATCCGATCCGTGTCGAAATCCCACTTAATCCACATGTCGCGGCCCTTCCGTCGCCTGACCTCTTGGCTGCCGACTTCTCGGCGCTGCGCGCCAGGTTTCTTGCTGCGGGGCGTCGAGCCGGCGCCAGTCTCATTGAGTATCGGCACCCCCTTCATGGACCGAATGGGGAACTTCTGGCGACGGATGTTGCCTATCTCGGGCGCGAGGGTGCTGCCAAGCTTCTGGTTCTGATTTCGGGGACACATGGTGTGGAAGGCGCGTTCGGCTCGGCCTGCCAGACCGCATGGCTCGCACAAAATTCTCCGTGGTTGCTGCCCGACGACACCGCGGTTTTGATGATCCATCTCATCAATCCCTGGGGCACCGCCTGGTTGCGAAGGGTCAATGAGGACAATGTCGACCTCAACCGCAATTTCATAGATTGGGAAAGGGGAGCGCCGAGCAATGAAAAATATGCTGGTCTCCACGGTGCGCTCGTCTGTAGGGAGTGGGAAGGTCCGGAGCGCGATAGGGCAGCCGAGGCGCTGGAGACCGCCAAAACTCAGCATGGCGGCTACGCCGGCATCGCGCCAATCATCGAGGCCGGTCAGTATGATTTTCCGGATGGGGTTTTCTATGGTGGCGAAGGGCCAGTCTGGTCCAATCGCATCCTGAACGAAATTCTATCGACTTTCACTCAGCAGGCCTCCGAAGTCATCGTTTTCGACCTGCATACGGGCGCCGGCCCCTACGGTTATCCAGCACTTCTGTCGGTCGCCGAGAGTGACCACGGCGGGCTCGACTGGGGTCGGGGCATCTTCGGGCCCGGGCTTTCCGTTGTCATGACTGGAAAGAATGCAACGACGGCCACGGGCATTGCAGCGACGGCGACCGGATATGTCTCCGCTGCCGTTCGAAAGGCCCTGCCCAAGGCGAAAGTCCTGCCTCTTGTCGTCGAATGTGGCACGCTCGATGGTGCCGTAGTCTCTGACGCAGTCCAGGCGGACAATTGGCTTCACTTGTTCGGAAACGTCGATACGCCACTCGGGCGGAAGATCAAGTCCGACCTTCGCGCAGCTTTCATACCCGATGATGTGGACTGGCAGCGCAACTGTCTGTCGGCGTGTCTCCGCTACTTCGATCGCGCCTTCGCTGACCTAAAGACAATCGGTGGCGCTGGCATTGAAAAGCCGTTGATTGCTGTGGCCACCGTTGCAGTGGTCTCGCATTTGAAATCGGTCGGACCAAGGGTCGGAGAAAGACCGGCGCTTGAGGTGCATGATGTCCATAAGCGTTTCGGGACACTGGCCGTGCTCAATGGCGTCAGTGTTTCGGCCCAACCTGGTGAAGTGGTGTCGATGATCGGCTCGTCGGGCTCCGGAAAAAGCACCTTCCTGCGCTGCATCAATCTCCTCGAACAACCGAATGACGGTCGCATCATTATCGACGGCGAAGAGATCCGCATGAAAAAATCAGCGGACGGCAGAGCTTCACCAGCCGATCTGCGCCAGGTCGAGCGCATCCGCGCCCGCGTCGGCATGGTTTTCCAGAATTTCAACCTGTGGCCACACATGACCGTTCTCGAAAACATCATAGAGGCGCCGCTGCATGTGCTGAAGGATGATCGAAAGGGGGCAATGGACAACGCCCATGCACTTTTGAAGAAGGTTGGTCTCTCCGACAAGCATGCACAATATCCGGGCCAGCTTTCGGGCGGTCAGCAGCAGCGCGCCGCTATCGCGCGCACGCTGGCCATGCGCCCAAAGGTCATTCTGCTGGATGAGCCGACCTCGGCACTGGATCCCGAATTGGTCGGTGAAGTCCTGCGCGTGATCCGGCAGCTGGCCGAAGAAGGAAATACGATGATCCTCGTGACGCATGAGATGCAGTTCGCGCGCGAGGTCTCACACAAGGTCCTCTTTCTCCACCAAGGAAAGGTGGAGGAAGAGGGTGCGCCGGCGGAGTTGTTTTCTAATCCACGCTCCGAGCGCATGCGCCAGTTCCTGGCTCGCACGCTTTGATGCTCTACCGGCTTCGAGCCGCCCGGGGGGCCTCCGGGCGGATAATCAATGGACGCCAAATGGGGAACCAAAACATGAAGTTGAAACAATTATTGCTTGCTACGTTCTTCGCTGCCGGTCTCAGCAGCGCACACGCAGCTGAGGGTGAGTTGTCAATCGGAACGGAAGGCGAGTATCCGCCATGGAGCATGGCGGATTCAAATGGGAATGTAACTGGCTTCGATGCGGACGTCGGCAGTCTGCTTTGTGCGAAGCTGCAAATGAAGTGCCACTTCGTGGTGCAGGCATTCGACGGCCTCATCCCGGCGCTGAAGGCAAAGCGCTTCGACGTCATCATATCGGGCATGTCGATCACCGCTGAGCGCAAGAAGCAGATCAATTTCTCTATCGGCTACGCTGAACTTGCCAACATGTTCGTGGTCAAGAAATCCTCCGATCTTGCCGGCATCAAGGACATTGATAGCCTGCTGAAATCGCTCGACGGCCGCACTGTCGGCGTGCAGGCGGGCACCACCCATGCCCACTTCATGGAAAAGCGGGCACCGAACGCTGACTTGAAAACCTATGATACGCTTGACCAGATGCAGATCGATCTGGCAAGCGGCCGCGTCGAAGTGGCGTTTGCCGACGCCTCCGCCCTTCAGGATTTCCTTGCGCGTCCTGACGGCAAGGATTTCCAATTCGTCGACATCAAGGTGCTGAGCACCTTCGACCCGACATTGGGCGAAGGTATCGGCGTCGGCATTGCCCAGGAAAACACGGAGCTGAAAGGTCGCATAGACAAGGCTCTCTGCGAGCTGATCAATGACGGCTCGATCGGCAAGGCCAGCCAGAAGTGGTTCAAGGCGGATATTTCACGACCCTGCAAACTGTAGCGCAATGGACGTCCTCCAGCGACGAAGGGCAGGCCGGTCGGCCTGTCCTGAAAGCGCATGCCGGACGGCCATCCCGATGTCACGAGCGAGAGAATGTAGGCTGGTCCGATGGAGTTTGGTATTTTGCAGGTATGGGAAGGCGGCTGGATAGTCGCAATCCTGCGTGGCGCGGCAATAACCATTGCAGTTGGGCTTGCCAGCATGGCCGGCGGCCTCCTGATCGGGATTGCCTGCGGCTTGATAAAGTGGGGGCGGCTTTTCCCACTGACGTTGATCGTCGATTTCTACACTTCGGTTGTACGCGGCGTACCCGAGCTCCTGATCATCTACCTACTCTTCTTCTCGTCGGTGGAGTTCGTCACGCGTGTTGCGTCGGCATTCGGCTATGACGGGCTGGTAGGCGACGGCTACGCCTTCGTCATCGCTGTCGTTGCGATCGGGGCGATATCAGGGGCCTATTCGACCGAGGTTATTCGCGGCGCGTTGGCAGCTATTCCCCGCGGCCATATCGAGGCTGCGCGCGCGCTCGGCATTCCGGGATGGCGCATCTTCCGCCGCATCATCGCCCCGCAGATGCTGAGGATCGCGGTGCCCGGCATGAACAATGTTTGGCAGACGACAATCAAAGATACGGCGCTGGTGTCGGTCGTCGGATTGCAGGAGCTTATGCGCGCCGCATTTGTTGGCGCAGGATCTACACGCCACCCCTTCATCTTTTATCTCATCGCCGCCGTGGTCTACCTCCTGATCACACTCGTCAGTCAAGCTGGCTTCGATCAAGCCGAACGCTTTCTTCGGCTTCGTTCAAGGAAGTAGACTATGGACCTCGATCTCATCCAGCTTGCCGTTCCCACGCTGATAAAAGGCCTGTGGCTTACGGCCGCCCTTACCGTTGTCTCGGTCGCCATCGGTTTCAATCTCGGTCTTGGGCTCGCGTTGATGCGGCTATCGCGAAACAGATTCTTTCGCGGGTTTGCCAAGGGCTACAGCACGGTTTTCCGCGGCACGCCTCTCTTGGTTCAGCTTTTTCTGTTCTATTACGGACTGGGTCAGCTACCCTTCGTTCGCGACAATCCCGTCCTGTGGTGGGTCATCGGTGACGGAACCCATTGTGCCGTCATGGCACTGGCTCTCAACACTGCGGCCTATACGTCGGAAATCCTGCGTGGCGGTCTCATGTCGATTCCAGGTGGCTTGGTTGAGGCGGCCGAGGCGACAGGCATGTCGCGGCTCCTGCGATTTCGTCGAATCGAGTTTCCTCTGGCGATCCGTCAGGCTCTGCCAGCCTATGGCAACGAACTTGTGCTGGTCGTGAAGGGAACCAGCCTTGCTTCCACAATCACCGTTCTCGAACTTACCGGACATGCGAAGCGGCTGATGAGCCAGACCTTCGCGATTCTGGAGGTCTTTGCTCTCGCCGGCATCCTCTACCTTTTGATCAACTTGATTTTGATCTCACTCATTCGGCTATTGGAAAGTCATCTGACGCGATATGCACGCTGACAGGATCGGCCGCTTCATTCAGAACCGCGGCAGTCATGACTTAATCGATGACCTTGCCTGGATTCAGGATTGCGCCCGGGTCCACCGTGTTCTTTATTTCTCGCATGAGTGCCAGTTTTACCGCATTCGCCGTGGTGCGTAGCGAATGTATCCTCTTGGCGCCAATTCCATGCTCTGCAGAGAAGGAGCCGCCAGTCGCGGCGATGTCGCGATAAAGCACCGCCTCGATCGCCGCAGTCATCTTTGTGGTAACATCGCCACCCGCGGCATTGAGGACGATATGCAGATTGCCATCGGCGAGATGGCCGAAAATGTAGGGGTCAAGTCTCGAGTCGATGAGCTTGAGCTCGGCGACGCAGCGCTCGACATAAGAGTCGACCTCGGAAAGCGGGACCGACACGTCGTACGAAGGCGCAGCGGGATGCTTGCGGTAGATGAGATCCGTGTCTTCGCGAAGCCTCCAGAGGTCAGCTTCCTGCGTCCCCGACATCGCGATTACCGCCGAGACGCCCGAATACCGTTCAATGACGTTTTCGTAGATACGCCCGAGCTCCCCTTGCAGCGCCTCCTGATCGGCGCCGCCGAGCGAAATCAGCAGGTTGATAGGATGAGACGGATCATAATCTTGCGCTGACCATCGATAGTGCTCAGACGTCAGCCGGAAGAACGAATTCCAGATAGCTTCCGCCGCGCGCAAATGCCCGTATCGGGCATCAAGGCAGAGACGAATCGTCTGGAGTGCGGCCTCGACCGAAGGCAAGCCGAAAAGCACCGTCGCGCTCGCCATTGGCTGCGGCTCAAGCCTTATGGCGATTTGCGTTATGACGCCAAGGGTTCCTTCGGCGCCAATAAAAAGATGTTTCAGATCATAGCCGGCGGCATTCTTCACCACTCGTGTCAGATCGGAATAAATGGAACCGTCCGGGAGCACAGCTTCCAGCCCCAAAACACGGTGTCTCATCACGCCATGGCGGAAGGCCGAGATGCCTCCAGCATTGGTCGAAGCCATGCCGCCGATCGTCGCGGAGCCGCGTGACGGCAGGTCAATGCCGGGTTCCAGCTGGTGCGCGCCTGCTGCGGCCTGAAGGGCTTGCAGCGTGACGCCGGCCTCGACGACAGCGACACGCTCGATCGCCGACAGCAGTACGATGCGATCCAGCCGTGCGGTGGAAAGGACCAGCTCTCCAGGTGCCGAAATGCCGCCACCGACGAGCCCTGTCCGCCCGCCGTGCGTGACGAGCGGAACCCCATGAGTAGCACACCCTTTGACAACGGCGGCGACTTCGGCTGTCGACCCGGGCAGGACGACTGCAGACGTGCGTAGATTGTCGGGAGTAACGCCATAGTCGATAGCCGTAATCAAATCGCCCGTTTTTACGTTTACGTGACCGACGATCGCCGCAATCTCATTGATGAATTGCTCGGAAAAGCCGCTTCTTGGGTTGGCTGCGGGATCTGACATCAGGGCATCGCTCCAATTAGGGTGCGGCATTTGTGGAGATGTTTCAAGTCAATACGCCTCTCCCGTAGATCGATTCCTGGCTGGCAGGGTTTACCGAACCTTGGCCGAGTGGGACGGTCATCGTTAAATCGCGTGGGACTGGAACGGCTTGGCCAAAAGAGCGGCCGCTGCGAGAGACACTGGGATCTAAAGTGCACGTGTTCAATTCAAACGACCTCTCGAAAAGCCCAGCTTCGATCGTCTGGTCAGCGCAGGTTACTCAAACTCTCCACATATATGTATATACATAATAGGACGGGCAGCAAGCGGATTTGTGGCTGCGGCGGATGGCTGAACTGTGTTGTCCTCAAGGGGATGGGACCCTGTCCGGTCCTTGCCTGAGCCAATCATCTCCGGCGAATGCGAAGCTGACTGCTTCTGGCATCCACGGAAGCAAGCCCAGATCGGTGGAGGCTTCTTGGGCTGACCAGTTGGCTCAACTGGTGTTGTGCTCCATTGCACATTGACCCGACGCCGTCAGGGCTATTTCTCTGCAAGAAAAATGAACATGGCCGCGGAGTCGCCGGGGCACACCGGCGGCATTGCGGTACTTCCTTCAAACTGGCCGATGCTCCCTGGCCCGTCAACGATCTGTCGAAGTTCTGACCATACCGTCGCCGGCCTGCCGGACGAAGCGGTGCGTTTGGTTGCGCGTGTGACTGGCCAAAAGCTCCGCGAGGGGCGTTGGCTTGCATATGCCAAAGCCCTGAAACAAGTCGCACCGTGCCAGCGAGAGCGAGGCCAGTATGTCCTTGTCCTCGACGCCTTCCGCGACCACCAGGCAGTTCTGCGAATGGCACAGATCGACGATGGCCGCTATCGTTCGCATGCCGCCCGGCTCGCGGATTTTCATGACCATTTCGCGGTCGAGTTTCACCGTGTCGAGCGGAAATTCGAGAATTTGCTTCAGCGACGTATAGCCCGCGCCGAAGTCGTCGAGCGCGATTCCAAAGCCGGCCTGCTTCAGGTCCTGAACGACGCGCTTCGCCTTGGCGGGAGCCTTGACCGCGAATGTTTCGGTCAGTTCGATTTCGACCGAGGACGCCGAAACGCCGTGACGTTCGATCGCCTCGAGGCCGCATTTGACGATGGCGCTGGAACTCAGTTCCGCGGTCGAGATGTTCACGCTCAAGATGAGGTGCTCGCCGAAAATCTTCTGCAGCGCCGGCAGGTCGCCGACGGCTTTGTGCAGAACCCATTTGTCGATCTTGGAAAACAGCGCGTTTGCTTCTGCGATCGGGATGAACTCGCCGGGCGAAACCACTCCCAGGCGGGGCGACGTCCAGCGTATCAGCGCCTCGCACTTTTCGACCGAGCCTTCGCGGGAAACGATCGGCATGTAGACGAGGGAGAATTCCACGTCCGGATCGAGTTGCTGCAGTTCGACCTTGATCTGTTCGAGCCGCACATCGGAATCGGCAAATGCCCGCAAATAGCGCATCACGCCATTCTTGCCTGCCGCTTTGGCATGATACATGGCCTTGTCGGCGCAGGAAATCAGTTGCGTAAAGGATTGGGCATCGGCGGGAAAGCAGGCGACACCAATGCTTGCCGACACGGGATAGCTCTCCTCGCCAACACTTATCCCATTGCCAAATGCGTCGATGAACTGATTTGCGGTCGCCAGCGCACCGGCATCCTCTTCGCCTTCCCAAAGCAGGACGGCGAACTCGTCTCCCGACAGGCGTGCAAACAATGGGGCTCTGTCCACAGTGGCAGCCTGGCGCCGGTCGAGAATATCCCGGGATATCGCGGTGAATTGCTGCAGAACCTGATCGCCGACCGCATGTCCGAATGTATCGTTGATGAATTTGAAGTTGTCGAGATCGATGAACATAAGGCTCAGCTTTTGACCGGAGCCTTGTGCGGTCTCGACCACCTGCTCGCCGAGAAGCGAAAAGTGCAGGCGATTGCTGATGCCGGTCAGCACGTCGGTCCAGGAGGCGACCTGGACTTTCTCGAGATTGTCCAGGGCTTTGTCGTGCAGCGTCTTGATATTCATCGAAAGGCGATCGATTTCACCGCCGCTCTTTGTTTGGCCAAAGCTCTGCCGTTGCCCGGAAAGCACGTCGGTCACCTGGCGATCCAGGGTCGAGATCGGTCCCGTGACCGTACGCCGGATCAGGAAGAGAAGAAGTCCGATCGACCCGAAGCTGAGAGTAAGGCAGCCCGCGGCCAAGGTTATTTTCAAGGGTTGAAAACGTGCCGCCAGATAAGAGTCCTTGAGGCGAAGCCCCATCTTGAGATTGGGTAGCAGCGAGCCGACGGCGGTGAAAACACCATTTTTCTGCTCTATCGTTGGAGCAAGGATGACAGCGGTGCCGTAGTCCTTCTCCATTTCGGTTTTCATGCGGATGAAGTCTTGAGGCCGGACGGCCGACTGCACGATGAAGGCGGAATCCTTCTGCGTCGCCAGTGGCTTGGACATGGTGGTGCGATCGACGAGTTCGGAATGAATCAAAAGCGGCCCGTCTTCATCATTCACAAGGTTATCGGATTGCAGCGCGGCACCCTGCATCAACCGCTTTGCCATCTCAAGCTGAATGGCGCGGATGGTGGCGAAGGGGTCGTCGCTCTTCTCGAAATAATAATCGACCTTTTGATTGCTTTCGAGGATTGCAAACGAGACGAAGCGGTTTGAGCTTTTCGAGAAGAATTCGATGCCATCCTGCACGCTGACGCCGATCGCGGTGGCTCGAAAACTTTGATCGGCTTCCTGCACGAACGCTCGGATCGCATCGCCGGCCTGCATGAGGAAGACCAGGTTGCGCGTGAAGTCGCGATCACGGTCAAAAAGTACTTCCAACCGCTCCATCTGGCGCGACAGACGGGCGATCTCGGCCTGTTCTATGCTTCTTCTTTCTATCCAATACACCGAGAGAGCAAGCAGGACATTGCTTATCAGGATGACCGGTAGAATGACGATGAGTGCGCGCCTACTGAGCGTCATGGATATTGGTAACCGCGCTAACGATCCGTTTTCGCAACTGCAGCGCCGACGCCGGATATTCCTGGTAAAACTGGCTGGCCTTGACCACGTCTTCCGGCGGGAAAATCTGCGGATCGTTCTTGATCGCCGCGGAGAGCAATGGAATGGCCGCCGCGTTTGTGGTCGGCATCGACAGGTAGGTCGCATTCTCCGCAGCAATGTCCGGCCGATTGATGAAGTCGAGGAACTTCATTGCGAGCTCCCGGCGCTTCGAACCCGCCGTCGCCGCCAGGCAATCCACCCAGAGAACGCTGCCTTCCTTCGGCAGCACATATTTCCACGGCAGGGAAGAGGTGCTGGCAAGCACGAACTGATCGCCACTATAGGCGAGCGCCATGTAGAGGTCCTTGCCATCGGCCGCATTTTGCGACGAGGTGATGATATAGTCGTAGGTCTTGACGAAGGGCGACTGGGCCTTCAGCCGCTCGAAGGCGTTTTTCAAGTCTGCCGGGTCCGCAGAGTTGACGGATTTTCCCGCCAGGATCAATGCCGGCGTCAGGAGATCGTCATAGCCTGTCACCATTGCAATGTGACCGGACATGTCGGCGGAAGGCTTGAGAAGATCGTTCCACGATGTCGGCGGTGTCTTGACCTTGTCGGTACGGTAGACAATGCCGAGCGTGCCCCAGAAATAAGGAACGGCATAACCCGCGCATCGCTCCCGCCATCTTGGAACGGAATTCTTCGCCGACGGTACGGTCTTGTCGGACACTTCCATCAACTTGCCGTTTCGCGAATAGAGGCTTGTGACATTTTCGCTGAGGATCGCGAGATCGATGTCGTTCTTCGGATCGGCAAGAAGGCGGTCCCGATCATCACCGCTATCGAAATAAATCTGCCGAACGGAACTGCCCGTTTCCGCCGTCCAATGTTCCAAAACCTTCGGCGAAATATACTTTTCCCAGATAAGCAGGTTGAGCGTCTCGGCGTATGACGCCGCCGGCGCGACCACAGCGATCACGAATATGCCAAGAGCAAGAAGTTTATTCAAAACGGCATCTCCGACAGGTCACAACAGAACACCACATCATCCCGGCAAGAACCGTTTGGCGTTCCGTGTATTTCGCGCATCCGACCGCAAGCCTACGCCAATAGAGTGGCGGCTTTGCCCCCTGATGCCCGACCACTCGTGCCGCCGCTGGGCCACAGCGTGGCAAAAGATTACCAGCAACAATTTAACGCGGCTCTAACTCCAGGGCGGGGAAAGGTTTTTGTTGGGGGTTTTTCAATCTGGGGGAAACATTGAGATTGCGACCTCCGAGTGCCGCGTCGACTTCGGCGATTGGCTGGAGGTCGCTTCATTGCCGCTTGCTGGCCTTCAAGACGGTCCCAGAGACGTGCCGATGGCGAAGAGCATCGGCAATTCCCCGCGATTGGCCAGCCGCCGCGTCCAGCCAGGCCGCTTTTTAGCGTCTGCTGTATCAATGCTGCGACACAGGAAGGGCCTCATCGCTCGCGCCCGGATAGACCGTTTCGCCGACTCGTCCGACAATGCAGCCCACGGGTTCAGCGAGAGCCCGGTTTCCAAGGGAGGAAGTCATGCTGCACCAGAAAATTCTCGAAACCCCCTATAAGACCCGCTACGGCAATTTCATCGGCGGCCAGTGGCGCGAGCCGGTCGAAGGGCGTTATTTCGACAACACCACGCCGGTCACCGGCGGCAAGCTCTGCGAAATCGCCCGCTCCAGCGACAAGGATATCGAACTGGCGCTCGACGCGGCGCATGCCGCCAAGGACAAATGGGGCAAGACCTCGGTCACCGAGCGCGCCAACATGCTCAACAAGATCGCCGACCGGATGGAAGCGAACCTCCAACTGCTCGCCCAGGCCGAAACCTGGGACAATGGCAAGCCGTTGCGCGAGACCACGATTGCCGACATTCCGCTCGCCATCGACCATTTCCGCTATTTCGCCGCCTGCGTCAGAGCCCAGGAAGGCACGATCGGCGAGATCGACCATGATACGATCGCCTACCATTTCCACGAGCCGCTCGGCGTGGTCGGCCAGATCATTCCCTGGAACTTTCCGATCCTGATGGCCACCTGGAAACTGGCGCCCGCGCTTGCCGCCGGCAATTGCGTCGTGCTCAAGCCTGCCGAGCAGACGCCTGCCTCCATCCTCGTATGGGCCGAACTGATCGCCGACATCCTGCCGCCCGGCGTGCTCAATATCGTCAACGGTTTCGGCCTGGAAGCCGGCAAGCCGCTGGCCTCCAATCCGCGCATCAACAAGGTTGCCTTCACCGGCGAGACGACGACAGGTCGCCTCATCATGCAATATGCCAGCCAGAACCTGATTCCGGTGACGCTGGAACTCGGAGGCAAGTCGCCCAACATCTTCTTTGCCGATGTCATGGCGGAAGACGATGATTATCTCGACAAGGCGCTCGAAGGCTTTGCCATGTTCGCACTGAACCAGGGCGAAGTCTGCACCTGCCCCAGCCGTGCGCTGGTCGATGAGCGGATCTATGACAAGTTCATGGAAAAGGCCGTCAAGCGCGTCAAGGCAATCAAGCAGGGCAATCCGTTCGACATGGAGACGATGATCGGCGCCCAGGCTTCGTCCGAGCAGCTCGAAAAAACCACGTTCAAGACCGAGGAAGAGGCGATGGAAATCGCCAACGACACGCTCTATGGCCTGGGCGCGGGCGTCTGGAGCCGCGATGCCAACCGCTGCTACAATTTCGGCCGCGGCATCCAGGCCGGGCGTGTGTGGATCAACAACTACCATGCCTATCCGGCGCATGCAGCCTTCGGCGGCTACAAGCAGTCCGGTATCGGTCGCGAGACCCACAAGATGATGCTCGATCATTACCAGCAGACGAAGAATATGTTGGTGAGCTATTCCCCCAAGCCCCTCGGCTTCTTCTGAGCGAAATGGGTGAGGCTGGTCTGCAAATGGCGGCTTCTGCGCTTCCGGTGCTCACGTACGTTAAAGTACGCTCCGCTCCGGTTCTCGAAGCCACCATTTTCGACTCAGCCTGACCCATTTCGGGCCGAGACCGCGAAAACAAAAGGGCTCCCGGCGTTGCCGGGAGCCCATAAGTGTTTGAGGAGGAAGACATGCCCGTCCAGGCTACCACTGGCAGCGTCACGGCGACGCCGGCTGCCTTGGAACTCATCGGCGAAATCCAGCAGGATTATCCCGACATTCTCTTCCACCAGTCCGGCGGCTGTTGTGATGGCTCGTCACCGATGTGCTATCCGACCAATGACTTCATCGTCGGCGACCGCGACGTGCTGCTCGGCCATATCGGCGGCGTGCCGTTCTATATCAGCGGCCCGCAATACGAGGTGTGGAAGGGGACGGATCTGACGATCGACGTCGTACCCGGCCGCGGCGGCATGTTCTCGCTCGATAATGGTCGGGAGAAGCGGTTTTTAACACGATCTGATGTGTGCATGGTGCCGTAAGGCACGGCAAGCTTTTTTGACACAGGCGGCAATTACCGCCTGCGGTTCCAGTTCATCTCGCCGGCCATCATCGAACCGAGTGGCCTGATCGTGTCGGCGATGCGCGCAAGATTGTGCCGTTCGATCGCAGCCGTGACCTGGTCGGCATTCTTGTAGGCGCTGGGAAGTTCGCTGACATCGGGCACGCCGGTGAAGAAGCGCGCGTCGATGCCCTTGGTTTCACGCTCAACGATCGCCTTGATGGCATTCGGTCCAAGGCCGCGGTCGTCGCCGAATTCCGCCGCCAGTCGTTTGGCATGAGCGCTGCGGCTCATGTTGCGGCCGGCGCCGTGCGGCGCGAAACCGCCGATGCCGGCATCAGGGTCGGCGCTGTCCGTCGGCGCGGCGATGAGGATCGGCTGGCTCATGTTGAGCGGGATCAGCATCTGTCCGGAGGCGTCGGCGGCATAGCCGCGATAGGCCGGCGTGGCGCCCTTGGCGTGGTAGAACAGGCCGTCGGACTTGCGGAAGACGAAATTGTGCTCGTTCCAGAACCGTCCCATGACCTTGATGCCGAGTTTTGCTGCCAGCGCGTCATGAATGGCGAAGTGGTTGAGCTTCGTCCATTCGCGCGCCACCTGTAGGGCGTTCCAATAATTCTCGCCCTGCTCACTCTCCGGTTCGATCCAGGCATTGTGCGCGGGGACCCGTGGCGCATGGATCGCCGTGTGGCGTTCGGCGGCGGCCTTGCCGCGCTTGTAAAGCTGGCCGCCGAAGCCGCGCGAACCGTGATGCGTGACGACAGCCATTTCTCCGGTCGAAGCGAGCTCGCCGACATAGAGGAAATGGTTGCCGTCTCCCTGGGTCATGAAATGGAATTTGGCGTAGTCTTCCAGCCCCTGCAGGAACGGATTGGCGCCGAAGCCTCCGATCAACTGATGCAGCTCCTTGGGATGAAGCGCATCCACATCCTTGCGTCCGCCGGCGCCGAAATGCGTGACTTTCTGGGCTGCATCCAGCACCTTGCCGGCGTCTTCGCGGCGCTTGAAGATCGAAACCGCCACGGAGCAGCAGATATCGGCCGAATGCATGCCCGGATGAATTGCCCGCGACGCCACGACGCCGCCGATCGGGATTGTGCCCGGCGCGCGGTCTGAAGGACAGGCGTCGGGCATTACCGCGGCCGCGGTGACCACCGGAGTGCGCATCAGGATATCCATATGCTCGATGACAGCGCGGTGGTTTTCGCGTTCGGTCTCGTTCTCGACGCTGTCTTCGAGAAAGTCGCTGAGCGGCAGCGAATTGGTCCGCATCGGCTGCATTTCGGCCGGCGATGGCTGCATCGCGCTGAGCAATTCGCGGATGTCGGCCTCGCTCATGCCGGCGTTTGCCGCTTCATTGGCTTCACGCACGGCATCTTCGAGCCATCCTGCCCGTTTGAAGCCCCATTCGAGGAGCGTATCCTGGGTAATCATGACCAATCCTCTGGGCGGCTTCTGCACGCGGCCGGCGTTCCCATACACCAAATCGACCGCGCGCAAAAGTAGCTGGCTTGGGGCGGCGAGGCTGCATCGCCGACCTCGCCGGGATGCGCAGACCGTCACAAAGCCTGTCGCAAGCCACGACGCTCCGAGGCTTTGTGCAATCATGAACAAAGGTTGCGATCCGCCGCACAATCGCTTGCATCGGTCACCGTTTTACCAGATCATGGTTTTGGCAGCCGTGTTGAGGGGCATGGCTGTCCGTGAGTGAACCACTCTGCGATCGCAAATCTCTGGGAGAGACATGATGCGAAATACCCTTATTGCGTCCCTGGCCTTGTTGCTTGCAAGCGGGACGGCAGCCCTCGCCGGCGGCATATCCGACGGCAAAGTCAAGATCGGCATTCTCAACGATCAATCCGGCGTCTATGCCGATTTCGGCGGCAAATCCTCGGTCGAAGCTGCCAAGATGGCAATCGAGGACTTTGGCGGCAAGGTGCTTGGTGCGCCGATCGAACTGGTCGATGCCGATCACCAGAACAAGGCGGACATTGCCTCCAACATCGCGCGCCAATGGTACGACACCCAGCAGGTCGATGCGATCATGGAGCTGACGACGTCCTCGGTGGCGCTCGCGGTGCAGGCGATCGCCAAGGACAAGAAGAAGATCGACATCATCACCGGTGCGGCCAGCACAGACCTGACCGGCAAGGCCTGCAGCCCCTATGGCTTCCATTGGGCCTATGACACGCATGCGCTTGCCGTCGGCACCGGCGGCGCGCTCGTCAAGCAGGGTGGCGACACCTGGTTCTTCCTGACGGCCGACTATGCCTTCGGCTATTCGCTGGAAAAGCAGACCACCGACTTCGTCACGGCCAATGGCGGCAAGGTTCTCGGTTCGGTGCGGCATCCGCTCAGCACCACCGATTTCTCCTCCTTCCTGCTGCAGGCGCAATCCTCCGGCGCCAAGGTCGTCGGGCTTGCCGATGCCGGCCTCGATACGGCCAATGCCATCAAGCAGGCATCCGAATTCGGCCTTACCCAGGGTGGCCAGCATCTGGCCGCGTTGCTGTTCACGCTCGCCGAAGTGCATGGCCTCGGGCTGGAGGCCGCGCAGGGCCTGACGCTGACCGAAGGTTATTATTGGGATCGTGACGACGAAAGCCGCAAGTTCGGCAAGCGCTTCTTCGACCGCACCGGCAAGATGCCGAACATGATCCATGCCGGCACCTATTCGGCGGTGCTGCAATATCTGAAAGCGGTGCAGAAGGCCGGCACCGACGACACCGAAGCCGTCGCCAAGGTGCTGCATGAAATGCCTGTCGATGACGTGTTCGGCCGCGGCGGCACCGTCGGCCCCAACGGCCGGATGATCCATGACATGTATCTGCTGCAGGTCAAGAAACCGTCCGAAAGCAAGCAGCCTTGGGATTATTACAACGTGCTCGCCACCATACCCGGCAAGGAGGCCTATATCGATCCCGCCAAGAGCGGCTGCCCCTTGGTCAAGTAGAAACTTAGCCGGCAAATGGTTAGCGCGGCTGATGCAGTGAATGACGCGTCCCGGGTGGTCTTGTCCGCCCGGGAGCTGCGTCGCGACTTCCGCGGCTTTACCGCCGTCAAGGACGTCAACCTCGACATATATGATGCCCGCGTGCATGCGCTGATCGGACCGAACGGCGCGGGCAAGACGACGGTTTTCAATCTGCTGACCAAGTTCCTGCAGCCGACGAGGGGCCGGATCACGCTGCTCGGCGCCGACATTACCGGGCTCGCGCCGGACAAGGTGGCGCGGATGGGGCTGGTGCGTTCGTTCCAGATATCGGCTGTCTTCCCGCATTTGAGCGTGCTCGACAATGTGCGCGTGGCGTTGCAGCGGCCCAATGGCCTGGCACACCAGTTCTGGCGGCCGCTTTCGGCGCTGCGCTTGCTGGATGATCGCGCCGAGGAACTTCTCGCGGCGGTCGGGTTGACCGTGGAACGCGACGTGATCGCCGCCGATCTGTCCTACGGCCGCAAGCGCGTGCTCGAAATCGCCACGACGCTGGCGCTTGATCCGAAAGTGCTGCTGCTCGACGAGCCGATGGCCGGAATGGGCCAGGAGGATGTCGGTCGGATCGCCGATCTGATCCGCGATGTAGCGCGTAGCCGGGCCGTGCTGATGGTCGAGCACAATTTGTCCGTGGTCGCCGATATCTGCCATCACGTCACCGTGCTGCAACGCGGCGAGATCCTTGCCGAAGGCGCTTATGAGAGCGTCAGCAGGGATCCGCGGGTGCGCGAAGCTTATATGGGCTCGGAGGAGGCTTGATATGGCGGCACTTCTCGATGTCCAAGGGCTGAATTCCTGGTATGGCGAGAGCCATATCCTGCACGGCGTCGACATGAGCGTCGGCGAGGGGGAGACGGTTACGATCCTTGGCCGCAACGGTGTCGGCAAGACCACGACGCTGCGCTCGATTGTCGGCATGGTGCGCAAACGCAAGGGTCGCATCGCTTTTGGTGGCGCCGACATGATGCGGGTCGCCGTGCATCGCACCGCCCGTCACGGCATTGGTTTCGTGCCGGAGGAGCGCGGCATCTTCGCCACGCTTTCGGTCGCAGAGAACCTGATGCTGCCGCCCGTGGTCGCCAAGGGCGGCATGACGGTCGACGAGATATTCGAGCTCTTCCCCAATCTGCATGACCGGCGCAACAGTCCGGGCACGCGGCTTTCGGGTGGCGAACAGCAGATGCTGGCGATTGCCCGCATCCTGCGCACCGGCGTGCGGCTGCTCATTCTGGACGAACCGACGGAGGGCCTTGCGCCCGTCATCATCCAGCGCATCGGTGAGGTTTTGAAGATGCTGAAGGAGCGCGGCATGGCCGTGTTGCTGGTCGAGCAGAATTTCCGCTTTGCCAGCCGCATTGCCGACCGGTTCTACCTGATGGACCATGGGCGGACGGTGGCGGAGTTTCCGGTCGCCGATCTGCCGGCGCGCATGGACACATTGCACAAGGTGCTGGGCGTATGACGATGATTTTCGGCATTCCCATCCAAGCGTTCCTCGGCCAGTTGCTGATCGGGCTGATCAACGGCTCGTTCTATGCGCTGCTCAGCCTGGGGCTGGCGATCATCTTCGGCCTGCTGCGGGTGATCAATTTCGCTCATGGCGTCCAGTATATGCTCGGCGCCTTCGTTGCCTATCTGCTGCTCGCTTATCTCGGCATCGGCTACTGGCTGTCGCTGATCCTGGCGCCGCTGATCGTCGGCGTGCTCGGCGCGGCAGTCGAACGCCTTTTCCTGCGCCGGCTCTATGATCTCGATCCGCTCTACGGTCTGCTCTTCACCTTCGGCCTGGCACTGGCGGTCGAAGGCACGTTCCGTTACATTTATGGCTCTTCCGGCCAGCCTTATGCGGCGCCCGCTGCGCTCATGGGCGGCACCAATCTCGGCTTCATGTTCTTGCCCAATTACCGCGCCTGGGTGGTGGCGATGTCGCTCGTCGTCTGCATCGGCACCTGGCTCCTGATCGAGAAGACCAAGCTCGGTTCCTACTTGCGGGCCGCGACGGAGAATTCGCTGCTGGTGCAGGTTTTTGGCGTCAATGTGCCGGTGCTGCTGACGGCGACCTATGGGCTGGGTGCGGCCATCGCGGCCTTTGCCGGCGTGCTGGCGGCACCGATCTATCAGGTGTCGCCGCTGATGGGATCGAATATCATCATCGTCGTCTTCGCCGTGGTCGTGGTCGGTGGCATGGGCTCGATGCTGGGCGCGATCGTTACCGGCTATGTGCTCGGTATTGCCGAGGGCTTGACCAAAGTCTTCTATCCGGAGGCATCCAATATCGTGATCTTCGTCATCATGGTCGTGGTGCTTCTTGTCCGGCCCGCGGGCCTTTTCGGGCGGGATGTGTAGGATGACGGAAAACTCCATTGCGGCCGCAGGCATGGACAAGCGCAGGACCAGCTACGTGCAGCCTGCGCTGATCATCATCCTGCTCCTCCTGCTGCTGATCGCGCCCTATTATTTCTATCCCGTCTTCCTGATGAAGCTGCTCTGCTTCGCGCTGTTTGCCGCCGCCTTCAACCTGTTGCTCGGTTATACCGGGCTCCTGTCGTTCGGACATGCGACCTTCTTCGGCGGTGCGGCCTATATCACCGCCTATACCGTCAAGTCGTGGGGATTGCCGCCGGAACTGGCGATCCTGCTCGGTACCGCCGGTGCCGCCTTTCTCGGCCTGGTGATGGGCTTTCTCGCCATCCGCCGCCAGGGCATCTATTTTGCCATGATCACGCTGGCGCTGTCGCAGATGTTCTATTTCTTCTGCGTCCAGTCGCCGCTGACCGAGGGCGAGGACGGCATCCAGTCCGTGCCGCGCGGGCATCTGTTTGGCTTCATCGATCTCAATGCGCCGCTCACCATGTATTTCTTCGTACTGGCTGTCTTCCTGATCGGGATCGGCGTGATCTGGCGTTTCATCAACTCACCCTTCGGCATGATCCTCAAATCGATCCGCGACAACGAGGCGCGCGCCACTTCGCTCGGTTATTCGGTGGCGCGCTACAAGCTCGGCGCCTTCGTCATGTCGGCGGCGGTGGCGGGGCTTGCCGGCGCCGTCAAGGCACTGGTCTTCCAGTTCGCGACGTTGACGGATGTCGCCTGGCAGATGTCCGGCGAAGTGATCCTGATGACGCTGCTCGGCGGCATCGGCACGATGATCGGCCCGATTGTCGGCGCCGGCCTTGTCGGATCGTTGGAAAACTATCTGGCGACATCGGAATTTCCGGTGACGATCATCACCGGGGTAGTGTTCATGGTTTGCGTGCTCTTGTTCCGGCGCGGTATCATCGGCGAGTTCTATGCTTCGAGGGTCGGCCGCTGGCTCGGCTTCCAACACCGGCGGTAATGCAATGGAAGACTATGATTATGTCGTCATCGGCGCGGGCAGCGCCGGCTGCGTGCTTGCCAATCGCCTGTCTAAGGATTCGGGCAACCGCGTGTTGCTGCTGGAGGCGGGTGGCAGCGACAATTACCATTGGATTCATATCCCGGTTGGCTATCTCTATTGCATCAACAATCCCCGCACCGACTGGTGCTTCACCACCGAGAGCGAGGCGGGTCTGAACGGTCGCGCCATCGGCTACCCACGCGGCAAGGTTCTGGGCGGCTGTTCTTCCATCAACGGCATGATCTATATGCGCGGCCAGTCGCGCGATTACGACCATTGGCGGCAGCTCGGCTGCGAAGGCTGGGGCTGGGACGATGTGTTGCCCCATTTCCGCGCCTCGGAGGATTTTTATCGCGGCGCCGACGCGATGCACGGCTCCGGCGGAGAGTGGCGCGTCGAAAAAGCCCGTGTCCGCTGGGCTGTTCTCGACGCCTTCCAGCAGGCCGCCTACGAGGCCGGCATACCGAAAACCGACGACTTCAACCGCGGCGACAATGAAGGCTCCAGCTATTTCGATGTCAACCAGCGCTCGGGCATTCGCTGGAACACGGCCAAGGCCTTTCTCCGGCCCGCCATGAAGCGCAACAATTTGACCGTGCAGACCAAGGCGCAGGCAAGGCGGCTCCTGATCGAAGATGGTGCCGTGACGGGGGTCGAGGTTCTCCACGACGGTGCGGTGAAGCGGTTCAGCGCGAGGAAAGAGACCGTGCTTTGCGCCGGTGCGATCGGCTCGCCGCACATCCTCGAACTCTCCGGCATCGGTCGCGGTGAGGTGCTGCAGCAGGCGGGGATAGGTGTGACGGCAGAAGTAAGAGCCGTCGGCGAGAACCTGCAGGACCATCTTCAGCTGCGCCTGGCCTACAAGGTGACGGGCATTCCGACACTCAACGAGAAAGCCAGCCGGCTGACGGGCAAGGCAATGATCGCGCTCGAATATGCACTGCGCCGCTCCGGGCCGATGGCGATGGCCCCGAGCCAGCTCGGCATCTTCACCCGCTCCGGACCGGAGAAGGAGACGCCCGATCTGGAATATCATGTTCAGCCGGTGTCGCTGGAGCGTTTTGGCGAGCCGGTGCACAGCTTTCCGGCCATCACGGCAAGCGTTTGTAATCTCCGCCCCGAAAGCCGCGGCTCGGTACATGTGAAGAGCGCCGACTTCACCATCCAGCCGGCGATCCGGCCGCATTATCTTTCGGCCGAAGCGGATCGCCAGGTTGCCATCCGTTCGATCCGGCTGACGCGCAGGATCGCCGCCCAGCCGGCCTTCGCACGCTACAACCCGATGGAGTTCAAGCCCGGGCCGGCCTTCGAGACGGACGAAGAGCTGGCACGCGCTGCGGGTGACGTGGGCACCACGATCTTTCATCCGGTCGGCACCTGCCGCATGGGCGCCGATGGTGAGAGCGTCGTCGATCCGCGCCTGAGATTGCGGGCGCTTGCCCGGCTCAGAATCGCCGACGCCTCAGTGATGCCGACCATCACATCCGGCAATACCAACTCGCCGACCATCATGATTGCGGAAAAGGCGGCGGCGATGATCCTGGCCGACAATCGGTGACATCGCGACCGGTTCAATTCTCCGGCAAGGTGTAGACCGCGCAGGGTTCGGCTATGCCGCGCAGCTTGTGCTCACCCAATGGGATCAAAGGCATCGCCGTCTCCGCCGCGACCGCGCCGGAGACGAGCACGTTGTGGCCGAGCGGCCTGCACAGGCCTTCGAGCCGGCTGACCAGGTTGACTGCGGGGCCGATGGCGGTGAAATCCAGCCGGTTGGCCGCGCCGATATTGCCCCACAGGATCTCGCCGCAATGTAGCGAGGCGCCGAATGGCAGCGGTGGCAGCCCTTCGGCGCGCCGTACCGTGTCTAGATGAGCCATGCCGGCCCGGGCGGCGGCAACGGCGCGCAAGGCGGCATCACAGGCTTGGCCAAGCGTGCCGGTGACCGGGAAGATCGCCAAGACGCCATCGCCGATGAATTTCAGCACTTCGCCGCCGAAGGCATGTACCGCGCCGGCGACGCGGTCGAACCAGGCGTCGAGATTGGCGATCATCGCGTCCGGTTGGGTCACCTCGGACAGCGCGGTGAAATCACGCAGATCGGCACATAGCAGTGCGGCGCGGATGGTCTCGCCGCTGCCGCGGCTCAGCGCTCCGGCCTGCACACGGGCGGCGCTGCGCCGGCCGAGATAGGCTTCGAGCAGTGCGGTCAGAGCGGCACGTGCGGTCAAAGCCGCCAAAGGGGTGGCAGCGAAACGGGTCGCCTGACGCAGCCGATCGATCTCGGCGGCGCCGACCGGGCCGGCCCAGGCCCATTCCAGCATGGCGCCATCCGAAGTCCGCGGCGTCGTGTCAGTCTGCACCGCACCGATCCCTGCCAGCCAGTCGCGCCCGGCCTGGCTGAGCGGATTGCCGGCAAAGCCCAGCGCCTCGATCACCGCGCCGGTGTTCGCCCGCCAAAGCCAGGTGCGGCGGGCGATGATCGGATGCGGTACGGCGAGGCTGAGTGCCCCGCCGGCCAATGGCAAGCCATCGGCCAGCAGCAAGCCGCCGAGTTGAGCCAAAAATTGTTCGGGGCTGGATGAGGCGCCGGCCTCGTCCACCAGCCAGGCAAGAGGCGCGGGCAGATCCATGCCGCGACCATGCCATGCCGATCAGCGGCTGTCACCGCGTCACGCTCGAAAAACCATTAGACATGCTCTAATGCCTGCCGGGGACGACATCAGGCCCCGGATCGCGGCCTGCAGCAGTCTCGGTCAGGCGGCCGAGATAGTGCGCCCAGCCTTTTGCATGGTTGGCGCATTGTTCGGCATTGGGCAGCCCGCTGTGCGTCAAGCGGAGCAGCGTGCCATCGGGCAATTCGGTCAGGTCGATTTCGACCAAGCCCGAACCCGGCGGCACCTCCTCGTCGCCATCCCAGCCGAAGCTGTAGGCAAGGCGATGTACCGGCACCACTTCCCGGAAAGAGCCACGGGCGAATTTTTTGCCGGTCACGTTGAGCAGATACAATCCTCCAGGCCGAGGGTCGAGTTCGGCCGCGGTTCCCATCCAGCTCAGGATTTTTTCAGGGTCGGTGAGGAGCGCGAACACTGCAGCGGGCGGTGCGGAAATATGCGCTTCGCGGCGAACGACAAGGTCTTCTGGCATCGGTTTCTCCCGTCGTTGCCACGGCTTGCCCTTAGCAAGCCTGGAACGGAGCATGTCTCGCCGGCGGCGAAGTGTCCGGGTGCCGATCCGCAGCCGTGTTGCACATCGCGGCGCCTGAGATAGGCACTGTTTTCATTACCACGGCGTCGCCTGCAGGGAAACCTGGTTGCCCGGGCGACGAACGAGCAAAAACCGTCACACTGCTCCCTATTTTGCCGCACCGCCGCGGATGAAATTGATGACGCCGGAGAAATCCTCGTTGCCATGGCCGTCATTGTTGAACAGGCTGTAGAGTTGTGCTGCCTGCGCGCCGAGCGGCGTCGTCGTGCCCGTCGCCATGGCGGCCTGTTGCGAGAGGCGAAGGTCTTTCAGCATCAGCGACGCGGCGAAGCCGGGTTTGTAGCCGTTATTGGCGGGTGAGGTCGGCACCGGGCCTGGCACGGGGCAATAGGTGTTGATCGACCAGCATTGCCCTGATGAGGTGGAGGCGACGTCGAACAGCGCCTGATGCGACAGGCCGAGTTTTTCGGCGAGCACGAAGGCCTCGCAGACGCCGAGCATGCTGATACCGAGGATCATGTTGTTGCAGATCTTGGCCGCCTGGCCCGTGCCGGCCTCGCCGCAATGAATGATGCGCCGGCCCATCTGGGCGAGAACCGGCTCGGCGCGGTCAAAGGCATCCTTGGCGCCGCCGCACATGAAGGTCAGCGTCCCGGCTGCCGCACCGCTGGTGCCGCCGGAGACCGGCGCATCGAGCGAAGCACAGCCGGTATCTGCGGCGATCGCATGCGCCTTGCGGGCGCTCGCGACATCCACGGTCGAGCAGTCGATCATCAGCATGCCGGACCGGACGAGGCCGGCAAGCTCGCTCCAGACCGCGACGACATGCGTGCCCGCCGGCAACATGGTGATGATGATGTCGGCATCACTGACAGCGTCGGGGAGTGAGCCAGTGTCGGCGACGCCCATGCCGGCCGCAGCCTTGCGCGAGGACTCGGAGAGATCGAAGCCGCGCACTGTGTGCCCTGCCTTGACCAGGTTGGCGGCCATTGGCCCACCCATGTTTCCGAGACCGATGAAAGCTATGGTCGCCATTTGATGTCCTCCCTTGTCATTGCTCGAAAAGTGGGCGCGGATGCGGTGCGAAATAGGAATCGATCACATTCTGGTCGACCTCGGCCAGCGCGCCAGGCGCCCATTTCGGATTGCGGTCCTTGTCAATCACCGCGGCCCGGATGCCCTCGTAGAAATCCGGGCTTTTCAGCACGGCATGTGTGGCGGCGAATTCCATTGCCAGGCAGGCGTCGAGGTTTTTGCTTGCGCGCGCTTGGCGGAGCAGCCGCAACGTGACGTTCATCGAGGTCGGCGAGCGGGTGGTAAGGAGAGCACCGGTGGAGGCGGCAAATTCGCCGGATGTCCAAGCGAGAGCATCAATAATGTCTTCGACAGTGAGGCGGGCAAAGGCGTCTTCGACGACCGCGCGCATGTCCTCCGTGACATCCGGAATAGGCGGGGTTGAAAATTCGGCAAGGACGTCGTTGATCCGATCGCTCTGGCTTTCCGGCGGCAGGGCGGAAAGTGCTGCGGCCAAAGCTTCYAGCCGCGCATGCGGCACATGCCAGTCGGCCATCCCCGCGGCGAGTGCTGCGGCGGCGCCGACCGTCGTGCCGGTCAGGCCGAGATAAGTGCCCCATTCGCGGTTGGGCCGCGACAGCAGCCAGGTCGCGCCGACATCCGGGAAGAAGCCGATGCTGGTCTCCGGCATAGCGAGCTTTGTCCGATCGGTAACGATCCGGTGGCTGCCGTGTGCGGCAATACCAACACCGCCCCCCATGACGATGCCGTCCATGATCGCGACATAGGGTTTCGGAAAACGGGCGATGCGGCTGTTGAGACGATATTCCTCGCGCCAGAAAGTCTCCGCGAGCGGCGTGCCGGCTTTGCCGCTCTCATAGATCATCCGGATATCGCCACCCGCGCAGAGCCCCCGGTCGCCCTCGCCGGTGACGAGCACGAGCGCCACGCCGGGATCCGTCTCGAAGGAATCGAGCGTCGCTTCGATCGAGCGCACCATGCCGAGTGTCAGGCTGTTGAGCGCTTTCGGTCGATTGAGGCTGATATGTCCCACCGAACCCGACTTGCCAACAAGGATTTCGGCTCGTTCGTCGCCTTGCAGGAGCATTCCGGTTCCTTTCATGCCACATATGAGACGATGATGACGCATGTGTGCCGCGATGGCCATAGGCTATGACAAGCTGCCAATTTGATCGATGGGCGCATCTCCTGTCCGCGAAGAGCTTTTCCGAGAAGGGCAGCCGTCAACAGTGGCGAAGTGATCTCGCTGGGCGGGCGCATAGAGGGGATGGGGAAACAACGTCGGCGCCCGCCGCGGCAACGGCTGGCAACACTGTTGAACAGTAAACTTGGACTGTCTTTCGTCGTATCGACGCCTGGCATCGCGACAGCGCTTTCAGCTCTATAGCCGGCGGCCGGTGAAGCGCGGGTCGAGACGAGGGCTCGACCCTGCAAGTTGGCGTGGGTCTTCGCGTCAAATGCCGTCACCCTGCTCGCCACCGGATAGTACCTTGGGGTTATGTTCGGCCCGGACGTCTTCCGTCATGTTTTCGTCACAATAATAAACGGAGCGAAGAGGCGAACAACATGACGAATCCCGTGAAACTTGACCGCGCGCTCGGACTTTGGTCCGTCGTGCTCTTTGGCCTTGCCTATATGACGCCGATGATCGTCTTCGGCACGTTCGGGGCGCTCGCCTCGACGAGCCAGGGCACCACGGCCATGTCCTATCTCGTGGCGGCGGGGGCGATCCTGCTCACCGCGATCAGCTATGGTGTCATGGCGCGGGTCTATCCCGTCGCCGGATCTGCCTATACCTATGCCCGCAAGTCGATCAGCCCCAGCATCGGCTTTCTCGTCGGCTGGGCGGTGCTGCTCGATTATTTCTTCCTGCCGATGGTGATCTGGCTGATCGGCGCGGCCTACCTGACTTCGGCCTTTCCGACGATACCGGCCTGGGTCTGGATCATCGGCTTCATTCTGCTGACAACCGTGGTCAATGTCGTCGGCATTGCCTTTGCCAATCGCGTCAATCTGATCCTGATGGTCGTGCAATTGGCGATCCTGGTTGCCTTCGTCTTCCTCGCGGTCCGCTATGTGATCGCTGCCAACGGTCCTGGCGGACTGGTTTCCGCAAAACCCTTCTTCACCGCCGGCGTGCCGTTCTCGGCATCGATCGCCGGAGCAGCGATTGCCGCCTATTCCTTCCTTGGTTTCGATGCGGTCTCGACGCTGACCGAGGAAACCAAGGATGCCAAGCGCACCATGCCGCGGGCGATCCTCATCACCGCATTGGCCGGCGGCCTGATCTTCGTCGTCTCGGCCTATTTCACCCAGCTTGCCCATCCGGGCGGCACGTTTATGTCGGTCGATGCCGCCGCAACCGAGATCGCCAAGGCGATCGGCGGCGATGTGTTCGTGACAGTCTTCCTGGCGACGCTGGTCGTGGCACAGTTCACCTCCGGTCTTGCCGCCCAGGCCAGTGTCGGCCGCCTGCTCTACGCCATGGGCCGCGACAACGTGCTGCCGTCCAGTTTCTTCGGCAAACTCGACGCCAAGTGGCACACTCCGCTGCTCAACCTGGTGTTGGTCGGCATTGTCGGCCTGCTGGCCCTGACCATGGATGTCACGACCTCCACGTCGTTCATCAATTTCGGTGCCTTCCTGGCGTTCACCGCGGTCAATATCTCGGTGATCGCACTCTATCTCCGGGGTGACGGCCAGGTGAAGCCGCTCGGCGCCATTGTCGGTCTGGTCATTCCGGTCCTGGCGGCGGTCTGCGACCTCTTCCTGCTCTGGAATCTCGACAGCAATGCCAAGATCCTCGGTCTGATCTGGCTGGTCATCGGCATTGCTTATCTCGCTTACCTGACCCGGTTCTTCCAGGCCGCGCCTCCCGAGATGGATTTCGCCGAGTAAGGGTAAATGAGGCCCGGTTTCGGCCGGGCCTCACGCCATGAACACGCGGAACAACTCCGCCTGGCTGGAAATGTTGAGCTTGGCGTAGATCTGGCGGCGATGGACCTTGACCGTATTCATAGATAGTCCGAGCACGGCGGCGAGCGAGAGGTTGGAATGCCCTTTGAGGATCAGCGTCACAATCTCCAGCTCGCGTTTTGTCAGCAGGGGATGCTCAATCCGGGCCGCCGGCGCGGCGTTCTTGATGTCCAGGGACAGGCTCGGCACATGCCGCCAGTGACGTTCACCGAATGCACAGACGATCGGATAGGCCGCCCTCAGCTGCTCGAGATCGCCATCGGAAAACAGCGGCGCGTCGCCGGTCCGCGACAACGACAGGACGGCAAGAAAATCGCTCTCGAGCCGCAGGACGAAGCCGATCTCGTCGATGATCTCGGTCGTCGCATAATGCTGCCGGTAATATTCGGTCTGCCGGAAATCGTCGGGTGCGATATCGCGCATGACAATCATCCGCTGCGTTCCATTCTTCCTGACTGCATCGTAGAACGGGTCGAGCAGGAAAGCGCCGGCGAGGTAGCGGTCGACGATGATCGACCGATCGGCGACGATCTTCTCATTATAGAGATCGAAGGCGTGGCCACTGGGGGAATAGATGAAGCCGTTCATCATCTGGAACGGCGAGATCAGGCGGAGCGCAGAAGCCAGGGCATCCGGAAAGCCGCGCGCGCCGATGGCATTTGCTGCATGCGCAAGCGCTGCGTTCCAGGCGTCGAAGGCAGGCGTCCGGCGCGGCGGTTTTGGGGCGGAATGCATTGGTTGTCTCTGGGCAGGTCTGGTGCGCGGCGGCTCTTGCAGCAAGCGCGCTTTCGGTGGGAAATGCAACAATCGAGTGATGGGATGAGCCTATGAACAAGCCGATGACCACGACCGAAGTCGGGCATCCGCTCGACCTCTCGGCAACCGAGATCGCCCGCGGCATCCGCGACGGGGCCTTTACGGCCGAAACCGTAGTAAGCGAGTCACTCAGTCGGGCGCGGGCGATCAATGCCACCTTGAACGCCTTCGCCCTCATTCGCGAAGAAAAGGCGATGGTCGCGGCGCGCGAAACCGATGCGAAGATAGCACGCGGCGAGGCGGCCGGACCGCTGGCCGGAGTTCCCTTCGCCGCCAAGGACCTGACGCCGACCGAAGGCGATGTGACGACACTCGGCTCGTGGACCAGAGGCGACTGGGTGCCGGCGAAAACGGCCCTTTGCATCCGCCGTTTACAGGCGGCAGGCGCCATCCTGATTGGCAAGACGACGACACCGGAATTTGCCTATTCGAGCTTCACCAACAGCCCCCGCTGGGGCATCACGCGCAATCCTGTCGATCCGCAACGGACCTCCGGCGGTTCCTCCGGCGGCTCGGCGGTGGCGGTGGCCACTGGCGTCGTGCCGTTCGCTGAAGGCACTGACATGGGCGGCTCGGTGCGCATTCCGGCGGCCTTTTGTGGCACTGTCGGACTGAAGCCCAGTCTCGGGCGTATCCCGATGACCATCTTGCCAAGTGTGTTCGACAATATCTCCCATTTCGGGCCGTTGGCGCGCAGCGTGGATGATGCGACGGCGTTTATGATGGTTGCCTGCGGTCCGAACGACGAGGATATTTCGTCCCTTCCGATCGGCTTCGATCCCGCCAAGGTGGCGCGGAGTGTCGAGGATCGGCGGTTCGCGCTGTCGATGGATCTCGGTTACTATCATATCCAGCCCGAGGTCGAGGCGTCGATCCGCAATGCGGTGGACGAATTGCGGAGGGCGGGAGCGATCGTCGACGAGGTGCCGATGCACTGGTCGCGCGCCGTCAACGACGAGTGGTTCGATCTCTGGTGCGTGTTCATGTCGGGTTATTTCGGCGACACGATCGCCACCTATCGCGACCGCATGGATCCGAATGTCGTTTCGATGATCGAGCGCGGCCTGAGCTTCAACGCCACGACCTATAAACGGGTGGAACTGCTGCGCACCGCCATGTGGCGCGACATGGCCGGGATTTTCGAGAATTACGACGCGCTGCTTTGCCCGACCTGCGCCATCACCGCGCCATTGGTGACCGAAACCGACGATGATTATGTTGTTGACCTGCCAGATGGGCGGTTCAAGGGTTTGGATCTGACCTGCCCATTCAACATGCTGCCGCAGCTGCCGGCGCTATCGCTTCCAGTCGGCCGCGCGACCAATGGCTTACCTGTCGGCCTGCAGATTGTCGGCAGGCGTTTCGCCGACGAAGAGGTTCTGGGCTTTGGTGCTGCACTTGAGGCGCGTTTCGCTCGACCAGACGCGATGTAAAACATATTTCTAGCTTTTTGGCTCACTCCCTTTCAACAGGGTCTGGGCGATGCCTGCAGCGACAGTGACATGCGCGCGACAAGCCTCCGCAGCGGCTTCGGGATCATTGCGGTCGATGGCGGCGAAGATCTCGCGGATCTGCGCCGGGCCTGAGGTTGTCCGGTTTGTCGTCGACAGCGTCATGACGCGCAGACGTGAGATGCGGCCATTGAGCCGGCTAACGATCTCCCAGGCGATATTGTGGCCGCTTGCTTCAAAGATGATCGAATAGAATTCCGTCGTGGCGTCGAGAATGCCGGGCGGGGAATTCTGCTGCGAGCAGCGGTCGAGCTCATCGAGCGCCTGCCGCAGCCTCGTCTTGATCTTCTCGTCGGCCACCCGGGCGCAGTCGGCTACCGCGGTTGATTCGAGCGCGGCGCGGATGTCGTAGATCTGCCGCGCATCGTCCCAGCTGAGGCGGGCGACGATCGGCCCCTGCTTGGCCAGCATCTCCACCAATCCCTCCGCCTCGAGATGGCGGATCACTTCGCGGATGACGGATCGGGAGACGCCGAGTTGGTCGCAGAGCGTGCGCTCCACAAGCCGCGCTCCCGGCTCGAACAGGCCGGCAATGATGGCGCGGCGCATGCGGTCGAGCGCTATTTCCCGAAGGGTTACGGGCGGGGTTTCGATGCGGAGGGCCGCAAGATTCTCGACGGTCTTGGTCATGGCTTTGTGTAGCCCTAAATTTTTTTTTGCACAAGTCTTGACACTCGGTCTTATGGTATACCAACATATGAGGAGACAAATGGACAGGAGGATACCGTGGCGGCGACCATCCGTAAGACTTTGCTGCACGTGGAAACCACGCTGATCGAAGGCGGCCGCGAGGCGCCGGTACCGCTGAAGCTGATTGCGGCCATGGCGGTGGTGAAGAATCCCTGGGCGGGGCGCGGCTTCGTCGAAGACCTGAAGCCGGAAATCCATGCTGTCGCTCCGGTACTGGGTGAGTTGCTGACCAGGATGATCATTGACACGGCCGGCTCCGGCGCCGTGGTGGAAGGCTATGGCAAGTCGGCGGTGGTTGGTCTCGACGGTGAGGTCGAGCATGCCTCGGCGCTGATCCACACTTTGCGCTTCGGCAATCATTACCGTTCGGCGGTCGGCGCCAAATCCTATCTCGCCTTCTGCAATACGCGCGGCCCGGCCAATGCGCCGATCATGATCCCGCTGATGGACAAGAACGACGAAGGCCGGCGGTCGCACTACCTGACGATCCAATGCGCCATCCCGGATGCGCCGGCGGCCAATGAGATCGTCATAGCATTGGGTGCTTCGATCGGCGGCCGCCCGCATCATCGCATCGGCGACCGTTACCAGGACCTTAGGGAGTTGGGCCACGATGTTGCAAACCCTGCAGCGGTCTAAGACAGTTTCGGGCGCTGCCTATGTCGAGTGCGGAGAGGGCGACGAGACGCTCGTCCTTATCCACGGCGTGGGCATGCGCATCGAAGCCTGGGGACCGCAGATCGATGCGCTCGCATCCCAATGCCGGGTGATCGCGGTCGATCTGCCGGGCCACGGTCTTTCCGCGCCGCTTGGCAGGCCGCCGCAGCTTTCCAATTTCGTCGCGTGGTTCGACCGGTTCCTCGACGAGATGGATCTTGGCCGGGTCAATGTTGCCGGCCATTCCATGGGCGCATTGATTGCGACCGGCATCGTGGCGACAGCGCCGGAGAAGATACGCCGCGTGGCCTTGTTGAATGGTGTGCACAAGCGCAGCACCGGGGCACGCGAGGCGGTCGAGGCGCGGGCCGATGAAATCGTCAGCGGCTTCTTCGATCGCGAAGCGCCGCTGGAACGCTGGTTTTCCCCCGAGGAGACGACGAGCGACGCCTATCGGCTGGTGCATGACCTGCTGCAGGCCGTCGACGCTGCCGGCTATGCGACCGCCTATCGGGCATTCGCGACAGGGGATTCGGTCTATTCGGATTGTTGGGCTCGCGTCGCCTGTCCGGCGCTGTTTCTCACCGGTGATGGCGACCTGAATTCAACGCCGAAAATGGCGCAAGACATGGCCGCCGCAGCGGCGCATGGAAAATCCGTGGTGATCAATGGCCATCGTCACATGGTCAATCTCACCGCGCCGGAACACGTGAACGCGGCTTTGGCCGACTGGTTGACATGGGAGGTGGGGAATGACGTTTGAACCCAGAGCCTTGCGTGATGCATTCGGCGCGTTCCTGACGGGCGTGACCGTGGTTACCACGACGACCGAGGACGGAGCGCCGATCGGTTTCACGGCCAACAGTTTTACCAGCGTTTCGCTCGATCCGCCGCTGCTGCTCGTCTGCCTCGCCAAGACCTCGCGAAATTACCAGACGCTGACCACGGCAAAAGGCTTTGCCGTCAACATCCTCTCCGAAGGGCAGAAGGACGTCTCCAATACCTTTGCGCGGCCGGTCGAAGATCGCTTCGCGGCGGTCAACTGGAAGACAGGCCCRTTCGGCTCGCCGGTCTTCGCCGATGTCGCCGCCTGGTTCGACTGTTCGATGCATCAGCTCGTCGATGCCGGCGATCACGTGATCCTGCTCGGCAAGATCGAAGGCGTCGAGAATACCGGCAAGACCGGCCTCGGCTATGCGCGCGGCGGCTATTTCACGCCGGCATTGGCCGAGAAGACGCTGCTCGCCAATACAGATGGAAGTCTCCTGCTTGGCATTGTCGCGGAGCGGGATGGTGAAATCCTGCTGGTCGACGATGGCAAGGGCGGCTGGACATTGCCTTTCGTCGAAAAGGGCGAAACCGATGGCATCGAGGCGTTAGAAAACTATGCCGCCGATGAGATCGGGCTCACCAGCCAGACCGGGCTTCTCTACTCGGTCTACGAGGACACCAAGACCGGCCGCCAGCATGTCGTCTATCGCGCGACGCTCGGTGCGGGCGAACCGAAATCGGGAAGACTGTTTCCGGTGCAGGCGCTTCCGGTCGCCGACATCGCCGACAATGCGGTGCGCGAGCTTGTGAAGCGCTATTCTGCGGAAAGCATGCTGGGCAATTTCGGCATTTATTTCGGCGATCAGGATAAGGGCCGGGTGCATGCCGTGGCCACGAAAGGGTAAGTCATGAAATTCTCGCTGTTCGTCCATATGGAGCGGCTGAATGCAAGCCAGAACCACAAAGAGCTCTACGACGAGTTCATTGCGCTCTGCGACATAGCCGACAAGGGTGGCATGCACGCGATCTGGACCGGCGAGCATCATGCGATGGATTTCACCATCGCGCCGAACCCGTTCGTCAATATCGCCGATCTGGCGCGCCGCACCAAGAATGTCCGCCTCGGCACCGGCACGGTGATCGCGCCGTTCTGGCACCCGATCAAGCTCGCCGGCGAAGCGGCAATGACTGACATCATCAGCGATGGCCGGCTCGATATCGGCATCGCCCGCGGCGCCTATAGTTTCGAATATGAGCGGCTGTTGCCGGGCCTGGATGCCTGGGGCGCCGGCCAGCGCATGCGCGAATTGATCCCGGCAGTCAAAGGTGTGTGGGCGGGTGACTATGCCCATGACGGCGAGTTCTGGAAATTCCCGGCCACCACCTCGGCGCCGAAGCCGTTGCAACAGCCGCATCCGCCGATCTGGGTGGCGGCGCGCGATCCCAACAGTCATGAATTCGCCGTTGCCAATGGCTGCAATGTCCAGTGCACGCCGCTGGCCAATGGCGAAGCCGAAATCGCCAGCCTGATGGAGCGGTTCACCGCGGCCTGCGCCAAGGCGCCCGATATTGCCCGGCCGAAGATCATGCTGCTGCTCCACACCTATGTCGGCAGCGACCAGGCCGATATCGCCCAGGCGGCAAAGGAATTGAGCGTCTATTACAACTATTTCTTCGCCTGGTTCAAAAACCAGCGGCCGATCAGCCAGGGGCTGATCGAGCAGTTGACCGAGGAGGAGTTGAACGCCAATCCCAACCTCGCGCCCGAGACGATGATGGCCAACATGCCGATCGGCAACGCCTCCGAAGTCATCAGGCGGCTCAAGGTCTACGAGGACCTCGGCTATGACGAATATTCCCTCTGGATCGACAGCGGCATGAGTTTCGAGCGCAAGAAGGCGTCGCTCGAACGTTTCATCGCCGATGTCATGCCGGCATTCCAGTGAGGCGGTCATGCAGAGCTTTCAGCAATTCATAGACGGCACATTCGAAGACGGTTCAGCCCGTTTCGACTCGGTCGATCCTGCGACGGGTGCTGCATGGGCATCGATGCCCGAGGCGCGGGAAGATGATGTCGACCGCGCCGTCAAGGCCGCGGAGCGGGCGCTCTGGAGCGGACCCTGGCCGGCAATGACGGCAAGCGCGCGTGGCAAGCTGCTCTACCGCCTCGCCGACCTTGTCCAGGCGAACGCTCCGCGGCTGGCTGAACTGGAAACCCGCGACACCGGCAAGATCATCCGCGAAACCTCGGCACAGATCGCCTATGTGGCCGACTATTATCGCTATTATGCCGGCCTTGCCGACAAGATCGAGGGCGCGACGCTCGCCATCGACAAGGCCGACATGGATGTCTGGACGCGCCGCGAGCCCGTGGGCGTGGTCGCCGCGATCGTGCCGTGGAACAGCCAGCTGTTTCTCGCCGCGGTCAAGGTCGGGCCGGCGCTGGCCGCTGGATGCACGCTGGTGGTCAAGGCCTCCGAGGATGGCCCGGCGCCGCTGCTCGAATTCGCCCGCCTTATCGACGAGGCCGGTTTCCCCAAGGGCGTCGTCAATGTCATCACCGGCTTCGGCCCGTCCTGCGGCAGCGCTCTGACCCGCCATCCCGGCGTTGCCCATATAGCCTTTACCGGCGGTCCCTCGACAGCGGCGCACGTGGTGCGCAATTCGGCGGACAATCTCGCCAGCACGTCGCTGGAACTCGGCGGAAAGTCGCCGTTCATCGTCTTTGCCGATGCCGATCTCGAAAGTGCGGCCAATGCCCAGGTCGCCGGCATTTTCGCCGCGACCGGGCAGAGCTGCGTTGCCGGCTCACGCCTCATCGTCGAGGCATCGATCAAGGATCGCTTCGCGGCGATGCTGAAGGCCAAGGCCGAAGCGATCCGTATCGGCTCGCCGCTTGAGATGGCGACCGAGGTCGGCCCGCTCTGCACGCGCCGCCAGCGCGACGGTATCGAAAAAGTGGTCGCCGCGTCGATCAATGCCGGGGCCAAGGTGGTGACGGGCGGCCAAGTCGGGGAGGGGGATGGCTTCTACTATCTGCCGACCATTCTCGACTGCGATGGCGTCAACGCACCGTCGGTCGAGACCGAGCTGTTTGGTCCGGTCCTGTCGGTCATCTCATTCGCCAACGAGGAAGAGGCGGTGGAACTGGCCAATTCCACCCGCTACGGTCTTGCCTCCGGCGTCTTTACCCAGAACCTCACCCGCGCGCATCGCATGGTCAAAAAGATCCGCGCCGGCATCGTCTGGATCAACACCTACCGCGCCGTTTCGCCCATTGCGCCCTTCGGCGGCTACGGCCAGTCGGGCCACGGCCGCGAGGGCGGCCTGGCGGCGGCGCTGGATTTTACCCGCACCAAGACGGTTTGGCTCAGGACATCCGACGATCCATTCCCCGATCCCTTCGTGATGAGGTGACGCCATGTTCTACGAGATCCGCACCTACAGGCTGAAGAACGGCGCCATTCCAGACTATCTCAAAGTGGTCGGCGAAATCGGCATCGCCATCCAGAAGAAGCATCTGGGAAATCTGGTCGGCTACTTCTCGTCTGAGATCGGGCCGATCAACGAGATCGTCCACATCTGGGGTTTTGTGAGCCTCGATGATCGCCAGGCGCGGCGTGCCCGCCTCGCTGCCGATCCGGAATGGCAGGCTTTCCTGCCTGATATCCGCGACCTCATCGTCACTGCGGAAAGCAAGATCATGACGCCGGCGGCCTTTTCGCCGCTCGGCGGGACCAAGCCTGCCTAACGACAACCAGACGACCAAGCAAAAAGGAAAAGGGAACATGAAAAATAGGATTGCGATCGTACTTCTCACCGCCACACTCGGCTTTGCCGGCATGGCGCGTGCCGAAGACATGGTGTTCACCAGCTGGGGCGGCACCACCCAGGATGCGCAGAAGACCAATTGGGCCGAGAGCTTCACCGAAGCAACGAAGATCAACGTCACCCAGGACGGCCCGACCGACTACGGCAAGATCAAGGCCATGGTCGAGGCCGGTAACGTGACCTGGGACGTCGTCGACGTCGAAGGCGACTATGCCGTGCAGGCGGGCAAGAAGGGCCTATTGGAAAAGCTCGATTTCTCGGTCATCGACAAGTCCAAGCTCGACCCGCGCTTCGTCACAGACTATTCGGTCGGCAGCTTCTATTATTCCTTCGTCATCGGTTGCAACAAGGACGCCATCAAGGACTGCCCGAAAACCTGGGCCGACCTGTTCGACACCAAGAAATTCCCCGGCAAGCGCGCCTTCTACAAGTGGTCTGCGCCCGGTGTGATCGAGGCAGCATTGCTGGCCGACGGCGTGCCGGCGGATAAGCTCTATCCGCTCGATCTTGAGCGCGCCTTCAAGAAGCTCGACACGATCAAGTCCGACATCGTCTGGTGGGATAGCGGTGCCCAGTCACAGCAGTTGCTGGCTTCCGCCGAAGCACCGTTCGGCTCGTTCTGGAACGGCCGCCTGACCGCGCTGGCCGCGACCGGCGTCAATGTCGAGACATCCTGGACCAACAACATCACCGCAGCCGACGCGCTCGTCGTGCCGAAGGGCGCCAAGGACAAGGCTGCGGCGATGAAATTCATCGCCAATGCCACCAGCGCCATGGCGCAGGCGCAGTTCGCCACCACGACCGGCTATGCCCCGACCAATCTCGACTCCAACACGCTGATGGATGGCAAGATTCGCCAGACATTGCCGGACATGCAGGCCGATACCCAGGTCAATGCCGACATGGATTACTGGGCGGATCATCGCGACGAGATCGGCACCCGCTGGTATGCTTGGCAGGCCAAGTAATTTGAACCGGAGCGGGCCGGTTGCCGGCCCGCTCGCACCCTCTTTCTGGATCATGATCCTATGGCCACTTCAGCAGTGATTGCGGGCACAAGCGTCGAGCGCAGGCGAAATGGCAGTTTCAGCTATGTGCTGCCGGCGCTGGTGCTGATCGCGCTGTTCTTCGTCGTGCCGGTATTGATGCTGCTGCTGCGCAGCGTGCTGGAGCCGCAGCCGGGCTTGCAGAACTATGCCGAGCTTCTCGGTTCGACCACCTATCTCAGGGTCTTCCTCAATACATTCACCGTGGCCGGCCTGGTCACCCTCATCTCGGTCCTGATCGGCTATCCGGTCGCCTGGCTGCTCGCCATCATGCCGGAGCGCTGGTCGCGGCTGGTGCTGGCGATCATCATCCTGTCGATGTGGACCAATCTTCTGGCGCGCACCTATGCCTGGATGGTGCTCTTGCAGCGCACCGGCGTGATCAACAAGACTCTGATCGGCCTCGGCCTGATCGACCAGCCGCTGGCGCTGGTCAACAACCTGGTCGGGGTCACCATTGGCATGACCTATATCATGCTGCCTTTCGTCATCCTGCCGTTGATGGGCGTCATCCGCTCGATCGATCCGGCAACGCTGCGGGCAGCCGCGCTCTGCGGCGCCAACAAGGCGCAGTGCTTTTTCCGTGTCCTGCTGCCTTTGTCGTTGCCCGGCATCGCTGCTGGGGCGCTCATGGTCTTCGTCATGTCGCTCGGCTATTTCGTCACTCCGGCCCTGCTCGGCGGTACGGCCAATATGATGCTGGCGGAACTGATCGCCCAGTTCGTGCAGTCGCTGGTCAACTGGGGCATGGGCGGGGCCGCAGCACTGGTGCTGCTGGTCGTGACGCTGGCGCTCTATGCGGTGCAGCTGCGCTTCGTCAATCCCAACAAGGCGAGGTAGGCGATGCTGCTCGATTTCGACAAGCTTGGCGGACTTCGCATATTCCTGGTCGGGCTGGTGGTCGTCGTCTGCCTGTTCCTGATCCTGCCGATCGTGTTCATCGCGGCCCTGTCGTTCGGTTCGTCGCAATGGCTGATCTTTCCGCCGCCGTCGTGGACCTTCCGTTGGTACCAGGAGCTATTCGCCGATCCGCGCTGGTTCCTGTCGGCGCTGACCAGCCTCAAAATTGCGGCCATCGTCACCGTTCTCTCCGTCGTGATCGGCTTTCTCGCCGCGCTCGGCCTCAATCGCGGCACGTTCGTTGGTCGGGATGTGCTCCGCGCGCTGTTCCTGACGCCGATGATCCTGCCGGTCGTCGTGCTTGCGGTCGCACTCTACGCGCTCTTCCTCAGGCTAAACCTTGCCGGCACGACGATTGCCTTTGTCATCGCCCATCTCCTGATCGCCCTGCCGTTCTCGATCATCTCCATCGGCAATGCGCTCGATGGCTTCGACAAGTCGATCGAGGATGCGGCCGTGCTTTGCGGCGCCAGCCCCTGGGAGGCGCGGCTCCGGGTGACAGTGCCGGCGATCAGCCACGGCATTTTCGGCGCCGCGATCTTCTCCTTCCTCGCATCCTGGGACGAGGTGGTGCTGGYGATCTTCATGGCCAGCCCGACATTGCAGACGCTGCCGGTCAAGATCTGGTCGACGCTTCGACAGGACCTGACGCCGGTGATCGCCGCCGCTTCCACACTTCTTATCGCCTTCACCATCCTTCTGATGATCGTGGCGGCGCTCTTCCGCAAGGGACGAAAAGCATGAGCGAATCCTTTCTCAGCATTCGCGGCCTCCGCAAGGTCTATGGCCCGGTCACGGCGATCAAGAATGTCACCATGGATGTTGCCGAAGGCGAGTTCATGACCTTTCTCGGCCCTTCGGGCTCGGGCAAGTCGACGACACTCTATATCCTTGCCGGCTTCCAGGACCCCAGCGAGGGCGATATCCTGCTCAACGGCAAGTCCCTACTGGCAACGCCCTCCCACAAGCGCAATATCGGCATGGTCTTCCAGCGCTACACGCTGTTTCCGCATCTGTCGGTCGGCGAGAACGTGGCTTTTCCCTTGCGCATCCGCCGCCGGCCGCAGGCCGAGATCGCCGAGCGCGTCAAGGCTGCGCTGAAACTCGTGCGCCTCGAAGGTTTCGAGGACCGCAAGCCGGCGCTGATGTCCGGCGGCCAACAGCAGCGCGTCGCGCTGGCGCGGGCACTGATCTACAATCCGCCGGTGCTCTTGATGGACGAGCCGCTCTCGGCGCTCGACAAGAAGCTGCGCGAGGAAATTCAATTTGAGATCCGCCGCATCCACCAGGAAACCGGCGTCACCATCCTCTATGTCACCCATGACCAGGAGGAGGCACTGAGGCTTTCCGATCGCATCGCTGTGTTCAGTCAGGGCGAGATCGACCAGATCGGCACTGGTAAAGAGCTCTATGCCAACCCCGCAACCCGCTTCGTCGCCGGCTTTATCGGCGACAGCAATTTCATCGACGCCAGGATCGATGCGACAGACGGCAAGCAGGCGCGGGTCGTGCTTCCGGACGGGACCGTTGTCGCAGGCGTGCCGATGCATGGGGCCAAGGCGGAAAGCGGCAAGGCGTCGTTGCTGCTGCGTCCGGAGCGTATAGAGCTGGAAGCGGGCCTGGTTCCCGGCGCGTTTGGCGGCGTCGTGCGCGACCTGACATTCCTCGGCAACAACATCCATGTTCTGGTCGAGCCCAAGGGTGTACAGCCGGTCTCGGTGCGTCTGCCGTTTGGCCATGGGGCRCTGGCCGGCCTCGCGGTCGGGCAGGATGTGTCATTGAGATTCAGCCCGGAAAGTGCACACGTTTTCATGTGAGCTGCGATGACCTATCGCAGAAAATCATGCGGGGAGGTGCCGCCTGTGTCGCGCGCGCTGCTGGCAGGCGTTTGCTGGCCGTCGAGAAAACCCATGTCGCGCTGGAGATGCAGCGGGAACTCGCCGAGGTTGACGTAACGGGTCCTTGATCGGGTGATCGAGACCTTGGAGAGGCCGGTCAGGAGGACGGCGGCAAGTCTGGTCAGTGCCGACTGCTTCGGCGATGCGGCGAGCAAATTCATCGGAATGAGCCTTTTCGAACGGTGTTGATCGAGGATAGTATCCGCGCAGTGTCGCGTTCTTTCCAATCGAAGATCGGRCAGCATTCATAAGGGGGCTTTATCGATCTATGGTCTGGCAGCTACCGCCGCTCCCTGCGATCCGCGTGTTCGAAGCCGCTGCGCGCCTGGGCAATTTCACGCGGGCGGCGGAAGAACTGGGAATGACCCAGGCTGCCGTCAGCTACCAGATCAAGGTGCTGGAGGAGCGCGTCGGCGCCCCGCTGTTCATCCGGAAAGCACGGCAAGTCACATTGACGGAAACCGGTGACGCTCTTGCCAGTCGGGCGACGCAGGCTTTCTCGCTGCTGTCGGAAGCCTACCGGTCCGCCCGGGATGGGGCAGCCGGGCAATTGTCGATCACCACCATGCAGACCTTCGCCTCGAACTGGTTGTCCGAGCGGCTGGGCCTGTTCCAGCAAGCCCATCCCGACATTGCCGTCCGCCTCGACACGTCCAACCGCATGATCGATCTCACAAAGGAGGAAATCGATATCGGTATTCGCGTCGGCGCGGGTGAGTGGGCCGGGCTGACGTCGCACTTTTTGTTCAAGTCGAACTATACGCCCATGCTCAGCCCCCGGCTTGCGGACAGCGTCGGCGGTATAAGGGAGCCCGCCGATCTCTACAAAATCCCGATTCTCGGCCATACCGATCCCTGGTGGACCGTCTGGTTCAAAGCCGTTGGAAGCGAATACAGGCCGGAGCGAGTCAGGCCCGGCCCGATGCTGGGGGCGCAATTCTATGAAGCGGTGGCCGCGATTGCCGGACAGGGCGTCGCCATACTGACGCGCAATCTGTATCAGGCGCATGTTGCCGATGGCCGCCTGATCCAGCCGTTCCCGATCGAGGGTTCGGATGGCCACAGCTACTGGCTTGTCTATGCGACCGATCGGAGGAACATGCTGAAAATCAAGCTGTTTAGGGAATGGCTGCTGGAACAGACGAAGACGCTGAGGAAGAGCGATTGATGGTCTGGCTGTAGACTTGAGCGTGGTGATGAAGGGTCGGGCAATTGCGTTTGACCGCATACCCCCCTCTGCCCTGCCGGGCATCTCCCCCTCGAGGGGGGAGATTGGGCAAAGGCACGAGCCTTGGCTCAAATATTTGTCGAGGGCCGGGTTTGAAACGCTTGTGTTGGGCAGGGCGGTGCGCCATCCAATCTCCCCCCCTTGAGGGGGAGATGCCCGGCAGGGYAGAGGGGGGTGAGCCACAAGCGATAGCTCCCAATAATGGCTTGTTCACGATAGGGGGCTTAAGGCGCTACGGGTGCCAGGCAGCGCGGCAGGTCCGGCCTGCCGCGCATTCCGCCATCACATTCGCGCTTACGCCGCTTGCGCTGCCGCCGTCATCTCCTCCACCAATTTCCGCGCGGCGACGAAATCCACCTTGCCGGTGCCCAGGACAGGAACCTTGCCGACCCGCACTTCGGCCGGCACCATCATCTCCGAGGCGCCCCTGGACTTGGCGAAGGCGAGGAAGTCGGCGCGGGTGGCGTTCGGCGCTTCCGTCAACAACACCAGCCGTTCGCCCTTCTTGGCGTCGGGCATCGCGCTGACTGCGGTCAACTGCCCGGGCCAGAACTCGGCGGCCAGGGTTTCGACTGCTGCCAGCGAGATCATCTCGCCGCCGATCTTGGCGAAGCGCTTGGCGCGGCCGCGGATCTTGACGAAGCCGTCTTCGTCGACAGTGACGATATCGCCGGTGTCATGCCAGCCATCCGCCGGGGGATCGATGACGCCAGGATTTTCAGCCCGGAGATAGCCGGCCATGACATTGGCGCCGCGGACATAGAGGCGTCCGCCCTCGTCGATGCCGGGCACCGCTTCGAGCTTCCATTCCATGCCGGGCAGGAGTTTGCCGACCGTGCCCGACTTGTTGTACATCGGCGTGTTGATCGAGATCACCGGCGCGGTTTCGGTAACGCCATAGCCTTCGAGAATGCGCAGCCCGAATTTCTCCATATAGGTTTCGCGGGTCGAGGCTTTTACCGGCTCGGCGCCGGAGAAAATGTAGCGGATCGAGCGAAAATCATAAGGATGCGCGGTCCGGGCATAGCCGTTGAGGAAAGTGTCTGTGCCGAAGATGATCGTGGCATTGGAAATGTAGATCAGTTCCGGCACGACGCGATAGTGGAGCGGCGACGGGTAGAAATAGACCGGCACGCCCGAGATCAGCGGTAATATCGTGCCGGCCGTCAGGCCGAAGGAATGGAACACCGGCAGGATGTTGAACACCTTGTCGCCGCTGTGGAAATCGATGCGGGCAGCGGCCTGGGCGGCATTGGACAGGATGTTGYGGTGGGTCAGCACCACGCCTTTCGGCGTGCCCTCGGAGCCCGAGGTGAAAAGGATCACGGCCGGATCGTCGGGCGCACGCTTCACCAGTGGTCGGGCTTTGTGAAGGAGGCCGCGAATCTTGTCGAACAGGCTCACCTGGGCGCGGAGGTCGTCGAGCCAGACGATTTTCACCTGCTTCTGCAGTTCCTCGACCACCGGGCCAAGCTTGGCCTGGGTGACGAAGGCGCGGGAGGTCAGCACATGCTCGACCTTTGCCGCCTTGCAGGCCGAAAGAATATTGGCGGCACCGGCGGTGAAGTTCAGCATGGCCGGCACTTTGCCCGCTGTCATCAGCCCCAGGATCGTGGCGGCAGCGCCATTGGCATTCGGCAGCATGACACCGATATTGTCCTCGGCAAACATCGTGCGGAACTTGGCGCCGAGCACGGCGGCACCGGTGAGCAGCTTGGAGTAAGTGAGTTTGCCGGTGACCGGATCCTCGACGGCGAGCTTCTTCATGCCGTATTCCTGCGCAGCATCGACGACACGCTCCAGCAGCGTGGAGGACGTGTCCGAGGTCCGGAACATCAGGTCCGACATCACCTTGTAGAGGGCGGCACCGGCGGCGGTGCGACGCTTGCGGCCCTTGAGTTCGGCAGGCACTTCCAGCTTGACCGGTTCGAGAACGGTGACCTTGACCTTGGGGAACCAGCGGCGGCGGATCTTGCCGTCGTTCATATAGGAGGCATAGCTCTTTTCCAGGCCGTCGATGCGGACAGGCACGACCATGGCGCCGGTCTTGTCGGCCACCATGGCGGCGCCGTCATAGACCTTCATCAGCGTGCCGGTGACGGTCAGCCGTCCCTCCGGGAAAATGCCGATCGGATGGCCATCCTGGACCACCTTGATCAACGACCGGGTCGCCATAGGCTTGGTCGGGTCGAGCGGCAGGAATTTGGCGAATTTCAGGAAGGGCTTAACCCACCAAGCCTGGGCGATCTTATAGTCCACCGCAAAGACCGGCTCTTCCTCGGTGATGGCGAGCGCCAGCGCGCCGTCGAGCAGGCTGACATGGTTGAGCGCGATGATCGGTGCCGGACCGGCCTTCTTGATGTTCTCCAGCCCATCGACCTCCAGCCGCATGAAGGCCCGGAACAGGATGGAAATGAAATCGCGGAACGGGTTGGTCGGCAGGGTCTTGAGCATCGCCCAGGCGACGACAAGATTGATCACGCCCAAGCCGATGAGGATTTCAGGGATAGTCAGACCAAGCTTCTGCAAGCCGGCGACAATGCCGAGGCCAACGGTGATGAACAGCGCCGACAGCACATTGGCAGCGCCGATGACGCGGGCACGATGGTCTTCATGCGCCCAGGTCTGCAGCGCTGCGAAGGTCGGTACGGCGACAAAGGCGCCGGCGAGCGCGAGGCCGGCAAGGTCGATGGCGACGCGGATGGTGTTCGGACCGGCGAAGAAGGCACTGATATCAGTCGCATGGGTTGCGGAATGCAGGCCCCAGAGATTCCAGGCAAGATCGAGGCTGAAGACGGCAAGCAGAGCGGTGCCGACCGGGGCTGGCAGCAGGACGACGCGACCGGCTGACATCCAGGCGGCAATCGCCGAGCCGACGGCAACGGCAATAGCGAAAACGGTGAGATAGACGGGTACGATGATTTCCGAGCCGCCGAGCAGTTCCTTGACCATGGGCGGCAGGATGGAGAGCACGAAGGCGCCAACGAGCCAGAACCAGCAGTTCATCAGAGCCGAGCGCCAGAGCCGCTTGTCATGGCGGATTTCCGTGACGAGATTATAGCTCGAACGGATAACGTTCCTGTCGATGGCGAGGTCCGGCGCCTTGCGACCGGTCGCAGGAATCATCCGGCTCGACAGCCAGCAGATCACCGAAAGGCCCATCATCATTGCACCGAACACCAGCACGTTGCCGCCTTTTTCAAAGGCAAAGGCGGCAGTGATGGTGCCTGAAAGGATGGCAATGAAGGTGCCGCCCTCGATCCAGGCATTGGCCTTGGGCAATTCCTTGCGCTCGAGGTGATCGGGCAGGATGCCGTATTTGATCGGGCCGAACAGCGATGAAACGACGCCGAAGCCGAACAGAGAGAGCATCAGGACCCAGATCGAGGAGAAAGCGAGGCCAATGACGGCGAGCGCCGCGACCGCGATTTCGCAGCGCTTCAGGAGTTCGGCAATTTTTGCCTTGTCATATTTGTCGGCGAGTTCGCCGGCGATGGCCGAAAACAGCAGGAAGGGCACGATCAGGATCACGCCGGCAAGGGTCACCAGTGCTTCGCCATCGGAGGCGCTCATCTGCACGAGAATCAGGAACACCAATGTGTTCTTGAGGAAATTGTCGTTGAACGCGGTGAGGAATTGCGTCCAGAACAGCGGCGCGAACTTCTTCGACGTCATGAGATTGCGTTGCATCGGGCTTCCCTTTCGGTGTCGGGAGAGAAAGCCACAGAGTTGGTTACGCAAATCTTTCTGCGTTCAACAACTCTGTGGTGTGGTTAAGACTTGTTAATTCGCGTCGGTGCCTTTGATGCCGAAGAGCAGCTTTTCCGTCTTGGCGTCTTCGACCTTGCGGATCAGTTTTTCCGCCTCCTGATTGTCCCTGAGCGTCTTGGTGACATTCACCGTCGTCTGGACCAGCATCAGAATACCCATGGTGAGATAGCCTTTGCCCCAAAGGTCGAGCGGCATCAGGTAGATGCCGAGCGCCAGCATGAGTGCGGCGACGCCGAAGCTCAAATAAGAAAAGCTGATCCAAGCCGGGGAATGTTTCTGGAAACCTTCATTCATAGTCGTGTTCCTTCGATTGAGTTGAAGACGTTCAAGTGCCGGGGTTCATTCGCGATCTGAGACGGGCAAGCACATCGTCGGCAGAGCGGCGCAGAGGCGTGCCGCAGCCGGCTTCCGCCAGCCTGTCGATGATCGTGGCCGGATCGACCGCGCCGTCCATGCCGGCCAGGGCCGCTGCGGTCAGGTCGACTTGCTGCTGGCGACGACGCAGGCGTTCCAGGGTTTCCTCGGCGTCGCGCAAGGTCGCGAGACCTTCGGGCATGGCGTGGCTGAGGCGCTGGGTGCTTTCGGTGGCCCGCACCAGCCGTTCGCCGCGCTTGAGTTCGCGCAACCGCATTTCGGAAGCGAGGACGACGGCCTGCAGCTTGGAAATCTCGGCGGCAAACTGCGCCTGCGCTTTCACGGAGGTTTCGCACTCCGTTTCGATCAGCGCGATGGCTTCCGCGGCATCGCGCGCCAGGGCGTGCTTGCCCTGTTCGAGCGCCGCGATGGTGCGCTCTTCCAGGTCTTTCATCCTGGCGGCGAGGGCGCGGTGCTGTGCCTCTTCCTGCTGGCTCTGGGCAATCGCCATGGCGACGGCATGCCTGGCGGTCTGGATGGCGTCGGCCGCTTCGCGGATTTGTTGGGCCAGAAGCGGCAGGGCGTGACGATCGACGAACTGCTGTTCGGCTTCGAAAGCCTGGCCACGTATGAGGGTCAGAATCTGTTTGAACATTTTCCTGTCTCCGTTTATGAACGATGTTCACGAAATGGTTTTGACAGAAATACGAACGATGTTCAAGATTTATTCTGAACATCGTTCACAAACGCAGAAGATTGGTTAATGACAGGAAAACGGGAATTGAAGCGGGAGGATCTGCGCACGCGCCTGATCGAGGCTGCGCGCAACCGGATCGCTGCCGATGGGCTGGCGTCGCTGCGTGCCCGTGACGTCACGCAGGACGCGCAATGTGCGCTGGGCGGGCTCTATACGGTGTTTGCCGATCTCGACGAACTGGTGGTCCACGTCAATTCGCTGACGCTCGCGGCATTGGAGCAGTCTCTGGCGATTTCCGCTGTAAAGGACAGTCCGCCGACCGACCGGCTGCGCAATCTCGCCCGCAAATATCTCGATTTCGCCATCGCGCATCGTAATCTCTGGAAAGCTTTGTTCGAGCATCGGCTTCCCGATGACGGGACGCCGCCGCAATGGCATCTCGAGCAACATCTGCATCTCATGGATCTTATTGCGGAGCCGCTGCATGAGTTGCAGCCGGGTCTGAGCGATGAAGCGCGGTCGATTCGTGCGCGCACCCTGTTCGGCGCCGTGCATGGCGTGATCAACATCAGTCTCGAAGGTCGTTTTGTCGGCTTGCCGCCGACGCGGCTGGCCCAGGAGGTCGATGACTTCGTCACGACCTTTGCTGCCGGCGCGTCTAAGAATTCCGATCGATGAAGCGTGTCGATCAGAGCGCGGGTGCTTTTATGAGATGCAGAAAGCCCGGCGGTGCGGCTTTCGGATTGGCATGAAGTTTGGGAGCGGTGGTCGATCGCTTCGTCGAGAAGCTTTTTGGAGACCTTGGAAGCGGAGGGGGATTGCCTCGATGGCGCTCCGCTCGTAACGGGAATTCGACGGTAGTCTCAGGCTGATCGTCGTCGGTGTGTTGCTCTCGGCTCGGCTTAGCCGAGGCGGGTGATGACGGTGTTTTCTGCGCTGGCGGAGGTGGCACTGCCGGTGAAGGCCAGGGCACCAGTCGAGATCGTCAAGAGAGCGACGATAGCGAAAGCGATGATTTCCTTGGCTGCGACGATGTCTTTCATCGAACTGTTTCCTAGTGGACCGTTGATAAAATGACGGCCCTTGCAGCGATCATATTCAGCAAATACTAATCTTGCCTTTCCAACCTGTTCCCTGGGTGACCAAGAGGTTCGCGATTTTACCGACATGCTTAATGAGCCGGCAAAAATCACCTTTTGCCGAAGCGTCATGCCGGACTTATCGCGTCTCGACGGGTTGACTTTGTCGCCCAGGCCGTCCAGCCAGTGCGGAGACACTGAGCCGGAAAAAACGATGACATTCTCGCAGAAATCCTATGCCGCATTGCTGTTCGACATGGACGGCACGCTCCTGAGCTCCATCGCCGCCGCCGAGCGCGTCTGGAGCGCCTGGGCAACGCGCCACGGCATCGATGTCGAGCGCTTCCTGCCGACCATCCATGGCGTCCGAGCGGCCGATACCATTCGCCGGCAGAACCTGGCGGATATCGATCTCGACGCGGAGGTCAAATGGGTCGAGCGTGGAGAATTGGAAGACGTGGATGGCGTCGTGGCGATCGATGGCGTCGTCGCATTCCTGAAGTCGCTGCCGCGCGATCGCTGGGCGGTGGTGACCTCGGCGACACTCGAGCTCGCTATGCGAAGAATGAATGCGGCCGGCATTCCGGCGCCGGATGTGATGGTCACTGCGGAAGATGTGACGCGCGGCAAACCCAATCCTGATGGGTTTCTCGCGGCCGCCTCAAGGCTTGGCGTCTCGGCTGCCGACTGCCTTGTATTCGAGGATGCACCGGCCGGGATTGCCGCGGCGGAGGCGGCCGGCGCCGATGTCATGGTGATCACCGCCACCCATCAGCATGCGGCGGAGACGCCACATCGTAGCGTCTCTCACTATGTGAAACTCGTCGCGCGAGCCGAAGCGGACGGGCGCCTGACGGTGATCATGCAAGAAACATGACCTGCTCGGGCCGCCCGTTTTTCGACGCGGCCTTGTTGTCGAGGCAGCCGAAGGCGGACAGCGTATCGTGGACGGCCTTGTCGATCGGCGTGTGCGGCTCTTCGCCCAGTTCGGCGACGAGCTTGGCATTGTCCATCCGGATCGGTTGTTTCCAGAGATAGCGCATCTCCCAGACCTCGCGGAAAAACGCGATTAACAGGGCCAGCGCCGGGACCACGAACCAGGGGAAAGCGCGGATCTTGACCTTGTGGCCGATCGCCTTTTCGATGGCGCCGATCATCTGCCGGCCGTCATGATCCCAGACGCCGTCCATGTGATAGGCGGCGTAGTTGTCGAGCGCGCTGCCGCGCTCGATGAGCCGTGCCATGGTCTCGGCAACATCAGGCAGATAGGCCCATTGATGACCCACGCCTGACTTGCCGGGATACATGACCGACTTGACCGGCTTGCCGGCCGTGACCAGCCCCTGCGAGAACCAGTTGTTGGCCGCACCCGGCCCGAAAAAGTCGCCGGCGCGGACGACAATGACAGGTGTTCCCGTGTCGGCGGCACGCTTCAGCCGTGCTTCCATTTCCRTCCGGATCGCACCTTTCCTGGTCTGCGGATATTCCGGGCTTTCCTCGGAGAGGATCGGGAAGGCGTCCGGCCCGAAATTGTAGACATTGCCCGGCAGCACGATGCGGGCGCCGGTCGCCTGCGCCGCGGCGATCGTGTTGTCGATCATCGGCAGAACCAGCTCACCCCAGCGGACATAGCCGGGCGGGTTGACGGCATGGACGATCACGTCGACGCCTCGGGCGGCGGCCAGCACATCTGCCGCGACCATGGCATCGCCCTGCCGCCAGTCATACGCCGGCTCCTTGGCCTGCTGGGCTGTGGCATGGCGGTGAAGCGCCCGGATCGTCCAGCCGCGGGCGGCGAGGGTCTTGGCGACAGCGCCGCCGATGCCGCCGGTGGCGCCGAGGACAAGGGCGATCCTGGAAGAGTTTTGAGCAGTCATTGTCGTTCTCCGTGGTTGGTGAGATGACAATGAACGTGAAAGGCGATAAACAAAATTGTCGAAATCCGTTGAATGGCTATACGGAAATTTATGGCTGAACCGAGCTGGGATTTTTACCGGACCTTATTGGCCGTGCTGGAGCACGGTGCCTTTCGGCCGCGGCGCGCGAGCTCGGCCTGACCCAGCCGACGGTCGGCCGGCATATCGAAGGCCTGGAGCAGGCGCTCGACCGGCAGCTCTTCACCCGCTCGCCGCAAGGCCTGCTGCCGACAGAGGCTGCGGTGGCGCTGAAGCCTTTTGCCGAGATCCTCTCCTCGACCACGGCCGCACTGCTGCGCACGGCCGCCGACGATGCCGGCCGCGTCAGCGGCACGGTCAGGATCAGCGCCAGCGAGGTGATCGGGGTCGAGGTGCTGCCGCCGATCCTGGCGCGTCTGCAGGATGACTATCCCGATCTGCAGATCGAGCTTTCGACCACCGACCTGGTGGAGGACATCCTCAATCGCGAGGCGGATATCGCGGTGCGCATGGCCGAACCATCGCAGGAGGCGCTGGTGGTGCGCCGCATCGGCCAGCTGCCGCTCGGCCTGTTTGCGCATCGCCGCTATCTCGATCGCCATGGCACGCCCGAGAATTTCGATCAGGCGCTTGGCCACCGCCTGATAGGCTTCGATCGCCAGCAAGCCTATATCCGCGCCATGGCCAAGCGCTATCCGATGCTGGATGACATACGCTTTACCTTCCGGACGGACAGCAACCTGGCGCAGCTGGCCGCCATCCGCAGGGGCGGCGGTATCGGCCTCTGCCAGGTGGGACTGGTTGAGGACGATCCCGATATGGTGCGGCTGCTGCCGGATTTCGAAATGTCGCTCGGAACCTGGGTGGCAATGCACGAGGACATGCGGACGTCACCACGCTGCCGGGTTACCTTCGATGCATTGGTGGAGGGGCTGCTCGCCCATCTCCGGCGGGCGACAGGCCAGCCGCCGGACCATGCGCGGCAGAAAGGCTAGGTCATGCCGCTTTTCCGCTTCGGTGGCAGGATCCTGCTTTTCGTGCATATCCCGAAGACCGGGGGCACGAGCGTCGAGGCCATGCTCAAGACCTGCGGTGGCGTCGAGGCATTGCGCTACAGCGCCCTGATCCCGGATCTGCCATGTACGCCGCAGCATTTCCATGCCGCGATCCTGACGAAACTCGTTCCGCCGGCGCTTTACGATTTCGGCTTCACCATCGTCCGCAATCCGTACGACCGGCTGGCCAGCGAATATAAGATGCGAGTTCTGGAGCGGGAGAAAGCCATCAACTTCGACGCCTGGGTCGAGCGCATGTTTGCCCGCTATGCCCGCGATCCATTCATCCGCGACAATCACATCCGGCCGCAAAGTGAATTCCTGTTCGACGGGCTCGAATTGTTCCGCTTCGAAGACGGCGCAGTCCAGCAAATTCGCGACCGGCTGGATAGATTGGGTCTGGTGAATGCGACGGATGTTCCCTGGGAGCGCCGAAGCGCTACGCAGTCGATTTCGATGTCAGCCGAAACGGCGCATCGGATTGCCATCTTCTATGCCGTCGACTTCGAACGGCTTGGCTATGACATCGGCGATTTCGGGCCGTCGCTGCAAAAGGAGTAGCGCCGCATGACCTGCTATTCGACGGCGGAAAACTTCATCACCAGAATGCCGGACACAATCAGCAGGCCAGCGGCGAGCCGCATCGGCGTCGCTGCTTCACCGAGCACCGCGATACCGACGACGAAGGCGCCGACCGCGCCGATGCCGGTCCAGATCGTATAGGCTGTGCCGAGTGGCAGGCTCCGCATCGAAATCGACAGGAGCACGACGCTTGCGATCATGGTGACGACTGTGATTGCGCTCGGTACAAGCAGCGTGAACCCGGCCGATTTCTTCATGAAGAAGGCCCAGACGACTTCCAGCAGGCCTGCGCAAACGAGAATGATCCAAGCCACGGCTTGATCTCCTTTAAGCCGGGCCGTCCCGGGAATGTGGGGGAAGCGAAAGGTCGTCCTCTCGCCGTTCGAAATAGGAATTCCGCCAAGGTTTTCAAGATGGTCGGTCATGGCGCCGGAAGGGCTGGCCGTCTTGAGCTTGGCCGGCTGCTGCCCTAAGATCGCCGGGTAACCGGGAGAATTCGATGCGCAATGTCACCGTCGCCGCCACTCAGATGTCCTGCACCTGGGATATCGAGGACAATTTCGCCAAGGCCGAGCGGCTGGTGCGGGAGGCGGCGGCGCGCGGCGCCAAGATCGTGCTGATCCAGGAACTGTTCGCCACGCCCTATTTCTGCCAGGACCAGATCGCCGATTTTTTCGATATCGCAAAACCGTTCGATGGCAATCCGATCATCGCCCGCTTTGCCAAACTCGCTGCCGAACTCGGCGTGGTGCTTCCGGTCAGCTATTTCGAGCAGGCCGGCAAGGCTTATTTCAATTCCGTGGCGATCATCGATGCCGACGGCGCGGTGCTTGGCAATTATCGCAAGAGCCACATCCCGGACGGACCGGGCTATACGGAAAAATTCTATTTCTCGCCAGGCGATACCGGCTTCAGGACCTGGAAGACGCGGTTTGCCACGATCGGCGTCGGCATCTGCTGGGACCAGTGGTTTCCGGAAGCGGCGCGCGCCATGGCGCTCAAGGGTGCGGAAATCCTCTTCTATCCGACGGCGATCGGCTCGGAACCGCTCGATCCGGAGATCGATTCCCGTGACCACTGGCAGCGGGTGATGCAGGGCCATGCCGGCGCCAATATGGTGCCGCTCATCGCCTCCAACCGCATTGGCATCGAAGCGGGAAAACGCAATACCGAGATCACCTTCTACGGATCCTCCTTCATCGCCGATCCGACCGGCGCAAAGGTTGCCGAGGCGGATCGGGCGAGCGAAACGGTGCTGACGGCGACCTTCGACCTCGATGCGGTCGAGCGCAAGCGGCGCGGCTGGGGCCTTTTTCGCGACCGGCGGCCGGAACTTTATCAACCGCTGACGGCCTTCAGTGGCTGAAGCGAATGGACGCGATCGACATCGACACCTGCTCGACCCGCCAGGCATGAGGCGTGTCGTCTCGACGCAGCTGCAGGCGGCGATGCCGGCGGGGATCGGGCAGGGTCACAGTGCCGTTGAAGCCATGGCTCCGGCGATCAGGCGCGAAAGCTGCGAGCCGCGCGCGAGCAGGAACGTGCGCAGCCGTTCCGGATAGTCTGCGGCAACTGCGGTCGCGACGGCTGGCCGCCTGGCCAGACCCTTGCGCCACTCCGCCAATTTCGGCTGACCGTCCGCAAGATAGATGTCGGCCAGCGTTTCGAAGGCATCGAGATAGCGAAATACCGGACCAAAGGCTGCATCGACGAGGCCGAACTGGTCACCGGCAAACCAAGGCCCGACGACCTCACGCTCGATGTGGCGAAATCGCTTCACTATCGCTTCGCGTTTTGCCTCGAACGCAGCCTGATCGCTGGCCGAATAAAATCCGGCTATGTCGGCAAGAACGGCTGAAGCGAATTCGACCCAGGCGCGCGTCCGAGCACGTGCGATCGAATCCGCGGGCATGAGCGCCGGACCTTCGCCCGTCTCGTCGAGATATTCCGCTATGGCGGCGCTCTCGAACAGCGGATGCTCGCATCCATCGCGATCAACGACCAGGAGCAGCGGAGTCTTGCCGGTCGGCGACAGCGCCAGAAACCAGTCGGGCTTGGCGGCGAGATCAATCGCCTGACGATCGAGCACCACGCCCTTCTCCGCAGCAACGATCGCCGCGCGCTGAACATAGGGGCAGAGGTGGTGGCTCACCAGCAATGGCAGTCGGGACATCTTCTTCTCCTTTCAATCCGGTTGTCTGTATATTGATGCAATTGCATCGATATGTCAATGTTGATGTAATTGCATTGATCTGTTATCCTGCGCCTATGTCAAAACCGTCAGATGTCACGATCCTCGCCTGGACCCGCCTGGTCCGCGCCCACGCGGTTGCCATGGGCAGTGTGCAGACGGCGCTGAAGGCCGCGGATCTCCCGCCGCTCGAATGGTATGATGTCTTGTTGGAGTTGGAGCGCGGCAGGCCCATGCGTCCGCGCGATCTGCAAGCGAAACTGCTGCTCGCGCAGTATAACCTATCGCGCCTGCTTGATCGCATGAGAGAGACAGGCCTCGTCGCCAGCATGCCCTGTGAAGACGACAAACGCGGGCAACTGCTTGAGATCACCGACGAAGGGCGCGCTTTGCGCCGACAGATGTGGCCAGTCTATGCTGCGGCCGTGGAACGGTCCGTGGGCCTGAAACTGAGCGACGGCGAGGCGACAACCTTGGCCGATCTGCTGGCTCGTCTTACGGTGGCTGAAATGCCGCACCTGTTTTGAAAGGTGTAGCGCGTTCTGCAAACACGTTGCGCGTTATAGCCGCAGCCGATAGACGAGGATGTCCATCGGGGGATTTTTGATGAGAATTTTGAACGTGGTCGCCATTGCGACCCTGTCTCTGAGCCTTGCCGGCTGCGTCGTCAGCGAACCGCAGTTCGTCAAGTATAGGGAAATTGCCAGAACGAGGCCGGATGTTCGCGCCAAAGTGATGGCAAAGTGCATCAACGACATGAACCGGTATCAGGGCGATCGGCGCGAGGCCATGGCGGCGATGTTCGACATGAACGCTGCTATCTTGCCGCAAAGCTTTTGCCGTCGCATGGAGCGAGCCTATCTCAGCGGTCGCCTGACTTATCAGGACTATAGAGACGCCGCAGCGGGCAAGCCGACGGCACGGCTTGTCAGGATCGTGCGAGGCAAATGATATCCTTCCCAGCTCAACCCGCTATCGCGGCAGCATCGGCGACCACCGTGCTGCCGAGATAAAGGGCGAAGCAACACAGCGCCACGGCCGACAATGCCGGGATAAAACTGCTGCCGCGCAGCCGGCCGGTCGCCAGCAGATGGCCGGCGCCGATCCAGGCCCAGCCGCAGACGATCACCAGCACGGCGAACAGCGCCTGCTTGACGGCCCAGTCGGAGACGGTCTGGATCGGGGTGAAAATGGCGAAGGCGAAGACCAGGCTTTTCGGGTTGAAGAGTGTGACGAAGAAGATCGCTTTCGGCGTGATCAGCGTGCCGGAATCGGCTGCCGCCAATTTGCGCCGATGCCAGAGCCGGTAAGCGAGCAGCAGGATGATGGCGATTGCGATCGATTTCAGGGTGACGGCGCCAAGCGAGCGCCAATTGCCCAGCGCCGCCTCAAGCAGGAGCAGCAGCGACACCGCGATACTATAGGCCGTGACTTCGGCAAGCTGCATCGGCAGCATGCGCCGCAGCGGCTGGGTGGCGCCGGCCGTCATGATCAGCGTGTTGGTCGGCCCCGGCATCAGCAGCAGGAGCAGGACGCCGCTCAGAAATCCCGCATAATGTCCCAGGCCCATCACTCTCTTTCCCTTCAGCCGCGCCGTTCAAATTGGCGCGTTTGCAGCACTTATACAAGGTGAAGCATCCCGGAAGGTTACGGGATTTGACCGTGATCAAGCCTTTGTCGGATTTCGGTGCATTTTTGGTTGATGAAGGCCTGCCCTGTTTGGTCGCTTATATTTCCGCTTTTGCAATCTCGCCGTTTGGTATAGGCCAGATTTAAACAAGAAAATATGGAGGGAGCCTATGGCATCGGTTTCTGAGGCGGCGAGATCGGTCGCCGTTCCGGCCAATACGCGGTCGCGCGTCATCCTGGCGAGCCTGATCGGCACGACCATCGAATTCTATGATTTCTATGTCTATGCGACGGCGGCAGTGCTGGTTTTCCCGCATCTGTTCTTTCCGAAGGGCAATGAGACGACGGCGCTGCTCGCCTCCTTCGCCGTGTTCGGCGCGGCCATGGTGGCGCGGCCGCTTGGCGCCATCTTCTTCGGCCATCTCGGCGACCGCCACGGACGCAAGGCGACGCTGGTCGGCGCGCTGCTGACCATGGGCATCGCCACGTTCCTGATCGGCACGCTGCCGACCTATCCGAGTGTCGGCTGGTTCGCGCCGCTGCTGCTGGTCATCCTGCGCATCGCCCAGGGCTTTGCGCTCGGTGGCGAATGGAGCGGGGCGGCGCTGGTGGCGACGGAGAATGCGCCCAAGGGAAAACGCGCCATATACGGCACGTTTCCGCAGCTAGGCGCGCCGATCGGCTTCATCATCGCCAATGGTCTCTTCCTCATCATTGCGGCCATATTGCCATCCGACAATCCGGCTCTGCCGTCTGCCGCCTTCCTCTCCTGGGGCTGGCGCGTGCCCTTCCTGTTCTCCGCCGTCATGGTGGTGATCGGTCTCTGGGTGCGCCTGAGTCTGGTTGAAAGCACTGCCTTCGAGAAGACGGTGCGCACCGGCCAGGTCAGGAAGGTGCCGTTCACCGCGGTGTTCTCCACCCATACGACGGAGGTCATCCTCGGCACGTTCTACATGCTGGCGACCTATGTTCTCTTCTACCTGATGACGACGTTCTCGCTGGCCTATGGTCGCGCGCCAGTCAACCCGCCAGCGGTGCAGCCGCCGGCGGTGCCGGCAATGCCGGGCCTCGGCTACGACTATACGACCTTCGTGCTGATGATGATCATCGGCGTGGTGTTCTTCGGCATCTTCACCTATGTCTCCGGCCCCTGGGCCGAGAAATGGGGGCGCCGCAAGACGCTGATCTATGTCACGCTCGGCATCATCCTTTTCGGCCTCCTCTGGGTGCCCTTGCTGAAACTCGGCACGTTCGGCGTCATGGCCTGGCTGATCATCGGCTTTTCGCTGATGGGCATTACCTTCGGGCCGATGGGCGCGCTGCTGCCGGAACTCTTCCCGTCCAATGTCCGCTATACGGGCTCGGGCATTTCCTACAATGTCTCGTCGATCCTCGGTGCCGCCGTGGCGCCGTTCATCGCCATAGCGCTGTGGAAGATGGGCGGGGGCAGCCCGTTCTGGGTCGGCGTCTATCTCTCCGCCATGGCGGTGTTGACGCTGATCGCGCTCTTGCTCGGCAAGGAAACCAGGCAAGTCGACATCGAGGCGTGATTCGCTCAAGGCGGCGTGATCGCATCCCGCCTTGCCGTCCGGAGCAAGCTTCTGTAGAGAGGGCGCAATGACGGACGCGAAAAGGCAATCGGGAACATGAGCGCGCGCACGATCACCATTCTCGGTTCCACCGGCTCGATCGGCTGCAGCACGCTCGACGTGCTCTCCCAGCTCAAGGGCGACGACCGGATCGAGGTCGCGGCACTCACCGGCAACGGCAATATCGCACTGCTGGCTGCCCAGGCGCGGGTGTCGGGCGCCCGCCTTGTGGTTACTGCCGACGACAGTCGCTATCACGATCTCAAGGATGCTTTGAGCGACACCGATATCGCGGTTGCTGCCGGCAGGAACGGCCTGGTCGAGGCGGCGGAGATGCAGTCCGACTGGGTGATGGCGGCGATCGTCGGCACGGCCGGGCTGGCGCCGACGCTGGCCGCGACCAAGCGCGGGGCGGACATTGCGCTTGCCAACAAGGAATGTCTGGTCTCCGCCGGGGACCTCTTCCTGAAGGCGGTCCAAGCCGGCGGCGGCAAGCTGATCCCGGTCGACAGTGAACACAATGCGATTTTCCAGGTGCTTGAGGAAAACCAGCGGCATGCGCTGGAGCGGATCGTGCTCACTGCTTCCGGCGGGCCGTTCCGCACCTGGAGCCGCGAGCAGATGGCCAATGTCACGGCGGCGACCGCACGCGCCCATCCCAACTGGTCGATGGGCCTGAAGATCTCGATTGATTCCGCCTCGATGTTCAACAAGGCGCTGGAGATGATCGAGGCAAAGCACCTGTTTGCCGTCGCGCCGGAGCAGATCGAGGTGATCGTGCATCCGCAATCGGTCATCCATTCCATGGTCGGCTATACCGATGGCTCGGTATTGGCGCAGCTCGGCTGTCCGGATATGCGCACCGCGATCGGCTATGCGCTCAGCCATCCACGCCGGCCGAACCTTGCCGTCGAACGGCTCGATTTCGCCAGGCTGGCGCGGCTCGATTTCGAGGCGCCGGACGAGGCGCGCTTCCCGGCCATGCGGCTCGCCCGCGTGGCGATGCGCCGCGGTGGTGTGCAGGGTGCGGTGCTCAATGCCGCCAAGGAAGTGGCGCTGGAGGCGTTCATCGATGGCCGAACGGGCTTTCTCGACATGGCCGAGATCACCGAGAGCGTGATGGAGGCGATGGTGTCGGTGGAAGCGGCGTCCTCGATGGAGGATGTGTTTGCCGTTGATGCAGAGGCACGGCGGCTGGCGGGTGAGATCGTCGAGAGGACGGCTGCTGCGGCCTGAAGGCCCGACGCGCTGGTGCGAGATTTGAGTCGAATGCCGGGGAATCTGGGGCAGGACCCTTCGAGGCTTTTCCGGCTGCGCCGCAAGAGTGCCCAGGGTTAGGGGAGAGTGGGGCGACCGGAGTGCCACAAGCACCCTTACGGCAAGCTGAGATTGGGGCGCCTGCAGCGCCACACCCACGCCCTCATCCTGAGGTGCCTAATGACGCGAAGCGGAATTAGGCCTCGAAGGATCCGCCGCAAGCACAACGCCGCACTCTGTTGCCCGGCCATCAAACCCCATACACCGCCTCTGTGATCCGCGCCGGAAACTCCCCCATGCAGCCTTCCAGCGCATTGTTGGTGACCGACAGCACGCTCAGCGCATTTTCCCTGTCGATGAACCAGTTGAGGCCATAGACGCCGCCCCAGCAAATGGTGCCTCTTGATTGCGGTGTGCCAGCCGCCGTCGGGTCCTCGACCACCGCGCCGAAATAGCCGAATTTCACACCGGGTTCGTCGCGATTGACCGCGCCGATCCGGTTGGTGAAAGCCATGTCCACAGTCTCGGTCTTGAGGATGCCGCGGCCGCCGAGCCGCAGGGCTTCGAGGAAGGTCATGATCTCGCCGGCTGTGCCCGCCATGCCGGCGCCGCCGGATTGATAGGCCTTCGGATTGAAGATGCGTGACGGCGAGAAGGCAATCGTCCAGCCATCGGCGTCTGCCGACGTCCAGGGATCGGGCATGCGGATCGGGGCAGGAACGGCATCGGCATAGGGCACCGCCAGCCGTTCGGGGTCGGTGACATGGAAGCGGGTGTCGGCGAGGCCAAGTGGGTTGCAGACATAGTGCACCACAGCCTCTTCCAGGCTGCCGCCATGGAGCTTGGCAATGATGGCGCCCAGCACGTCGATCGATGGCCCGTAAGCCCATTGGTTGCCGGGCCGGAAGGGTAGGGGCACGGCATTCAAGCGGCTGAAATTCGCCTCGAAATCGAGGTCGGTGTCAGAAAGGCCGAGACTGACCGCCATGTCCGGCGGCAGTCGTTCGAGCGCCGGATTGTAGGTCAGGCCGGATGTGTGGGTGAGGAGATTATGGACGGTGATATCAGGCACTTCGCCGGTTTCGAGGCGTGGATGAAACCATGGTAAGTGACTGGCTGCCGTGTCCGAAAGGCTGAGCAGACCGCGTTCGACCATGGCGAGCGCGGTCGCTGCGACCAGCGGCTTGGTCACCGAGGCGAGCCGGAAGATGCTGTCGAAGCCGACAGGTTTGCTAGCCTCGCGGTCGGCAAAGCCGGCGGCGCGGCGAAAGACGGGTTCGCCGTCGCGATAAACGAGGACCACGGTGCCTGTAACGCGGTTCGCCGCGAGCGCATGATCGATGAGTTGATTGATGCGGTATTCCATGCTTGCCCCACAAACAAAATGCGGATCATCTCAAGACGATCCGCACTCGGAAGGCAAGCCGGCCTCAGAGCCTTTCACCAGCCATGAAAGGCTCTTTTCGTCAGGCGACGGCGCGAGCCAGCGCGCATTGCGACCACAGTGAATGGAGCGCGTTGACGAGGTGTTCTATATCCGCGTCTGAATGATAGGGGGCCGGCGTGATGCGCAGCCGCTCGGTCTTCTTCGGCACTGTCGGATAATTGATCGGCTGGACATAGACGCCGAAATTGTCGAGCAGCAGGTCGGAGATCCATTTGCACTTGGCCGCATCCTTGACCATGACCGGCACGATATGGCTCGGATTGACGAGGTGCGGAATGCCGGCAGCATCGAGCGAAGCGCGCAGCCTGCGAACCCGGTCCTGATGTCGGGCGCGCTCGAACGGGCTTGCCTTGAGATGCTGGATCGAGGCCAGTGCGCCGGCAGCGATCGCCGGCGGCAGCGAGGTGGTGAAGATGAAGCCGGACGCGAACGAGCGGATGAAGTCGCAGAGTGCCGCCGAGCCGGTAATATAGCCACCCATGACGCCGAAAGCCTTGCCGAGCGTGCCTTCGATGACGGTAAGCCGATGCATCTGGCCGTCGCGCTCGGCAATGCCGCCGCCGCGCGGGCCGTACAGACCGACGGCGTGGACTTCGTCGAGATAGGTCATTGCACCGAATTGATCGGCGATGTCGCAGATCGCCTTGATCGGGGCGATGTCGCCATCCATCGAATAGACCGATTCGAAGGCGATGATCTTCGGTGCCCTGGGATCAGCGGCAGCGAGTTTTTCCGCGAGGTCGTTGAGATCATTGTGCTTGAAGATCACGCGCTCGCATTTCGAATGGCGGATACCTTCGATCATCGAAGCGTGGTTGCCGGCGTCCGAGAACACGATTGTTCCCGGAATCTTCGAACAGAGGGTCGAAAGCGTGGTCCAGTTGGACATATAGCCGGAATTGAACAGCAGGGCCGCTTCCTTGCCGTGCAGGTCGGCAAGCTCGCGTTCGAGCAGAACGTGATAGTGATTCGTGCCGGATATGTTGCGGGTGCCGCCGGCGCCGGCGCCGCAGGCATCGATCGCCTCTTTCATGGCCGCGATCACTTTGGGATGCTGGCCCATGCCGAGATAGTCATTGGAGCACCAGACGGTCACTTCCTGCTGGCCGTTCTCGGTGTGGCGCACTGCCTTGGGAAATTGCCCTGCCTTGCGTTCGAGATCGGCAAAGACACGATAGCGGCCTTCCTTATGCAGGCCGTCGAGCGCGTCCTTGAAAAATGCTTCGAATTCCATCTCAGTCTCCAAAATTCACCGACTGTTTTGTTTGGAATCATTCCAACGGTCAACCCCTGCCCGATGAATTCATCCTCTTCCGCGGCGTAACAACGCATCAATATGCGGTGAAGCCCATACTATGTCTGGAATACATAAGGCTGCGCCGCTTTGACCGACATCAAGACGGCGCAATGAACATGGCTATTCGGGGGGTAGGGGCCAGACATCGGCGCCTGTCGCCCGGCCAATCATGCGGGGCTCGGGTTTACGTTTCCTTAAGGTTAATGAAATATTTGTCTATTGCCTCGAAACAATTTCACATTCTGACCTTTTTTGCTCACTAGCGCTCGCGTCTGGGCTTCGGCGACTTGAGAGATCGGGGCAGAAGGGACTTATCCTGAGCCGTCCGGTGGGCGGCATTCAGACGGAGGCATTCTATATGTATAAGGCAATTGCAGTTCTTCTCGCGGCTTTGACGGTCGCGGGCTGCACGCAGACGGAACAGGGTGCCGCAGTGGGCGCCACTTCGGGCGCGATCATCGGCGGTCTGCTTGGCAACAACGTCCGCAGCGCCGCACTCGGGGCCGCCATCGGCGGCGTGCTCGGCGCGGTGACAGCCCAGCCGGGCCAGTGCTACTACCGCGACCGTTGGGGCCGGAAATATATCGACGATTGCCCGCCCGGCTGGCGTGCCCGCACCCGGGTCGTCGTCCGCTACTGAGCGACGCTCGAACGGAATAAAATACGAAGGGGCTCGATTCGCGTGCGAATCGAGCCCTTTATGATTTTGGGCGCTTGAAAAGTTTAAAAGGGGCTTTGCCGCCGTCGCCCAGGAAGTGCGCGCGCTTGCCCAGGTGCAGGATATCGGCCGCAATGGTCGAATCGACCCGCGAACAGGCCGCCGGTTTAAAGGAAATTAACGAAGCTGTTATAACTATGGACCGAGGCACACAGCAGAATGCCGCCATGGTGGAAGAATCGACCGCCGCGAGCCATAATCTGGCGACCGAGGTCGACGCGCTCAACCGGTTGCTCGCAACGTCCAGGACCGGCGAGCCACTGAAAGCTGCACCCGACCCAATGCGACAGGACGCCAAGCCGGCCGCGGTACCCGCCCGGCCGAAGCCGCAGAAACCCGCACGGGCACTTGCCAGCCGTGGCAATGCCGCAATCGCTCACACAGCCGAGAGCTGGGAGGAGTTTTAGGAATGGCCAACGCGAATTCGACCGCGATTTTCGAAACCGATACGCTTGAAATCATCGCGTTCCGTCTGCACGACCAGGAATTCTGCGTCAAGACGACGACGATCCGCGAAATCCGCGGCTGGGCGCCGTCGACGCCGATCCCACATGCACCGAAAGATGTCGTCGGCGTCATGAACCTGCGCGGCACGGTCATCCCGATTATCGATCTTGCCTATAAGCTCGGCATGCCATCGACGGCCGCCAACGAGCGCTCGGCCATCGTCGTCACCGAGGTTCGCAGCATGATCATCGGCATGCTGGTCGACCGCGTTTCGGATATCCTGACGATCAAGAGTTCGGAAGTGCAGCCGGCGCCCGAAATCACCACCTCGTTCGACAAGGCTTACACGGACGGCATCATCGCTCGCGACAACGGCATGATCTGCTTCCTCAACCTCGCCAAGATGTTCCACGACCAGGAAGCCATCGCGGCCTGATCGACATAGCAGCCTGTTTCAAAATCCCTCGCGGGATCGTCTGCGGGGGATTTTGCGTTTCAGTATCCTGGTGGCCGGCGTTTGTGCCATTGGACTTCGGTTTCCATCTGCTGGGCCAGGCGTAGCAGGGTCGATTCGTCGCCATGGCGGCCGACGATCTGCATGCCGACGGGAATATTCTTCTCAGTCACCGCCATCGGCAGCGACATGGCCGGCAGGCCGGAGATGTTGAAGGCGAACATGTAGCCGGCGTCCTGCCAGCGGTCGAGATAATCATCGAGATCGGCCGCCTCCATCGACCAATAGCCGAGCGGGCGCGGCAATTGCGTCAGCGTCGGCGTCAGGAAGATGTCATAGGGCGCGAGGTCGGCGGCGATCCGTATCGTGGCAAGCCGATTGGCGGCGATCGCCTTAGACAGGCCGATTGCAGAAAGTGCCCTGCCGCGTTCGACAATGGCGCGGTTGATTAGCGCGTATTCCTCGAGCGCGATGTCACGACCGGCCATGGACGGGAATTGTTCATATTCGGCGGCCAACTCGCCGGCGACGACGATGTTATAGTCATCCCAGACCGGCTTGAGCTCGATGCCGAGATCATGCTCCTCGACGATATGTCCGAGGTTTTCGAGGAGGCGCAAGCTCGACAGCAGCGTATCGGCTACCTCCGGCGCGAGGGACGCACCCCAGGCGGGTTTCAGCGTATAGCCGATTCGCAGCCGACCGGGGCCGCCGGCGATCTGGCTGAGCCATGCGGCGGCGGGCCTGGCTGCATCATAGGGATCGCCCGGCAGGCCACCGGCGGTGGCGTCGAGATAGGCCGCTGCGTCGCGCACCGTCCGCGTGATGCAGAAGGTCAGCGCGCCGCCATGGAGAGCATCAGCGACCTGCGGGCCGAGCGTGATCCGGCCGCGTGACGGTTTCAGGCCGACCAGGCCGCAACAGGACGACGGCACGCGGATCGAGCCGCCGCCATCCGAACCCTCCGCGAGCGGAACGAGCCGTGCCGCCACGGCGGAAGCGGCGCCGCCGCTCGATCCGCCCGGCGTGATCGCCTCGTTCCAGGGATTCTTCGTCGGGCCATACATTTTCGGCTCCGAACCGATGCACCAGCCGCCCTCGGGCGTGTTGGTGCGGCCGAGCAGCAGGAAGCCGGCCGCTTTGATGCGACGCGAGAGCTCGCTGTCTTCCGGGCAGCGATAGTCACGCAGGAAAGGAAAACCGGCCGTCAGCGGGGTATCCTTCCACAGCGAGCCGATATTCTTGAGCAGGAAGGGCACGCCGGAGAATGGTCCCGCAGGCGGATTGACTGCCGCCTGACGCGCCATGTCGAAGGTTCGAATGACGACAGCATTGAGTTTCGGGTCGTGTTCTTCGATCAGCGCGATCGCCGTCTCGACCATCTCCGCCGGCGAAACCTTTCGCGACTTGACCAGTGCGGCCAGGTCGAGCGCGTCACTCCCGGTATAGAGTGCTTTCAGATCGGCGGTCACCATCATCATTCCTCCCATGCGATTGCCTTGGATCGGAGGATCATGGCAACGGCCCACCGGAAATGCAAAGGGCCGCGTCTTAGCGACGCGGCCCTTTATCCGATAGTATAGGGGGTCCGTTACTCAGCCGGTTCGGCCGGCACTTCCGCCGGGGTCTCCGAGGCGGCCTCGGCCTTGTCGGCTGCGGCGCGCGGCGTGCGGCGTGGGCGGCCGGCGGCACGGCGCCGCGCGGGCGTTGCGGCGGCTGCTTCCTGCGTCGAGGTTTCGGCCTCGATCTGCACTTCGGCGGGGGTGCCTTCGATCACCGGCTGCGGCGTCGATTCGTCGATCACCACCACACGCGGCTGTTCCATGCGCGGCTGCTCGACGACAATGGGCTGCGGCTGCGCTTCGGCGGCCTGGACGACCTCGCGCGGCTGACGCTCCTCACGCGGCTGGCGCGGCTGCTGATTGTCACGTGGCGGGCGCGGTTCGCGCGGCGGGCGCTGCTCATGCTGCTGTTGGGGCGGGCGCTCATGCTGAGGCTGACGTTCGTGCTGCTGCGGCCGCTCGTTTTGCTGCGGACGGTCCGACTGACGCTGCTGATCGCGCTCGCGGGACTGCTGCATCTGCGGCTGCGGCTGCTCGATATGCGGCTGCCCCATATCGGCGCCCGACGAATCGTTGCCCTGACCGTCCGTATCGTCCTCGTCGCGATCGCTGTAATCCTGCCGGTCGTTTTGCTGGTACCGTTCCTGGTACATGGCCTGGGCGGCGGCGATGATGCGGTTGTAGTGCTCGGCATGCTGAAGATAGTTCTCGGCCATGACGCGGTCGCCGGAGCTGGAAGCATCGCGGGCCAGCGCCATGTATTTCTCGGCGATCGTCTGCGCGGTGCCGCGAATCTTCACGTCCGGACCAGAACTGTCATAGGTCCGCGTCAGCGGATTCTGGCCCTTCCGGTTCATATTGTTGTTGTTATTGTTATGGTTGTTGCCACCGCCGCTGCTGCCGTTGTTACTACGGCCGCGGCTGCGCTGCTTCTGTTGACCAGGCCTCATCAATCCACTCACCTATATGTAGATGTTCATTTTGCGTTTGCCCGCATTCGCTCATTCCAATGCACAGACTTCGCCTGAGCGCCGCTGGACGCCGCTGATCCCGGAATAATCTCCAAAAATCCAGAGTCCCGCACCGAACCTGAAAAAACCGGCAATTTGCTGAGGTAACCCAAACCGGCGATCCCTCTTCCACTTGAAGATTCATGGGATGGCCGCCCGGTGCTTGATCGGGAACCTAGACCGCTTTTTTGGTAATTCCAAGCCCTTTCTTCCGGCAGAGCTCCAAAAAAGCAGGTTTTTCCGCCGTCATTTCAACTATCCCGTCCGGAAAACCTGCGCTCGGTCATTGCCGCCATAGTCCTTCGACGCTTTTGTCAGGACAAAACCGCGATTCTGGAAAATCTCCTCGACGGAACGGCGCTGGTCAAACCCGGTTTCTACCGCAACCAGCGCATTTTCCTTGAGAAACGGTTTCGCTGCGGAAGCGATCGCACGATAGGCATCAAGCCCGTCTTCGCCGCCATCCAATGCGAGAAGCGGATCGAAATCACGCACCTCGCGATCGAGCGATGGAATAACCTTGCCCGCAATGTAGGGGGGGTTGGAGACAATTACATCATAGGTGCCGAAAATATTTTCGAACCAGTCACTTTGCCGCACCTCGAAACGGTCGGCGAGGCCGTTGAGTGCAGCGTTTTCCTTAGCTGTGGCCAGTGCAGCCGGCGAAAGATCGACGCCGGTGCCGCGGGCATGGGGCAATTGCGACAGGAGCGCCAGCACGATAGCGCCCGTGCCGGTGCCGAGATCGATGATGGACAGCGGCTCGGCCTCGCGGCCTTTCAGCGCATCCAGCACGGCGTCGACCAGAATCTCGGTGTCGGGACGCGGTTCGAGCGTGTCCTTGCTCAGCTTGAATTCCAGCCCGTAGAAGGACCGCCTGCCGAGAATGCGATAGGGCGGCTCACCACTTACACGGCGGCCGACGGCCTCATGGATGCGGGTCTCGTCCTGCAAAGCAAGATGTTCATCACCCCTGGTGATGAAATCGACGCGCTCCAGGTCCAGCAATCCACCGACAATGATGCGCGCCTCCGCTGCCGGATCCTCTATCCCCGCCACCGCGAAGCGGTTGCGGATATGCGCCATCATCTCGTCGAGCGTCGTCATGCGTCCGAGCCGAGCCGGGCGAGTTCGGCTGCCTGATAGTCTGCGATCAGGGCGTCGACGACGTCGTCGAGCTCGCCTGCGATGATCCGGTCGAGCGAATAGAGGGTGAGGTTGATGCGGTGGTCGGTCAGCCGTCCCTGCGGGAAATTATAGGTGCGGATGCGCTCCGACCGGTCGCCGGAGCCGACCTGCGATTTGCGGTCGGCCGAACGGGCGCTGTCGGCGCGCTGGCGTTCCATGTCGTAGAGCCGTGAGCGCAGCACCGCCATGGCCTTGGCGCGGTTCTGATGCTGCGACTTTTCCGAACTGGTGACGACGATGCCGGTCGGCAGATGGGTGATGCGCACGGCCGAATCGGTGGTGTTGACGTGCTGGCCGCCGGCGCCGGAGGAGCGCATGGTGTCGATGCGGATATCCTCGGCGCGGACCTCGATATCGATATCCTCGGCCTCTGGAAGCACGGCGACGGTGGCGGCGGAGGTGTGGATACGGCCCTGCGATTCGGTCTCCGGCACGCGCTGGACGCGGTGCACGCCGGATTCGAATTTCAGCTTGGAGAACACGCCGCGGCCGGAAATCTCGGCGATAATTTCCTTGTAGCCACCGGCTTCGCCCTCGCTTTCGGAGAGGATTTCGACCTTCCAACCATGGGTGGAGGCATAGCGCTCATACATGCGGAACAGGTCGCCGGCAAACAAAGCCGCTTCGTTGCCGCCGGTGCCGGCGCGGATTTCGAGGATCGCGCTGCGTTCGTCGGCGGCATCCTTGGGCAGCAGCGCGATCAGCAGGTCCTTTTCAAGCGCTTCGATGCGCTCCTGCACGTCAGGCAGTTCCATTTTCGGCATATTCGGCGGCCAGCTTGACATAGACATCCGCCGCCGGGCCTTCGCCCATGCGCGCCTCGACCTCCGCAAAACGGCGTTCGAGTTCCTTCATCTTGTCGACGGGTAAAGTGGCCAAGGGAAATCCAGGAGCTAAAGTGGAATATTGTGCGATTCAGCAAAGCGCTTGAGGATATCCCGCACCGGTATGTTGGACGTCTTGTCGTCCAGCACCTCGTTGAGCGTGCGCGATAGCGCCCCGGCATCGAGGCCGAGCAGCATCGCCTTGACCGGACCGATCGAGGCCGGCGACATCGACACCGAGCGGAAGCCGATGCCGATCAGCGCCATGGCCGAGATCGGCTTGCCGGCCATCTCGCCGCACAGCGTCACCGGCGTGCCATTGCGTTCGCCGGCGCGGACGATGTCGCGCAGCAGCCTGAGGAAGGGCTTGCCCAGATTGTCGAAACGATCGGAAACCCGCTGATTGCCGCGATCCACGGCCATGGCGAACTGGAACAGGTCGTTGGAGCCGACGGAGACGAAATCCGCTTCCATCATCAGCTCGTCGAGCTGCCAGAGCAGCGACGGCACTTCCAGCATGGCGCCATATTGCAGCTTGCGCGGCAGCTGATGGCCGAACTTGGAGAGATGTTGGACCTCTTTCTGGATCAGCGCCCGTACCTTGCGCATCTCCTCGACCTCGGTGACCATCGGGATCATGATCTTGAGCTCGGTACCCCCTGCGGCTTTCAGCAGCGCACGCAACTGGGTCCTGAGCAGACCGGGCCGGTCGAGCGCAAGGCGGATTGCCCGCCAGCCGAGCGCCGGATTCTCTTCCTTGATCGCCTGGAAATAGGGGACGACCTTGTCGGAGCCGATGTCGAGCGTGCGGAATGTGACGGGACGGTTGCCTGCCTGCTTGATGACATTGCGATAGAAATCTTCCTGTTCCTCGCCCTTCGGCATGGTCGAGGCGATCATGAACTGCAGTTCGGTGCGGAACAGGCCAATGCCCTCGGCACCGGATTCGGCCAATTGCGGCAGGTCGACCAGCAGGCCGGCATTCATGTTGAGGCTGATGCGCTTGCCGTCGCGCGTCAGCGGCTCGACCGACCTGAGCGCCCGGAACTGCTCCTGCCGGCGGGCGCGGAAACGGACCTTTTCCTCATAGGCTTTCTGTACATCCTGGGCGGGACGGAGATGAACCTTGCCATCCTCGCCGTCGATGATCACGGCGTCGCCCTTTTCAGCCAGCGCCACGACACCCGCCGCCTGGCCGACGACCGGAATGCCCATGGCCTTGGCGACAATGACGATATGGCTGGTGACCGCACCCTCTTCGAGCACCAGGCCGCGGACATTGGCGCGCGGATAGTCGAGCAGTTCCGCCGCGCCCATGTTGCGGGCAATGATGATCGCGTCGTTGGGGAACTTGTCGGCGGTCGCGGTGTGGGCGCCGAAGCCGGCTAACTGTCGCAGCAGGCGATTGGCGAGATCGTCGAAATCGTGCATCCGCTCGCGCAGATAGGGGTCGGTCAGCCGCATCATGCGGGCGCGGGTCTCGCTCTGCACACGCTCGACGGCCGCCTCGGCGGTCAGGCCGTTGCGGATCGCTTCTTCGAGCTTGCGCACCCAGCCGCGGTCATGCGCGAACATGCGGTAGGCTTCCAGCACCTGCCGATGCTCGCCTTCCATCGAAACTTCACGGCGCGACAGCATGTCATCGATGTGAATGCGCAGCGAGCCCAGCGCTTCGCCGAGCCGGTTGAGCTCGAGATCGACATCGTCGTTCAGCAGGTTGGTGACGACCACGCGCGGGTCGTGCAGCACGACATAGCCGAGGCCTATACCGTCGCCATAGGCTTCGCCGTCCACCATGACGGGTCTGGTGAGATCGAGTTCCTCGCCAGGCCTGGTCAGCTTTTTCAGGCCGCCGCTGGCCACCATTTCGGCCAGCAGCATGGACACGGTTTCGAGGGCTTCGACCTCGTCGTCGGAATAATGCCGCTGCGCGCGGTTCTGCACCGTGAGCACGCCGAGCGCGCGGCCGGCGCGCAGGATCGGCACGCCCATGAAGGAGTGGAACAATTCTTCGCCGCTCACCAGGTAGGCAAAGGCGGGGTGACTTTGAGCGTCGGAGAGATTGAGCGGCTGGGCGGAGGCAGCGATGGTACCGACCAGACCTTCGCCCATTTTCAATTGGGCGGTATGGACCGATTCCTTGTTCAGGCCTTCGGTGGCGTAGAGTTCGAGCACGCCGTCGGCGCGCAGCACATAGACCGAGCAGACTTCGGCCACCATGTTGGCGGCAATCTGGCGGACGATGCGGTCAAGCCGCTCCTGCGGCTCCAGCGGCTCGGCCGACAGCTCCCTCAAACGTCTCAGCAGGATGCGCGGACCATGTGCGAGGTCTCTGACCACTAAAGCGCCCTTCTGAATTCCAATTCCGAAAGAGCCTGCTGCAGATCAAGAGAATCAACCCACTGTCGCAGCCCCCCGGCCGTTATTATTTCTTATCGAGTCCATAGGCCGAATGCAAAGTGCGAACGGCCAGTTCTCCATAGGCGCCATCGATCAAAATTGAAATCTTGATTTCAGATGTCGTGATCGCCTTGATATTGATGCCCTTTTCAGCAAGCGCCGAGAAGGCCTGGGCGGCGACGCCGGCATGGCTGCGCATGCCGATGCCGATCACGGAGACTTTCACCAGGCCCGATTCGGACTGGATGACATCGAAGCCGACCTTTTCCTTCTGGCCGTCGAGCACCCGCAGCGCCTTTTCCAGGTCGCCGGTCGGCACGGTGAAGGTCATGTCGGTGCGCGAACCGTCTTCGGAAATGTTCTGCACGATCATGTCGACATTGATATGCGATTCCGCCAGCGGCCCGAAGATCGCGGCCGAGACGCCTGGACGGTCGGCGACGCGCCTGAGCGAGATCTGCGCTTCATCCTTGGCAAAGGCGATGCCGGTTACGACTTCCTGTTCCACGACTTCTTCCTCATCACAAATCAACGTGCCGGGGGGATTTTCGAAATCGCCCATGCCCGGCGCATCGGGATCCTCGAATGACGACCGCACGAAGGTGCGGACCTTGAATACCATGGCGAGCTCGACCGAACGGACCTGCAGAACCTTCGAGCCGAGCGATGCCATTTCCAGCATTTCCTCGAACACCACCTTCTTGAGGCGGCGGGCCTTGGGCTCGATGCGCGGGTCGGTCGTGTATACGCCATCGACATCGGTATAGATATCGCAGCGATCCGCCTTGACGGCGGCGGCGATGGCCACGGCCGACGTGTCGGAGCCGCCGCGGCCCAGCGTGGCGACGCGATTGTCCGGGCCGAGGCCCTGGAAACCGGCAACCACGGCCACCTGGCCTTCGCCCATGCGACGGATCAGTTCGGTGCCGTCGATATCCATGATGCGGGCGGCGCCATGGGCATTGTCGGTGCGGATCGGGATCTGCCAGCCCTGCCAGGAGCGGGCATTGATGCCCATGGATTGCAGCGCGATGGCGACCAGGCCGGATGTCACCTGTTCGCCGGAGGCGACCACGGCGTCATATTCGCGCGCGTCGTAGAAAGGCGAGTTGCCGCCAACCGTCTTCGGCGTGTCCTGCACCCATGCGACCAGTTCATTGGTCTTGCCGGACATGGCCGAAACCACGACCGCGACCTCATGGCCAGCCTCGACTTCACGTTTGACATGACGGGCAACGTTATGAATGCGTTCCAGATTGGCGACCGACGTGCCGCCGAATTTCATCACGATGCGTGCCATGCTTCTGTCGTTCCGGTCTCGCGCATGCTGAAAATCCAGGCATGCCAAATTTTTCATCCGCCGCGATCGGTGGAATTTGGCGGTCTCTTAGCGGAAGCGGGATAAGGATTCAATGGGGTGGAGGGTGGTTGGCAGGGCAATCGGGTGAGTTAACGGCAGACAACGTCTGAAATCTGTGAATCTGTGTGAAGCCTCTGATTCGTGAGGGAGGTTCGAGCATGGAATTGTCGAGGGCTATTTCGGAAGGGATTGTTTTTCTTTCGTATTTCTCAGAGCCCGATTCAAAAGTTCATTCGTAGATCCAATACCTTGCGATGCGC
>NZ_JBFUFK010000050.1:0-53421 GCF_056403475.1 Rhizobium sp. P2_G9 | reverse complement strand
CCTCTGGGGCCAGGCCGGCGCCGACGTTTTCAGCTTCGGAACGGGCAATGGGCGCGACGACATCATGGACTTTTCTCTGCGCCAGGGAGACCGTATCGATTTGTCGCAGGTCAGCGGCATCACCGGGTTCCAGGATCTCGTGCAGCATCATCTCTACGACTCCAACGGCAGCGCCTATATCGTCATTGATGGCAAGGACGACATCCTGATCCGCAATGTCGATCCCAACCACCTGACCGAGGCCAATTTTATTTTCTGAGGTCGTTTGATCTCAATCTCGGTTCTCGCACGGTCGCAGCCTTGCGCGGTTTTTTCTCGCGCGAGAAACTTAGCTATTGATCTAAGTGTTTTCTCACTCTATAGTTAGCCATATGGATAACTATGGTGCCAATCTCGATTCCGTCTTTCACGCGCTTGCCGACCCGACACGCCGGGCCGTCATTCAGCGGCTCGGCGCGGGTGCGGCAACGGTGAGCGAACTGGCGGAGCCATTCGACATGGCTTTGCCGTCGTTCATSAAACATATCGGGGTGCTCGAAACATCCGGATTGATCCTGTCCAAAAAGATCGGCCGCGTCCGGACCTGCACGCTCGAACAGAAGCGGCTGGCAGCGGCCGAACGCTGGTTCAACGAGCAGCATGCGCTCTGGAAGAGCCGATATCAGAATCTCGACAACCTCCTCGAAACATTGAATGGAACAGACAATGAAAGCTGACCTGCAATTCGACTTTCTCCCGAACCCGGAAATGAGCGTCCTCACCGTCAAGCGTGAATTTGCCGGAAAACGGCAGCTCGTCTGGGATTGTCACACGAAGAGCGAATTGCTCGACCGGTGGTTCGCGCCGAAACCGTTGACCACGAAAACAAAACATATGGATTTCCGCGAGGGCGGATATTGGCTCTATGCGATGGTCGAGCCGGGCGGTCAGGAATATTGGGGACGGTTGGATTACCAGGCAATCCGCCCGATCGACAATTACCAGGCGCTCGACGGATTTTCCGACGAGACCGGGGCGTTGAACCCCAATCTGCCGAGGGCGCGTTGGGATGTGACCTTCACGGATGCACCGGTCGGCACGCTCGTCTCCACGGTCGTGGCCTATAACTCGCCAGAAGACCTGCAGAAGGTAATCGACATGGGCATGAAGGAGGGCTTGACCTCCACCCTCGAACGCCTGGACGAATTGCTGCTGGTACTTAACCCGCAGGCCTGACTGGTGCTCATCCCGCGACTTCGAGGCCGGCACTGTCCGGCCTCATCGACATCATCAATGTCAATGCAAGCCGGTTTGAATGCGGCTGCCTACCACCCCTCCTCCAGCACCTTCGCCAGCATGTCGGCGAAGAAATCGGCGCTTTCGCGTGTCAGACACATGGGCGGCTTGATCTTCAGTACGTTGAGGTGATCGCCGGTCGGCTGCATGATCACACCGAGGTCGAGCAGGCGGTTACAGATCGCCTCGGTTTCCTGCGTCGCCGGCTCCAGCGTGGTCCGATCGCGGACGAATTCAAGGCCGAGATAGAGGCCCATGCCGTGCACCGCGCCGACCAGCGAAAAACGCTGGCCGAGCGCTTCGAGGCGGCCTTTGAGATAGTCGCCGACTTTGCGGGCATTTTCCTGCAGGCCTTCTTCCATGATGGCGTCGAGCACGGTCAGGCCGACGACACAGCTCACCGGGCTACCGCCGGCAGAGGAGAAGAAATAGCCTTCTCGCTCCAGCGAGTCGGCGATGGCGCGGCTGGTGATGACAGCGCCGAGCGGGTGACCGTTGCCCATGCCCTTGGCGATGGTGATGATGTCGGGCACCACGCCCTGCTCGTCGAAACCCCAGAAATAATGGCCGAGCCGGCCATAACCGACCTGCACCTCGTCAGCGATGGCTACACCGCCGCGGTCGCGTACCAGGCGGTAAACTTCCTTGAGATAGCCTTTCGGCAACGGGATGCCGCCGGAATTGCCATAAACACTTTCCGCTATGAAGCCGGCTAACTTCTCGCCTTTCGCGTCAATCTTGTTCAGCGCCGCCTCGACGTCGGCGATATAAGCGGCGGCCGAATCCGGTCCGCGATGCGGGCCGCGATAGGTATTGGGCGACGTGACCGGATGAACCCAAGCCGGCCGCGTGGTCCGCGCCTGCGGGTTATCGGCGATCGAGGTCGAAACCGCGTCGCTTGCCACGGTCCAGCCGTGATAGGCCTCGAGCAGGCTGACGGTATTGCGGGCGCCCGAATGCGCCCAGGCGAGGCGAAGCGCCAAATCATTGGCTTCGGAGCCGGAATTGACCAGGAAGACGGTGTTCAGCCCTTGCGGCGCCAAGTCCGCAAGGCGCTTGGAGAATTCGGCGATGCCGGCATAGTGGAAGCGCGAATTGGTGTTGAGCAGACTCCATTGCCGGCCGACTGCCGCCGCGAGCTTTTCGTGACCATGGCCGAGGATCGCGACATTATTGACCATGTCGAGATAGGTACGGCCGTTCATGGCATACATTTGCTGGCGCCAGCCGCGCTCGATCTGCGGTGGATTCTTGTAATAGTTCTTCTGCGGCCGGGCGAAATACGCCTGGCGGGTTTCGAGCAGCGTGTCGCTGTCGAGCGGTAGCGCATCGAAATCGGCGCCGAAAAGCGCTGATGGCGAAGGGCAGATCGCCGACCAGGCGCGCGCATGGTGCGGAGCGGCGAAGCGCGGCGGCGTCAGGCTCTTGTTGCGGCAGAATTGCACCTTGAGCACGCCACCGACCGCCACCGTGCCGATATCGGCGCCGGCATCGAGCATGTGGCCATCGTCGCCGGCTATGTCGATGCCGTCGATTACAAGCGAAAGCTCCCTGCCATCGATCCTGAGCCGATTGCCCTCGCCCTGCGCCACGCCGGCGAAGGGCGCGAACAGCATCACGCCTTCGGGCAGGCGCGCCTCGATATGCAATGCATAGCTGGTCGGCGCCGTCGCCGAATGATGCAAGGTGCGTGACAGGCGATATTCGCCATAGCGGGTGATGGCGCAGCCGGTGCGCCGGGCCGCTTCCTGCAGGAGCGTGGCATCGATGTCCGGCTCCAGCCAGTTGCCGCTCTGGAAATGCGGACCGAGCGGATCGAGGCGCACGATCTCGAACAGCGTGGGGACGATCTCCGGGATCAGCCGCTGCATTGCCGGCAGCGGCTTGTTTTCCGCCATGCCGAGCGCATCGAGTATGGCGGCCTGCATGACGACCATCGGCAAGGAAGTCGCGACGTCGAAGATCATCCGCTCATGGGCGATGTTGCCCGCGGCATAGTCATTGTCCGGTTCCAGGGCGACCTGATATTCGCCCGAACCCACCAGCACGCCGGCGCGCTCGACGATCAGCGGCCACAGCGCCTTTGCCTCGGCAATGGTCAGCGGATGAACGGCATGGAAAGCGCGAACCGCCGGCAGGATATAGAAAGCGTCGCCATCGGAATGATGCAGCAAGGCGGCGCAGCAGACCGCGAGATCGGCCACCAGCCAGCCTTGCATCAGATCGCCGAAATCGATGACGCCGACGGGGATCGGATTGCCCTTGGCATCCGCCAGAGCCACGACATTGTCGTCGGTAATGTCCTGATGGATCGGCTGCAGCCGCAACTCGTCGCGCAGCGGCGCCACAATCCGCTCCGCTTCTTCCATTGCCGCCATGACCCGAGCGGCCACCATCCCATCCGGAACGGCGGCAAGGAGCTTGTCGGCAATTGGCAGCGCCTGCCGCAAATCCCACTGGATCTGGCGGTCGAGGCCCGGATGGCTGAAGCCATGCAATCCCCGCGCCATGCGGCCGCAGATATCGCCGAGCGCTGCCACCGTGACTTCGGGCAGGAATTTTCGCTTCGTCAGCGGCTCGCCATCGAGATAGTCGAGAAGCCTGACCTGGCAAGGCTGGCCGGCAATGTCGAGGCTGAGGATTTCGGTACCGGATTTCGCCGCATGGACCTGCGGCACGAGAGGGGCACCTTTTGCCCCGGTGAGATGCTGCATCGCGGCGTTCTGCGCTTCCAATTCCGTTGGGTCATAGGCGGCGTGGCAGATCTTCAGCACATAGCGGCGATCGCCGGTATCGATGCGGAAGTTGCGGTCCTGATTGCTGCCGAGCTCGACGATCGTGCCGCTCAAGCCATATTGGTCGCGAAGAATTGTCTCTACGTCGCCAATTACGACGTCCGGTCTCGGCAAATCCGCGCGGCCCACAGCGCTCGTTTCCAGCATGACACGATTTCCCCATGTTTCCCGGGTGAAATTCATAGTGCGTGGCGATGTGGAGAGCAACCTCTCTGCTGCGGGTGCGAAGGCCGGCTTGCAAGCCGGGCGCACTGGCAATAAATTTACGAAATGCGCGGTAGTTTCGCGCTTGGGCAGCCCAGTCAGAAAGTTCATGGAAGCAAAGCCTCGGCGCAGACTTGGTATCCTGATCTTCTGCTTCGTCTTTCTGGCGGTTGCGGGCGCTATCGGCGCGACCGTATTGCTGGCCAACAATGGCCGCCACCTGCACACGCTGATGCGCTCCCTGGGCATCAAAATCGTGCAGCCGCAGCCGGATTCAATCCCGGAGCCGCCGCGTGTCGTCGACAAATTCCGCGGTCATCGGCTGAAGGACATTCCCGTTGAGCTCGACGCCTATCTCTTCCAGCATGTCGTGAACGGCCGTGAGAGTACGCTGCTGCGCAACATGCGGCGCAATGGCGAGACACTTTGCGGGCTCTTCGACCGGCTGGGTTTCAAAATGTCGAGTTGGCAGCCAGGCAGCTTCGCCAAGACGCTGAACGAATGCTATAGCGAAGTCGACATGCCGAACAGTGCCGACCCGAACAGCCCGTCCTCCTTCTTCCTGATGATCAAAGGCGAGCAGGACGGCACACTGGTGTCGGCGCGGGTGAAATTCATCTTCAACGATGCAGCAAGCCGCACCAAGCTGACCGAAATGACCGCGCGGGTGCTCGAGGAATTCGCCAAGGCGACGGCCTGGGGCGAGATCGAGGCGGAGAAGAACAAGCTGATCGCGCTGAAGCCCTTCACCAGCGACTTCAATGGCGTCAACATCCGCTTCTCCCCGGAATTCGGTGGCGTCGGCCGTTACAATCTGATCTTCAGCCGCGCGGGCAAGCTCACGCCGGCAGAAAAGCGTACACAGAACTATTTCGACCGGTCGTCCTTCTTTCCGCTGACGCCGGAATTTGGCGGCCCGGCGATCAAGGACGAGCCGAAGCCGGTTCCGGCCGCCGCAGACACGGATGCGGATACCGAGCAGAAACCCAATTGAGCCTGGGCGTCATCCGTGCATCCTGGCGCCCTTGCTGACCTTGTCGGCAATTTTCTTCGGCGCGCGGAAGGCGATGCCGACGAGCCTGGCGTCTTCGGGTGCGAACTGGCCGAAGACCTCGCGATTGGCCACGTCGTGGCCAGTGGCAAACATTTCTTCGACATAGGCCGAAGCGGTGAGCTCCTGCTCCAGGCAGCGGCGCTGGGCATTAGCGAGTACCGATTGATCGCCGGCCAGCACCACGACCGGCTGAATGCTCATCGGATTGTAGAGATGGCCGGCGCGGTCGCGATAGGGCTCGCCGATCAATCGCGGATTCTGGGCGATGATGCCACTCATCAGGAAAGCGGTCACGTTCAGCTCTTGCCAGGCCTGCAGGTTGTCCCGCAAAATGACGACGATCTTGGTATCGAACACAAATGCACCTATTTCAAATCGATGAACGATCCCAGAACTAGACAAGAGGGCGAGACCGGTCTTGAACGTTTGTGCAAGGCGTCGGAACGCGAGCACATCGTGCATGACGCGTCGCTGCCCGGTTTCGAGCGGATGGAGGCGGAATTCGAAGGTGCTGCCTTCGCACCGCACCGGCACGACACCTATGCGTTGGGGATCACGCTCAAGGGTGTGCAGACGTTTCAGTACCGCGGCGAACGGCGCGTCAGCCTGCCGGGCAATGCCATCATCCTGCATCCCGACGAAGTGCATGACGGCGGCGCCGGCAATGAGGAAGGGCTGAAATACCGCATGCTCTATCTGGAACCCTCGCTGCTGGCACCGGCGCTGATGCAATCCGGCCAGCCCCTGCCCTTCATCGGCAATCCTGTCGTTGATCATCCGCCCCTGACCCGGTTGCTGCTGTCGGTGTTGTCGAGCATGGGCGACCGGCTCGACGCGATGGAGATGGATGGTTTTCTGGCGCTCGCGGCCCCGATCCTGTCGGAACTTTCGACTGGGATGACGAAGCCAGCGGGCACACTGCCGATCCGGGAAATGCAGCGCGTTCGAGACTTCCTTGCCGCGCATTGGGACGAGAACATTTCCTCAGTGCGCCTCGAAACCATTGCCGGTCTGGATCGCTTCGCGCTTGCCCGGCATTTCCGTTCGCTTTACGGCACCACGCCGCACAGGTTCCTGGTCATGCGGCGGCTGGCGGCGGCGCGAGAGAAGATTTCCGCCGGGTCGACGCTTGCCGATGTTGCGGCCGATACCGGCTTCGCCGACCAGGCCCATTTCAGCCGCCATTTCAAGAAGGCATTCGGGCTGACACCGGGGCGCTGGGCGGAGCTGGCGCGGGCCGGGCAATAGCGCGGACAGCGTTGCAATCTCCGCTTCCCTTTCCGGCGAAAACCGCATAAGAACCCGCAGCATGACACATTCGCGGCTTTGGATCATATTCCGAATTATCAGCCCGGCCTTTGCAGCCTGATCGGCTCAGAGCAAAGGTCCGGGCCTTCTGGCGTTTTGCCATACGAAGCCGAAAATCCCGATTTCCAAAATCATTGCGTGTCGTCTGAACACGCTTCATCCACGGTATGACCATGAACGACGCTGCCGAGAAGAACGACTATTCCTCGACCCTCTACCTGCCGCAGACCGATTTCCCCATGCGTGCCGGCCTGCCGCAGAAGGAGCCGGAGCTGGTTCAGCGCTGGCAGAAAATGGACCTCTACAAGAAGCTGCGCGCCTCTGCCGCCGGCCGCGAGAAATTCGTGCTGCATGACGGCCCGCCCTATGCCAACGGCAATATCCATATCGGCCATGCGCTCAACAAGGTGCTGAAGGACGTGATCACCCGCTCCTTCCAGATGCGCGGCTACGATGCCAATTACGTACCGGGCTGGGACTGCCACGGCCTGCCGATCGAATGGAAGATCGAGGAGGCCTATCGCGCCAAGGGCAAGAACAAGGACGAGGTGCCGGTCAACGAATTCCGCCAGGAATGCCGCGAATTCGCACAGAACTGGATCACCACCCAATCGGCTGAGTTCCGCCGGCTTGGTGTCGAGGGTGATTTTGAGCGCCCCTATACGACGATGAATTTCCACGCCGAAGCGCGCATCGCCGGCGAACTGTTGAAGATCGCCATGGTGGGCCAGCTCTATCGCGGCTCCAAGCCGATCATGTGGTCGGTGGTCGAGCGCACGGCGCTGGCCGAAGCCGAGGTCGAATACCAGGAATATGAGAGCGACACGATCTGGGTGAAATTTCCGGTCATGGCCGGGCCGGAAGGCTTTCTCGGCACCGCCGTCGTTATCTGGACGACGACGCCCTGGACGATCCCCGGCAATCGGGCGGTCTCCTATTCGTCGCGCGTCGAATATGGCCTTTTTGAAGTGACTGCCGCAGAGAACGATTTCGGCCCCCGGCCGGGTGAAAAGCTGATCTTCGCCAAACGCCTGGCAGAGGACTGCGCAACCAAGGCCAAGCTGACGCTGTCGCTGAACCGAGATGTCAGTGCGGCGGAGCTTGCGGCGATCACCTGTGCGCACCCGTTCAGCGGTCTGGGCGGCGGCTATGAATTCGCTGTTCCGCTGCTCGACGGCGATCATGTCACCGATGAAACCGGTACGGGCTTCGTCCACACCTCGCCCAGCCATGGTCGCGAAGACTTCGATATCTGGATGCACAATGCCCGCGCGCTCGAAGCACGCGGCATCTCGTCCAAGATCCCGTTCACCGTCGACGATGGTGGTTTCTTCACCGACGATGCTCCCGGCTTCGGTCCCTCTGCCGAAGGCGGTGCCGCGCGCGTCATCGACGACAACGGCAAGAAGGGCGATGCCAACAAGCGGGTCATCGAGCAATTGATCGCCCACCACGCCCTCTTCGCCCGCGGCCGCCTAAAGCACGAATATCCCCATTCCTGGCGCTCCAAGAAGCCGGTGATCTTCCGCAACACGCCTCAATGGTTCGTCTACATGGACAAGGATTTCGGCGACGGCACGACATTGCGCAGCCGCGCGCTGAAAGCCATCGACGACACCCGCTTCGTGCCCGCCGCCGGCCAGAACCGCCTGCGCGCCATGATCGAGCAGCGTCCGGACTGGGTGCTGTCGCGCCAGCGCGCCTGGGGTGTGCCGATCTGCGTCTTCGCCGACAAGGAAGGCAATGTGCTCAGGGATCCGGAGGTCAATGCCCGTATTCTCGAAGCTTTCGAGAAGGAAGGCGCCGACGCCTGGTTTGCCGAAGGCGCCAAGAGCCGTTTCCTCGGCAATGCGCATGACCACGAAAAGTGGATGATGGTGCGCGACATCCTCGATGTCTGGTTCGACTCGGGCTCGACGCATACGTTTACGCTCGAGGATCGCCCGGACCTGAAATGGCCGGCCGATGTCTATCTCGAAGGCTCCGACCAGCATCGCGGCTGGTTCCATTCGTCGCTGCTCGAAAGCTGCGCCACGCGCGGCCGCGCGCCCTACAACGCCGTCATCACCCATGGCTTCACCATGGACGAGCATGGCCGCAAGATGTCGAAATCGCTCGGCAATACGGTCGTGCCGCAGGACGTGATGGCCCAGTCGGGCGCCGATATCCTTCGGCTTTGGGTGATGAACACCGACTATTGGGAAGACCAGCGGCTCGGCAAGACGATCCTGCAGACCAATATCGACAACTACCGCAAGATTCGCAACACGATCCGCTGGATGCTCGGCACGCTGGCCCATGACGGCGGCGACGAGATCGCTTACAGCGAGTTGCCGGAACTGGAAAAACTGATGCTGCACAGGCTGGCCGAACTCGACCAGGTGGTTCGCGACGGCTATGACGAATTCGACTTCAAGAAAATTGCCCGCGCATTGACCGATTTCGCCAATGTCGAATTGTCGGCCTTCTATTTCGACATCCGCAAGGATTCGCTTTATTGCGACGCGCCGTCGAGCCTGCGCCGCCGTTCGGCGCTTTACGTGGTGCGCAAGCTGTTCGACTGCCTGGTGCTGTGGTTTGCGCCGATGATGCCGTTCACCATGGAAGAGGCCTGGCTGTCGCGCGATCCAAAGGCGGAATCGGTGCATCTCGAACAGTTCCCGACAATTCCGGCGAACTGGAAGAACGAAGCTGTTGCCGAGAAGTGGCGGAAGATCAAGGCGATCCGTCGTGCGGTCACCGGCGCGCTCGAAATCGAACGTGCCGCCAAGCGCATCGGCTCGTCGCTCGAAGCAGCCCCCGTCGTCCACATCACCGACGCCACTTTGTTCGAGGCGCTGGAGGATGTGGATTTCGCCGAAATCTGCATCACCTCCGACATCACGGTGACGCTGGGCGAAGGCCCGTCCGAGGCCTTCCGCGCCGATGACGTCGCCCATGTGGCCGTGGTGCCGGTGCTCGCTGAGGGCAAAAAGTGCGCCCGCTCCTGGCGGATCACCAGCGATGTCGGCTCCGATCCGGACCATCCCGACGTGTCGGCCCGTGATGCCGCGGCACTGCGGGAACTGGCGAAACTCGCAGCCGCGTGAGCAGAATCTGGGAATAACCGCTATCCAGAGCCATAAATCGGGCCTGAAAACGGCCCGATTGTTACGCCTCATAGGATTTATGATCCGCGGCGAATTGCGTTTTTTCCCCATCTCGGGTAAAAGGCTGCCTGAAAATGGCCGGATTTCTGCGGCAACCGCAGGATTGGGACATTAACTATTTCACGATTTGCCGGAAGGGCTTTGGCGGAATGAGCGAAAAGTATCGCGTGGCAGGCACAGTGATCGTGCTTTCGGCTCTGGCTCTGAGCGCGTCAAGCTGCATGGGCCCGAGATACGGTACGGACAAGACCGCCACGGCGCAGCTGGTGGACGACATTGGCGATGCCGCATCGCTCTCGCCGACGAAGAAGCCGGTGGCGCTCGCCTACCAGCCGCGCGGCGCGCTGGTGAAGCCATCGGACGACACACTGGTCGTGCCGGAAAAGAACATGGCGAGCAAGGACAATCCGCAATGGGTGGAGAGTCCCGAGGAAACCCGGACACGACTGAAAGCGGAAGCCGACGAGAATGCCAGCAACGGCAATTATCGCTCGCCGCTCTCGACCTCCGTGACTGAGGGCAAGGTGCTGTCACCCGAACAGCAGCGGACCGCCTTTCGCGAAGCGCGTAAGATTCAGCAGGGCCGTTATTCGGACCGCCGCCTGTTCATGAGCGACCCGCCGCTTGACTACCGCCAGGTCGAGCCGGACAAGCTGACCGACCTCGGCAGACCGGAGGCCGAGAAGGAAAAGGAGCGGCAGAAGCAGGCCGCAATTGCAGGCACCGGCGTCCATTGGTGGGAAGTCTGGAAGTGATGTTGCGCGGCCGCCGCAAGCTAGCGGCCGCATCCATCGCTTTCCTGTTGCCTGTCTATATCGGCGCGGCTCGCGCCGAGCCGCTTTCTCCGCGAAAATATATCATTCAGATGTCGAGCAGTCAGGTCGACAGCGGCTATGCGTATTATCTCGTGCCGCCGCTCGCCAAGGTCTTCGACGATGCCGGCTTCACCGCAATGCGCGGGCCGGGTGCCGACGTCGCGGTCAATATCCTCACCAATTCAGATGTCGGCCAGTGGATGAGCACCGCCAAGGGGCGGGAATGGCTCTATACCGTGAAGATTACTGTCGGCATCAGCCCCGAAAGCTATGACATTCCCTATGAGGGCACGCCGCAATTCGGTGCGGAAATTTCGCTCATCACGCCGAACGGCGACCGCGAAGACGAGCTTGCCTGTCTGATCACTCTTGCCGCCAGAACCGCGATCGCCCAGTACCAGCCGAAAGGCCTCTACAAGAGGTCCGGGCAGGAATGCCTGCGCAAGCAATGATGACGCAGGCCACCGATCTATTTGATGATTCTCTACTTTGGTGATGACCTGTTAACGGACTGTGCTTAGCGTGCGGCCATGTTCGGAATTAGCAAGAAAACGGCGATCAAGGCGAGCGTTGCCGCATTCGTGTCGATGGCGATTTCGCTTTCGGCGGCGCTGATTCTCGTGCCCATTCTTGGCGGTCATCCGGATGGTCCCGGCTTCTGGATGAGCGTCGTCTGTCCGCTGGCGATCGCCTGGCCGGCCAGTGCCYACCAATTCCATCAGAATGAAAACATGCGTGCCGCGCGCGATGCCGTCGCCGTCATGCCTGCGGAACTCGAGCGCCTGCACCTGGAACTGACCGCCGCGCATGAAGAACTCAGGCAAAAATCGCGCATCGATGCGCTCACCGGCGGGCTCAACCGCGAAACTTTCCTGGCGGAGTTGGAAAAACGCAGCGCGTCAGCCCAATCCTCGGCGCTGCTGATCGCCGACGCCGATCATTTCAAACGCATCAACGACACGTTCGGCCATCAATGCGGCGATGCCGCCTTGCGCGGTATCGGCAACGCCATCGCCGCGACACTGCGTCCGAGGGATTTTTGGGGCCGCATCGGCGGCGAGGAATTCGCCATATTCCTGAGCGGCACCGACGCCCAAACGGCGCTGGCGATCGCCGATATGATCCGGCTCGCCACACTCGCCGTCGACCTCCAGGCGGATGGTGAAAAAGTACCGCTGAGCATCAGCATCGGCGGTGCCTTTGCCGCCTCCGGCTTCGAAAGCCGCACGCTGATCGCCAGCGCCGACCGCCGCCTCTATCGCGCCAAGCGCGCTGGGCGCAACCGCATCGCCTTCGAAGACGATACCGAGGAAGAGGCGGCCTGACCGGACTCAGTCGCGCCGGTTGCGGAAGAAATCCTTGAGGATTTCGCCGGCCTCGATCTCGGAAAAGCCGGAATAGACCTCAGGGACATGATGGCAGGTCGGCGAAGCATAGAATTGGACGCCGCTTTCGACGGCGCCGCCCTTGGGATCGGAGGCGCCGTAATAGAGCCGGCGAATGCGGGCAAAGGAAATCGCCGCCGCGCACATGGTGCAAGGTTCGAGCGTCACGTAGAGATCGCAGTCCACCAGCCTTTCGCTGCCCAGCATCTTGGAGGCTTCGCGGATCACCTCGATCTCGGCATGCGCCGTGGTGTCGTTGGCTTGCCGGGTGCGATTTCCAGCGCAAGCGAGCACGGTTCCGTCACACACCACAACTGCGCCGACCGGCACTTCGCCGCGCTCGGCGGCGGCCCGCGCCTCGGCTATTGCGATCTTCATGAACTGATTTGGCAGCGCCAAGCCGTATTTCCTCTTAACCCGGTGTCAATCACCTGATAGGAGACGAACAAATAAGAGGCAATAGAAATGAAAGACACCAGGAAACAGGGCGATCGCGACCGTAAGTCCGCAAGGACGGACGGCAAGCCCGCGAGGTCAGGCAAACCGATCAAGAAGAAGGCGTTTGCGGCCAAGCCGCGCGAAAAAAACCCTGCCCATGAGACTGTCGTTGGCGAAGGCGAGCGCATCTCCAAGATCATGGCGCGGGCTGGCGTCGCGTCACGGCGCGACTGCGAGCGGATGATTCTCGCCGGACGCGTTTCGCTCAACGGCACGGTGCTGACCACGCCGGCCATCAACTGCACGGTCGCAGACAAGATCGAGGTCGACGGCAAGCCGATCAGTGCCATTGAGCGCACGCGGCTGTGGATCTACTACAAGCCGGCTGGATTGGTGACGACCAACCATGATCCCGAAGGCCGCCCCACTGTGTTCGACAACCTGCCCGCGGACCTGCCGCGGGTGATCTCCGTCGGGCGCCTTGACATCAATACCGAAGGCCTGCTGCTGCTGACCAATGACGGCGGCCTCGCCCGCATGCTGGAACTGCCGACCACGGGCTGGCTCCGGCGTTATCGCGTCCGTGCGCATGGCGCCGTCGACCAGGAAAAGCTCGACAGCCTCAAGGAGGGCATTGCCGTCGACGGCATCTTCTACGGTGCGATCGAAGCGACATTGGACCGTGAGAAGGGCCACAATGTCTGGATTACCATGGGGCTGCGCGAAGGCAAGAACCGCGAGATCAAAAACGTGCTCGGCGCGCTTGGGCTGGACGTCAACCGGCTGATCCGTATCTCCTACGGGCCGTTTCAGTTGGGCGAACTCGAAGACGGTCAGGTCGTCGAGGTCAAGAGCCGGACGTTGCGTGAACAACTCGGGCCGCGGCTGATCGAGGAGGCGAACGCCAATTTCGAGGCGCCGATCAACAACCAGCAGAAGCCGAAGGATGAGGAAGAGCCGGAGGCCGGCGAACGGCCGAAGCGCGAAAACCGCGACGACCGGCCGAAACGCGAGGGGCGTGAAGAGCGTCCCCGGCGGGAAAGCCGCGAAGAGCGGCGCGAACGCGATCTGGCCCGCATCGACACCAAGCGGCCGGTGCAGAAGGCGCGGCAGGACGGCGACCGCCGCCATGCGCATGACGATGACGACCGCAAGCCAAAGCGGCCGCCACTCGGCACGAGCCGCACCGCCAATGTCTGGATGGCGCCCGGCGCCCGCCCGGTCGCGCAGAAGAAGGCCAAAGAGGAGACCGCTGCCGCCGAGCCCAAACGCCGTATCCTGCGGCTGAAGAAGGATGCGACATCGGAAGTCGCACCCACCGGCGAGTCGAAACCGAAACGCGCCCAGCGCGCGTCCGGCCCGAAACAGGCCGAGCGCAACGGACGGCCTGAACGCAAGGAGCGTAGCGCCAAGTGGGAAGGGACTAAGCCCGAGGGAAACAGGCCCGCGAAACCGAAGTCCGCGGCGGCAACACGTTCTGCCGAAGGCGAAGGCGGCCGTTTCCGCGGCAAGCCATCATCCGAAGGCAAGCCCAATCGAGGCAAGGCATCAGCCGAGGGCAGGCCGGAGCGCGGCAGGCCGCCACGCCCTGGCAAGCCGGAAGGCGCCAAGCCGCCGAGAACAAAGCCGGCAAGGCCGCGGCCGGAAAACACCGGTTCCGACCGAGGCTCCAGCGGTGACCGAAAGGATGGCGGTGCGAATCGTCGGCGGTGAATTCAGGGGCCGGTCGCTAGCCACGCCGAAGAGCCAAGACATCCGCCCGACGACCGACCGCACGCGCGAGAGCCTGTTCAACATCGTGAGCCATGCCTATCCGGACGTGCTCGACGGTAGTCGCGTGCTCGATTGCTTCGCCGGTACGGGCGCGGTGGGCCTGGAAGCCCTGTCTCGCGGCGCCGCGGCGGCCGTGTTCGTCGAGACCTCGGTGGAGGGCCGCAGCCTGCTGCAGGCCAATATAGAGGCGCTCGGCCTGCGGGGCCGCGCCCGCATATTGCGCCGTGATGCCACCCAGCTCGGTGCAATCGGCACGATGAGCCCGTTCCAACTCGTCTTCGCCGATCCGCCCTATGGGCATGGACTGGGCGAGAAAATGTTCGCCTCCGCCCAGGCCGGCGGCTGGCTCGCCGATGGCGCCTTGGCGATCCTCGAAGAGCGTGCCAATGTCGAGCCCGAGGTCGGCAGCGCCTTCAGGCCCATCGATACACGCGAATTCGGCGACACACGGATGCATTTCTATCGCTATTCGGCAAAGAGCTGAGAGGTTTCCGATGGACCAAAGCCATGCCCCCTCTTCCCCGACGATCGCGATCGCCTTTGGCGGTGGCGGCGCGCGGGGCATCGCGCATATCCATGTCATCGAGGCGCTGGACGAACTCGGCATCACGCCGGTGATGATCGCCGGCTCGTCGATCGGCGCGATCATGGGCGCCGGCATGGCGGCGGGCATGGCCGGTGCCGAAATCCGCGAATTCGTGCTGGCTACCGTCGGCAATCGCCGCGAAGTGATGAACCGGCTCTGGTCACTCAGGCCATCGAGCATCCAGGAAGTGATGTCGAACGGCTTCCGCGTCGGCCACTATAACCTCGAACGCATCCTCAAGGCCTTCCTGCCGGAGGCCGTGCCCGAAACCTTCGACGGCTTGAAGATTCCGCTCAGCGTCACCGCCACAGACTATTATGGCCAGCGCGAGGTCAGCATTCATAGCGGCGACCTGTTCAAGGCGCTTGCTGCGTCGGCGGCGATTCCTGCCGTGTTCATGCCGGTGAAGCTCGAAGGCCGGGTGATGATCGATGGCGGCATCTTCAACCCGGTGCCCTTCGACCATCTTGTCGGCAAGGCCGACATCGTCGTCGGCGTCGATGTGGTCGGCGGCCCGGAGGGCGACGAACAGCAGATCCCCAACCGCATCGACAGCCTGTTCGGCGCCAGCCAGCTGATGATGCAGTCCATCAACGCGGAAAAGCTCCACCGCCATTCGCCCGACATCTTCCTGAAGCCGGCGATCGGCAAGTTCAAGGTGCTCGATTTCCTGCGCGCGGCCGAGGTGCTGGAAAGCTCGGCTGCGATCAAGGACGAATTCAAGCGGGCGCTCGAGGCGCAGATCGAGCTGCGCACCCGGACGCCGATACGCTGATCAGGGCCGGTTACGCAGCACGTCGCGGATGTCGGTCAACAGCACGACCTCCTCGGACGGGCCTTTGGGGGCTTCTTCCTTCTTCGGCATCAGGCGGTTCACCGCCTTGACGAGCAGGAAGATGACCCAGGCGACAATCAGGAAATTGACGACCTGGTTGATGAAACTGCCATAGGCGAACACTGCGCCCTGCTTTCGCGCTTCAACAAGCGAGTCGGCCGTCACGTTGGCGGACAGCGGGATGAAATGGTTGGAGAAATCGATCCCACCCGTCAGCCTCCCGAGAATTGGATTGATCAAATCGGTCGTTAGCGAGTTGACGATCGCCGTGAAGGCCGCGCCGATGACCACAGCGACGGCGAGATCGAGAACATTGCCACGCGCGATGAATGCCTTGAATTCCTGAATCATGGTCCACTCTCCTGCATTGTTCGTCCGCATCCGTCCCGGACAATACAACCCTAGCAAAGCTTTTGCCGGATGCCAGCCGGTATTTCGGTTTTTTGAGATGTAGCCGACGAAAGCATGGCTTCCCTTATGCCGATGAATGCGTTTATCTTTGTCCGTCGCGCATATCCCGCGCCTCGCTTTTCACATGCCGGCGCTGAAGCTGCTGACCGCTTCCGGGCGGCATGACTGGGGAGGGTCTATGCTGCCAAGCTGGGTCATTTTCGGCTCGGCGATCGCCTATCTCGTGCTTTTGTTCGCTGTTGCCTCGATCGGCGACCGGCGGACGCGGGCAGGTGGCGGTGCGGGCCGCGGCCGGCCCGTGGTCTATGCGCTGTCGCTCGCCATCTACTGCACCTCCTGGACCTATTTCGGCGGCGTCGGCCTGGCGGCAACGCGCGGGCCGGAATTTCTGGCGATCTATACCGGGCCTATCCTGGTCTTCACGCTCGGCCTCCCCGTCCTGAAGCGCATCAGCAGCATTGCCAAGGCCGAGAAGCTGACATCGGTCGCCGATTTCATCGCCGCACGCTATGGCAAGAATCCGGTCGTGGCGATGATCGTGGCGATCATCGCGCTTGCCGGCGCCGTGCCCTATATCGCGTTACAGCTCAAGGCGATCTCCAGCTCGGTGGCAGCGCTGGTCGACACGACGCATTATGCCATCGGTATCGACAATCACCAGCTCGTCGACCTGCCGCTCATCGTGTCGATGACCCTTGCTTTCTTCGCTGTTGTTTTCGGCACAAGGCATGCCGACGCGACGGAACACCAGAACGGGCTGATCCTCGCGATCGCGACCGAATCGGTGGTCAAGCTGCTGGCGATCGTGACCGTCGGCATCACCGTCCTCTACGTGCTGCACAATGGGCCAAGCCATCTCCTCGAACGCGTCTGGAGCCATGGCCCGGCCGCCAATGCGCTTGCCTACCATACGTCGACGATGCGCTGGATCGTCGTGACCATGCTGTCGGCCGCTGCCATCATCATGCTACCGCGCCAGTTCCACGTCACCATGGTGGAGAACCGCAGCCCAGGCGAGCTCCGGATGGCGGGCCTGTTCTTCCCGCTCTATCTGGTCGCAATCAACCTGTTCGTGCTGCCGATCGCGCTTGCCGGCGTGCTTCTGTTCAACGGTGCATCCGGGGCTGATCTCTTCGTGCTGACGGTGCCGCTGCATGCCGGACTGCCGGTCGTGACGCTCATTGCCTTTATCGGCGGCTTTTCGGCGGCCACCGCCATGGTCATCGTCGAATCCCTGGCGCTGGCGATCATGGTTTCCAACGATATCGTCATGCCGATCCTCTTGCGCCGCAATCTGGTCGGCGCCATCGGCCCGGCAAGCGAGGATCTCGGCCGCCTGGTGCTGGCCGTCCGGCGTGGTTCGATCTTCGCCGTGCTGCTCCTCGGCTATGGCTACTATCGCTCGACCAGTTCCGAAAGCGGGCTCGCCTCGATCGGGCTCATCGCCTTTGCGGCGATCTCACAGATGGCGCCGGCGCTGCTCGGCGGGCTCGTCTGGCGCCGAGCCAATGCGCGCGGCGCCATCGCCGGTCTGGTGTCCGGCTTTACCGTGTGGATCTGGATGCTGTTCATCCCGAGCCTGGGCGGCGCCGACACTTCGAAGGATGCCGGCGCGATCCTGGATGCCATCCTGCCGACCACCGATTTCTTCTCCGGTCCGAACAGCGATCCCTTCGTCAATTCCGCGCTGCTCAGCCTGATGGTCAATGTCGCCTTCTTCATCGCTGGCTCGTTGACGCGCAACGCCAATCTGATCGAGCGCCAGCAATCGGCTGTGTTCGTCCCCGTGAGCGGCACGCCGCGGCCGCTGATGCGCAGCTGGCGTACCAATCTCACCGTCGGCGAACTCAAGACCACCATCGGCCGCTATCTCGGCGAGGAGCGGATGCAGCGCTCCTTTGCAAGCTACGCATATTCCGGCGGCAAGAATCTCGACGACCATCGCTTTGCCGACACCGACCTTCTGAAATTTGCCGAGCAATTGCTGGGCTCGGCGATCGGCTCGTCATCGGCACGGCTGGTTCTGTCGCTCAGCGTGCGGCGTCTCGACGAATATCCCGCCGAGACGGCGCTGTTGCTCGACCAGGCGAGCGAGGCGCTGCAATATAACCAGGGTGTGCTGCAGACGGCGCTATCGCAGATGGACCAGGGCATTGCCGTGTTCGACGGCGAGAACCGGCTGGCGATCTGGAACCGGCGTTTCCGGACATTGCTCGACCTGCCGGAAGCCGCCGGCCAGGTGGGCTATCCGCTGTCGGCCATCATCAGCCTGCTCGCCGAGCGCAGCGACATTACCGCCGATGGCGAGACCGAGACGATGGAGAAGATCCTGACGCCGGACACGCCCTTCCTGCTGATGCTGGACGGCGGAGCGCGGATCCTCGAACTGCGCTCCAACCCGATGCCGGACCGCGGCATCGTCACCACTTGCACCGATATCACCGAACGGGTGCAAGCAAGCAAGGCGCTGGAGGAAGCCAACGAGACGCTGGAACAGCGAGTCGTGGCGCGCACGCGCGAACTCACCCATGTCAACACCGCGCTTGCCGAGGCACGTGCGACGGCCGATGAGGCCAATCTCGGCAAGACGCGTTTCTTTGCCGCGGCGGGCCACGATATCCTGCAACCGCTCAATGCCGCACGGCTCTATTCCTCGGCGCTGGTCGAGCGGCTCGGCCATTCGGCCAACAGCGACCTCGTGCTCAATATCGATTCGGCACTGGAATCGGTCGAGACGATCCTCGGCGCGGTGCTCGACATTTCCCGGCTCGACACCGGCGCGATGAAGCCCAGTATCACGACCTTTGCGCTCGACGAATTCCTCAGGCGGATCGAAACGGACTATCAGCCGCTTGCCGCAGCGCGCGGGTTGAAACTCACCGTGCTGCCGAGCCGTCTGAAGGTGAAATCCGATCCGATGCTGCTTCGCCGGCTGGTGCAGAATCTCGTTTCCAATGCGATCAAATATACCGTCACCGGCAGGATCGTCGTCGGTGTGCGGCCACGCGGCGGCGAGGCCTGGATCGAGGTCCATGATACCGGCATCGGCATTCCCGCCTCGAAGTTCAAGACCGTGTTCAAGGAGTTTTCGCGGCTCGACGAGGGCGCGAAGACGGCGGCAGGCCTGGGGCTCGGGCTCTCGATCGTCGACCGCATTGCCCGTGTGCTCTCCCACAAGGTCGAGCTGCAGTCGACGCCTGGCAAGGGCACGCTGTTGCGGGTGCGGCTCACGCGCGACCTCTCCGGCACCGTGCCGGTGGCGTTGGAAACACGGGCGGCCGCAAGCGGCATCGACCGCCGGCTGGATGGGCTCCATGTGCTCTGCATCGACAATGACGAGACGATCCTGGACGGCATGAAGACGCTGCTCGAGGGCTGGGGGTGCCGGATCACTCTGGCAAAGGACTTGGGCGACATGGCCGACATGGTCCGGCCGGATATCGTCATTGCCGACTATCATCTCGACACCGGCACCGGCATCGACGCCGTCGGTGGCTTGCGGAACCGCTTCGGCCCCGTTCCGGCCGTGTTGATCACTGCGGACCGCACGGCCGAGGTCCGTGCCAGCGCCGAACGCGAAGGCATGGTGCTGCTCAACAAACCGGTCAAGCCGGCAGCACTCCGGGCCGCGCTCAACCGATTGTCAACAGCTGGAAAGGCGGCGGCCGAATAGCGGGCTTTTCAAGCGGCAGAGAATCCGCGAAAATAGCGCCATGCAAATCAAGCTGCTTTCCGAAACCCTGGTCAATCAGATCGCCGCCGGCGAGGTCATCGAACGGCCGGCGAGTGCGGCCAAGGAATTGATCGAGAATGCCATCGACGCCGGCGCCAGCCGCATCGAGATCGCCACTGCCGGTGGCGGCAAGGCGCTGCTCAGGGTGGTCGACAACGGGTCGGGCATGGCGCCCGACGATCTCGATATGGCCGTGCGCCGGCACTGCACCTCCAAGCTCGACAAAGGGCTCGATGAAATCCGCACGCTCGGCTTCCGCGGCGAGGCGCTGCCCTCGATGGGGTCGGTGGCCAAGCTCTCGATCACCAGCAGGCTTAGAGACGCATCGGAAGGCGCGGAGATCGAGGTGATCGGCGGCCGCGCCTCGGGTGTCCGGCCGCGGGCGGCCAATGCCGGCACGATTGTCGAAGTGCGGGACCTGTTCTTCGCCACACCGGCGCGGCTGAAATTTTTGAAGACCGAAAAGGCGGAAGCCGGCGCAATCACCGAAATTGTGCGGCGCATGGCGATTGCCTTCCCGCATGTCCGCTTCACGCTGTCGGGCAGCGATCGGGCGACGCTGGACTTCGCCGCCACCGGCGACGATCGCCTCGCCCGCATCGCCCAGGTGATCGGCAAGGATTTCGAAGACAATGCGATAGCACTCGATGCCGAGCGTGAGGACGTGCGGCTCACCGGCTTTGCCGGCATTCCCGTCTTCAATCGTGGCAATGCGGCGCACCAGTTCGCCTTCGTCAATGGCCGTCCGGTGAGCGACAAGCTGATCGTCTCGGCAATCCGCGGCGCCTATGCCGAGACGGTGCCCAGCGGGCGCTATCCGGTGGCGGTGCTCGACATCGCGCTCGACCCGGCACTGGTCGATGTCAACGTGCATCCGGCCAAGTCCGACGTGCGCTTCCGCGATCCCGGCCTGGTGCGCGGCCTGATCGTCGGCGCGATCCGCGAGGCGCTGACGCGCGACGGCGACCGTTCGTCGACGACGGCAGCGCGGGCGATGACGGCAGCTTTCCGTCCTGGCTTTCGGCCGCAGCCGGCGCAGAACTGGACGCCATCCGCTTCGCCCTTCCGGCCCTTCACGCCCGCACCGCAAACCGGCTTCGGCGAGCCGCCGCAGGCAAGCTTCGACGTGATCGCCACGCCGTCGGCCCGTGCGGACGCGGCGCCGGCGCCGGAAGTCCGCATCGCCGAGGTCTTCACCCATCCGCTGGGTGCTGCACGCGCGCAGGTGCATGAGAACTACATCATCGCCCAGACCGAGGACGGCATGGTGATCGTCGACCAGCATGCAGCGCATGAGCGGCTGGTGTTCGAAGACATGCGCAAGGCCCTGGCCGCCAAGTCCGTGCCGTCGCAGGCGCTGCTTATCCCGGAAGTCGTCGACCTGCCTGAGGAGGATTGCGACCGGCTGATGGAGCATGGCGAGGCCCTCGCCCGGCTCGGCCTGCATTACGAGCGCTTCGGCCCTGGCGCCATCCTGGTGCGCGAAACACCAGCCATGCTGGGCGAGGTCGATGCGCCGGCACTGATCAAGGAGCTCGCCGACGAGATCGGTGAATGGGACACATCGGCCAGCCTGCACGCACGGCTCGAACATGTCGCCGCCACCATGGCCTGCCATGGCTCGGTACGCTCCGGCCGGCGGTTGAGAGTCGAGGAGATGAATGCGCTGCTCCGGCAGATGGAGGCGACGCCAGGCTCCGGCCAGTGCAATCACGGCCGCCCGACCTTTATCAAGCTGAAGCTTTCGGACATCGAGCGGCTGTTCGGGCGAAGCTAGAGCCAGAAATGCCTTGGAAACCACAAGCGTGCGCCGATTTGCAATCTCAACATCACGGCTGTATATCGCGTTGAACGTATTAGAGGATTTTTGGAATGATGAACCGGTTTGAAGGCAGCGGCGGCCGCGAAGCGAAAATCCGCTATCTTGACGGTGATTTCCAGATTCTGCTCCCCGGCGGCTATGTGATTTGCGCCATAACCGGCAAGCAGATTCCGATCGATGAGCTCAAATATTGGAGCGTCGACCGGCAGGAGCCTTATGCGGATTGCGGCGCCTCGCTGGAGGCGGACAAGCGGGCCGGCGTGCTGCCGACACAGAAGTAAGATTCAGCCGGCATCCTCCGAGATCGGCTCGAAGTGGATGCGCAGCTTGTGGCCGGTTGCTTGCGCATAGCGTTCCAGAGTACGGGTTGAGGGCTTTGTCCGGCCGCTTTCGAGACGCGAAACCGCGCTTTCCGTTGTACCCATCCGGCTAGCGATTTCGGCCTGTGACAGGTGAGACCGCGCGCGAGCTTTGATCATTTCCTTGATCAGGGCAAATTCATCTTCGAGCGCATCATAAGCCGCCCGGTATTCAGGGTCCTCTGCCATATGCTTGGCGTGCAGGTCTTCGGCGCGGATCGTTTTCATTCGATTTCCTTTGCTCTTTTCCTCGCAAGCGCAATTTCCTTCGGCAGAGTCTTCTGCGTCTTCTTGATAAAAATCCGAACGATCACGACGCGCTGTCCTGTGACAGCAATATAGATTGCCTGGCAATCCGGTCTTTGCCCGTGATCCGCAGTTCCCACAGCTTGTCGCCAAGTGGCTTCACCCAATCGCGCGGCAAGCCGAACAGACCGTCTTCCCGGATCACATCTGCCATCCGTCCAAGCCGGGCCTGCATGTCGGCCGGCAACTTGGCTTCTTCTTCAACGGCGCTGGGAAGATATTGAACGATCCACATACAGGACTTAGCAAAAATGTTAAGTTTCGTCGAGCTTTTTCGTATTGGGGACGCTAGCTGCCCTTCCGCGCCCCTCGCTTCCGCGCCGCCGCGATCGCCTGATCGATAATCAGCCCGGGCGTTGCGCGCGAGTCGAAGGCCATCTCCACCTCGATCACCTTCGCCTTATCGAGGAGCTCGGCGGCGTGGCCATGATGGCCGATCAGGCGGACCGCGTCCTTGGCGGTGGTGACGATGTCGAGGCTTTCGCGCTCGGCTGTGGCGAGTATGTCGGCGATCTCGTCCTCGCTCAGATGCTGGTGGTCGCCGAAAGGGCGGCTTATGGCGATGATGCCGCCAAGCTCTTCCACCGTACGGAAGAACTTTTGCGGATCGGCGATGCCGGCGAAGGCCAGTACCTTGCGGCCCCGGATCTCCGGTGCGTCGACAGGTCGGATCGTTGCCTCGAGCACCGGCTTGCCGGAGCGGGCGGCGAGGCGGATGAAGGGATCGGCGGCATTGCCCCGACCAACCTTGAGCAGGGCGGTGGCGAATTTGAGCTGCAATGCCGTGGGCGCGCGCACCGGTCCAGCGGGGACGATATGGCCGTTGCCGATGCCGCGCATGGTGTCGATCACCATCAGCGCATAATCGAAATGCAGCCTGGCGCTCTGGAAGCCATCATCCATGATGATCAGGTCGCAGCTCTCGTTGACCAAGCGCTGCGCGCCTTCGACGCGTTTGCGGGAGATGACGGTGAGCGCCTCACGAGCGATCAATAGCGGCTCGTCGCCGACATCCATGGCGCGATGATGCGAGGGGTCGACAATGATGGTGCGATCCATGCTGCCGCCATAGCCGCGGCTCAGCACGCCGGCCTTCAGGCCCTTGGACTTGGCGGCCTTCGCCAGCGCGATGACGGTCGGCGTCTTGCCGGCGCCGCCGACGGTGAAATTGCCGACGCAGATCACCGGAACCGGCATTTGCAGCCGCTTCGCCCGTTTCATGTTGCGGCTGGCAACCGCGGCATAGATCCATGACACCGGCGTCAGGAACCAGGCCTGCAAACCTGCTTTTTCCCACCAGAAGGGTGGTGCTTCCGAAACCATCCGCCGCGCCTCGCCGCCTCGCGAAGTCCCTTGACCAACTTTTAACGATATTGCGGGGCACAGAACGCGAAAAGCTTAGACAAAGCAAGTGCTTTGGCAATCTATGCTTTATTCCGCAGCCTTTGCCGCCAGTCGATCGAGCAGGGCTTCGAGATCATCTATGCTGCCGAGCACATAATCGGCGTCCGGCGCCAGCGCTTCTTCGCCGCTGGTGCCGGTCAGCACGCCGATGGCAAGCCCCGCTTTGGCATTGCGCGCCATGTGCAGGTCGTGGGTGTTGTCGCCGACCATGGCGATCTCGGCGAGATCGATGCCCTGGCTCGCGGCGAAACCATCGATCATGCCCGGATTGGGCTTGACGCCGTGGCCGCTGTCATAGCCGGCGATATAGTCGAGATAGGGCATGATGCCGACGCGGTCGGCGATGGCGCGGATCGAGGCCTCGTTGTCGGAGGAGGCTATGCCGAGGCGCAGGCCTCGTCCTTTCAGCCGCTCGAAAAGCACCGGCAAATCGGTAACGGGCACGGCATTGGCCGCACCCTCGACATAGAGGCGGTCGAGATGCGTGGTCAGTTCCTCGGGCTCGAAAGGCGCACCGGCATTGGACATGGCCAGCGCGATTTCGCTCGGCGCGGCAGCGGCGAACAGGCTGCCGGAAGACACCTTGCCGGTGAGCGGATCCATGCCGCAGATAATCATCAGCCGGTCGGCCAGGAATTCGTCGCCAGCAGCGGCGAACAGCGAGGCGCGGCGGTTGACCGGCTCCCAGCTCTTGTCGAAATCGAGAAGCGTGCCGTCCTTATCAAACAGGATGCCGGTGATCTTCATGGAGCTCCTACGCGCCGTTGGTGCCGTTGCGCGGCATCAGCCGCGCTTTCATGGTGAGGGGATTGATATAGGGTTCGAGGCCACGCACCGTCGCGGTCAATGCGCCGCGCATCTGGTGGACGGTCTGCAGGCCAGCATCGATCATCTGGTAACGGGCCGGCTCGTTGGTGAGCAGGAAGTAGACGCCCTTGGCCAGCATTTCGGCATCGCGGACCATGCGGGCCGAGCCGTTGCGGGCGAGCATCTGGTAGCTCTCGCGGAAATTGCCGACATGGCCGCCGGAGAGGATGGCGCAACCCATCATCGCCGGCTCCAGCGGGTTCTGTCCACCCTCGGCGGTCAGCGAACGTCCGACGAAGGCGACCTCGGTGAGCGTGAGGTAAAGGCTCATCTCGCCGATCGTGTCGCCGAGATAGACGTCCGTATCGGCAGCGATGGAATCGTTGCGGCTGCGGCGGGCAACCTTCAACCCGTCTTCCACGAGCATTTCCTCGATCTCGCCGGCGCGTTCCGGATGGCGCGGCACGATGATCGACAAGAGATCGAGCCGGCCCTTGAGCGCCTTCTGCACTTGTGCAGCGGCCTTCTCCTCACCGTCGAAAGTCGAGATCGCCGCCCAGGTCAGGCGGTCGCCGATCTGCTGCTTGAGGCGATTGAGGGCGAAGGGATCGGGATCTGCCATGCCGCTGTCGGCTTTGAGATTGCCCGAGACCAGCACCGGCAGGGCGCCGAGTTCCTGGAAGCGGGCGGAATCGAGTTCCGATTGCGCGATCACCAGCGCCAGGTTCTCGAACAGCGCCGAGGCGATATTGCTTGCCATCGACCAGCGGCGGAACGAGCGGTCCGACATGCGCGCATTGACGAGCACTTGCGGGATATGCCGGTGACCGAGCTCGACAATGGTGGTCGGCCAGATCTCGGATTCGGCAAACAAAGCCAGGTCCGGCTGCCAGTATTCGAGGAAGCGGCGCACGACCGGCCGGAGGTCGAGCGGCACATATTGGTGGATGACCTCCCCTTCGAGACGGGAATGCGCAACGGCGGCAGAGGTCACGGTGCCGGTGGTCAGCAGCACGGTGATGCCCCGGCGCGAGACTTCCTTGATCAGCGGCACCATGGCATTGGTTTCGCCGACGCTTGCCGCATGCACCCAGACGAGCGGCCCCTCGGGGCGGGCGGCGCTGGGATAGCCATAGCGTTCGGATTTGCGCGCCCTGTCCTCCTTGCCGCGCGCCGTGCGCCAGGCAACGAACGTGCTGATCACCGGATAGGCGACGACACCGCCCCAGCGATAGAGGGAGAGCGCCAGGCGCGCGCGCCAGTTACTCATGACCCCAGCTCCTTGATCCGTGTCGCGTACGGCACGGCGATCACGCCAACGCCGTCACGTCGGGTTCGAGCAGCTTGTGCATGTGGACGATGAAATAGCGCATATGGGCATTGTCGACCGTCTGCTGCGCCTTGCTCTTCCAGGCGGTGAGCGCTGCGGCATAGCTCGGATAGATGCCAACAATGTCGAGCTTTTCGAGATCACGGAATTCGGTGCCGCCGAGCTTGACGAGCTCGCCACCGAAGACGAGATGCAGGAGCTGCCTGGGTGCTGTGTTCTCAGTCATTGTTCTTGCCTTCAATATAGCTATCGGCGCCGTTATGGGCATGGAATTGCGGCAATCTCGCGCAAAGGTCAATGGGTTGGGCGAGCTCAAGGCCGAGAAGTGGGGGAAAAGTGAGGGTTTGAACCGGACGGGCCGATCCTCCGCGATGCAATCGGCTCGCTCCACGCAATCCAGACGGGTCGGCGCGTCGGCGGAGACGGTCAAGGACCACTTCGCCGATGGGCGGTTTCGCCGGTGAATTACAGAAAAGAGCGCCCGTCGGCCTCGCGGGAGAGAGGCAGCTGTTCCCAGTGCGGGCCGAAATTTGGTATATTAATTCTATAAAAAATATGTATTTATGAAATCCTCTTTGTCATTCGTCGCCACAACGGCCGACGCTTGAACTCAGGGGAGTGAAACCATGCGCTTTAAGGCAATTCTCGGAGCTTTCGGACTGATCGCCTCCGTCCTGACCGCCGCCCATGCAGATGACACCAAGAAAGTTGTCATCGCCTATCAGACCGGCGCCGTGCCCTATCTAGTCGGTATCGCCAATGGTGAACTGGCCAAGAAGACGGGCTGGGACATCGAATTTCGCCGCTTCAATTCCGGCGCCGATATCTTTGCCGCGATCGCGTCGGGCGACGTGCAGCTCGGCGACGTCGGGTCGAGCCCTTATGCCGCGTCGGTGAGCCGCGACCTCGACGTCAAGGGCATTTACGTCACCGCCGGTGCGGGCGACAGCGAAGGTCTTGTCGTGCGCAAGGATATCAATTCGGCTGCGGATCTGAAGGGCAAGAAGTTCTCTGCGGCTCCTGTCTCCACAGACCATTATCAGCTGCTCGCCTATCTCAAGCAGCAGGGCCTGACGGAAAAGGACGCCCAGGTGATCGCCATGCCGCAGCCGCAGATCGTCGCGGCCTGGAAGCGCGGCGACATCGATGGCGCCTTCGTCTGGGATCCGGCGCTGTCTGAACTGAAGAAAGATGGCAAGGTGCTGATCACCTCCGGCGAAGTGTCGAAGCGCGGCGCACCGGTGTTCAGCGCGCTGGTCGTCACCGGTGACTTCGCCAAGAAGAACCCCGAATTCCTCACCAAATATGTCAGCCTGATCGACAGCTACTATGTCGATTTCAGCAAGAACCCCAACAATTGGGGTCCGAGCTCGGACAATATCAAGCTGATCGCCAAGCTGCAGGGCGGCACGCCCGAGGAAAACTACGGCTGGCTGAAGACCACTGTCGTCATCCCTCTTCAAGACCAGGTCACTGACGCCTGGCTCGGTGGCGGCGACAACGGCAACGTCGCCAAGACGCTGAAGGCCACGGCGCATTTCCTCAAGGATCAGCACAAGATCACCGCGGTCAAGGACAGCTACACCGCATTCGTCGATCCCCAATTCGCCAAGGCGGCGCTCGCTTCCAACTAAGACCTGAACGATGACAGCGGCGGCTCCACGACAGGGGCCGCCGCGCATTCAAAAGGACAAGGCCCATGCTTTCGATACGCAACGCCACCATGACATTCGACGCTGCCGACAGCTCGACCGTTCACGCGCTGGACAATGTTTCCTTCGACATCCCGCCGGATTCGATCGTCGTCGCTCTCGGGGCCTCAGGCTGCGGAAAATCGACGCTGCTCAATGCCATTGCCGGCTTCCAGCCTTTGACCGAAGGCCAGATTCTGATCGACGGCGCACCGGTCGACCGGCCGGGTGGCGACCGCGGCGTCGTGTTCCAGAAAGACACGCTGCTGCCCTGGGCCAACGTCATCGACAATGTCGCACTGGGCTTGAAATATCGGGGTATTCCCAAGAGCGAGCGGCATCGCCAGGCGCGCGAATTGCTGAAGCTCGTCGGGCTCGCCGATTTCGAGAACAAGCCCCCTTACGAACTCTCCGGCGGCATGCGCCAGCGCGTCGGCATTGCCCGCGCGCTCGCCACCGATCCGAAGATCCTGCTGATGGACGAACCCTTCGGCGCGCTCGACAGCCTGACCCGCGAAACCATGCAACAGCTGCTCGCCTCGATCTGGGCGCAGACGAAGAAGCAGGTGTTTTTCATTACCCATTCGATTGAGGAAGCGCTGACGCTCGGCACCCATATCCTGGTCATGTCGCCGCGGCCGGGCCGGATTGTCGCCCGCTATGAAGCAGATTTCGTCCGCCAGTTTGCCACGACCGGGGATATCGGACCGATCCAGGCCGATCCGCGCTTCGTCGCGCTTCGGGAAGAAATCCGATCGCTGATCCACAGAACCGACAGCCGGCACGCACTGCAAGCGGCTGCCTGACCCATTCCCATCGCCACTTACGAGGATATCGAAATGAGCGCAGTGATCGACTCCGCAGTGCCCATCACCGAAAAGAAACCGGAGCGGGTGCGGACGCCACGTGCGGCCGGCAAGATTGGCGGCACATTCGCCATCAGCTCCGCGACGCTGCTCGGACTGATCGGGCTCTGGCTGGTAGCGACGCATTTCCGCCTCGCATCGCCGCTCTTCCTGCCATCGCCCGCGGAAGTCGCCACGCAGTTCGTCGCCGTTGCCAATGACGGCTACGCCAATGGGACACTTCTCGAACATATCCTCGCCAGTCTCGGCCGGGTCGGGGTTTCGCTCGCTTTCGGCATTGGCTTCGGTATTCCGCTGGGCCTGCTGATGGGCATCAACCGCTGGGCCAAGGGAATTCTCAGCGTCCCGATCGATATCTACTGGGGCCTGCCGCCGCTTGCCTACCTGCCTTTGCTGATCATCTGGCTCGGCATCGGTGAGGCATCGAAGATCCTGCTTCTCAGCCTCTCGGCCTTCGCGCCGATCTGTTTTGCCGCGCAGGCGGGCGTGCGCTCGGTGCCGCAGGAGAGGGTCAACGCCGCTCGCTCGCTCGGCGCCAATACGGTGCAGATTTTCACCTCGATCGTCCTGCCCTCGGCATTGCCGGAAATCCTGACCGGCGTCCGCATCGCCATCGGCGCGACGCTGTCGACACTGGTCGCCGCCGAACTGATCGCCGCCCAATCCGGCGTCGGCTACATGATCATGTCCGCCGCCAACTTCCTCGCCACCGACGTCGTCTTCGTCGGCCTGATCATCATCGCTGTCTTAGCCTTCGCCTTTACCGCAGGAATGCGCTGGCTGGAGCGCCGGCTGGTGCCCTGGAAGGGCAAGCTTTAGTCCTGGACGGGAGGAACGACCATGAGCACTTCGACCAAACCCCTGGACATGTACTGGTACCTGCCGACGCATGGCGACGGGCCTTATCTCGGCAGCGAGGAACGACAGCGTGCGCCGAGCTTCGGCTATATGCGCGACATCGCGCAGGCCTGCGACCGCCTCGGCTTCAAGGGCGTGCTGCTGCCGACGGGCAGCTCGTGCGAGGATGCCTGGGTTACGGCCTCGGCGCTCATTCCGCTCACCGAACGTCTGCGTTTCCTGGTGGCTCTGCGTCCCGGAAGCGCCACGCCCGCCATGTTTGCCCGCCATGCCGCGGCCATGGATCGGATATCCAACGGACGGGCGCTGTTCAATGTCGTCACCGGCGCCGATCCCACCGATCTTGCCGGAGACGGCAACAAGCTCGGACACAGCGAGCGCTATGAGCAGACCGACGAGTTCCTGACGATCTGGCGACGCATCCTGTCGGGCGAGGACCCGGATTTCGATGGCAAGTACCTGTCGTCGCACGGCAAGGGGCTTTCCTTCCCACCGGTGCAAGGCCCCTACCCGCCGATCTGGTTCGGCGGATCGTCCGATGCGGGCATTGACGTAGCCGCCAAGCATGCCGACGTTTATCTAAGCTGGGGAGAGCCGGTCGACCAGCTCGGCGAAAAGCTCAACCGCGTCCGCGAGCGCGCGCTTGCGCATGGCCGCAGGATCAGGTTCGGCCTGCGCATCCACATCATCGTGCGCGAAACGGAAGAAAAAGCCTGGGCTGCCGCCGACGATCTCATCAGCCGGGTGACGGACGAGCAGATTGCCGCGGCGCAGAACCAGTTCCAGAACGTGTCGCAATCCGTTGGCCAGAAGCGCATGTCGGCGCTGCACCAGGGGCGGCGTGATCAGCTGGTCATCGCGCCGAACCTATGGGCAGGTCTTGGCCTCGTTCGCGGCGGCGCCGGAACCGCTCTGGTGGGCAGCCCCGAAAACGTCGCCGCGCGGCTCCGAGAATATCAGGCGATCGGCATCGAGACGATCATCACCTCCGGATATCCACATTTGGAAGGGGCGTTCAGCGTGGCGGAATTGCTCTTCCCGGTGTTAGGAATTGCCGGCGAGGAGACGCACAGCCTCAGGGCGGAGAACCAAACCTTGGAAAGCGGTCTGAAACCACGGCGCATCGCGTGAAGGGAGCGGCGCGTAGGGCGCTGATTTCTCGATCCACGACGAAGTTTCATGATGCCCATGCGGGTTTAGTCGCCATGCGAGTGTTTGGCGAGCCTTGTCTGTGGTGGCACATTCATCGGCTTCAAACAGCGCAAACGTCCGCCGGCGAATCGCGTGTATTGCGCCCTACACTCCCACCCCAGCCAACGCTCCCGACACTCGCGCATGCGCTGCATCGCTCGCAGCGATCAGCACATCGTGCGTCGGAGATTTCGCATTGTATCTCGGCGCCCGACCTGTCGTGTCGGTCAATTTTCCGCCGGCGTTCCGGAGAATCAGATCCGCTGCCGCTAAGTCCCAATCGTGGGAATTCGGCATCACCAGCGTCGCGTCCATCCGTCCATCGGCGATCATTGCCAGCCGATAGGCCAATGACGGGATGCGGCTGAGGCGATCGATGGCATCGCGGGTTTCAGGCGCCAGCCGGTTGATCATCTGGTCGGCGGCGCTGAGGCGGAAGCGGCCGGTCGGAGCGGGGTCGGCAACGCGGATAGGCATGCTGTTCTTCTTCACCATGCCGTCGGCGGTGGCGATGTAGAGTTCGTCGAGCGAAGGGGCGTAGAGGACACCGGCGATTGGGGCACCGTTTTCGGTGACGGCAGCGCTGACGCACCAGGTGTCCTTGCCGGCCATGAAGGCGCGGGTGCCGTCGATCGGGTCGATGATGAAGACGCGGGCGTGCGTCAGGCGGGCGGGATCGTCCTCGCTCTCCTCCGACAGCCAGCCGTAATCCGGATAGACACCGAGCAGGCGCTCGCGGAGGATATCGTTGGCGGCGTGGTCAGCGGCAGTGACCGGCGAGGTGCCGCCGTTTTTCCAGAACACTTCGACATCGTTGCGGAAGAAGCGCATCGCCTCGCGGCCGGCCATGAGCGAGGCCTCGACGAGGGCGTCGAGCACCGAGGCATGGTCGTCGGATGCGGTCGTCATCAGCGTCACTTGCCTGCCAGCGTCATGTTCTCGATCAGGATCGTCGGCGCTGCTGTTCCATATTTGCGATCGACATCGTTGGCCGGCACCATGGACAGGAACATGTCCTTGAGATTGGAGGCGATCGTCACTTCCGAGACCGGATAAGTCAACTCGCCGTTTTCGATCCAGAAACCGGTGGCGCCGCGCGAATATTCGCCGGTGATCATGTTGACGCCATGGCCGATCATCTCGGTGACGTAAAAGCCGTTCTTCACCGACTTGATCAGATCCTCGGGTGCGATGTCGCCCGGCTCCAGCGCCAGGTTGGTGGAGGTCGGCGAGACGGCAGTGCCGCCGCGAGCGCCTCGGCCATTGGTCTTGAGGCCGAGTTCACGGGCAGCCGATGTGGCTAGGAACCAGTGCTTCAGCACGCCATCCTCGACCATCAGCAGGCGCTCGCCCTTGACACCTTCGCCATCGAAGGGGCGCGAGGCGGGGCCGTTGACGATCAGTGGATCGTCGCTGATCGTCAGGCCGGCACGCAGAATCTGCTTGCCCATCATCTCCTGCAGGAAAGAGGTCTTGCGGGCGATGGCCGCACCGTTGATAGCGCCGGCGATGTGCGAAACCAGACCGCGGGCGACGCGCGGATCATAGATGACGGTGAGGCCGGAACCGGTGTCGGCCTTGCGCGGATTGAGGCGCTTGACGACGCGCTCACCGGCGCGGCGGCCGATCACATCGGCGGGTTCGAGTTCGGCGAAATGCAGGCGGGAATCGCCGTCATAGTCGCGCTCCATCTTCGTGCCTTCGCCGGCGATGACGCTGACGCCGTGGCCAAACCTGGTCGCCATGTAGCTGCCGGAAAAGCCGTCCGAGGTGACCAGGACAAGACCGCCTATGGAGGCGGAGGCGCCGGCACCGGAGGAATTGGTAACGCCGCTGACGGCCAAAGCCGCAGCTTCGGCTGCGAGCGCGGCATCTGTCAATTCGGCGGAGGAAACATCGGTCGGGTCGAAAAGATCGAGATCTGGATGATCATGCGAAAGATCGGCTGGATCGGCGAGGCAGGCGAAAGGGTCTTCCGGCGAGGCCTTGGCCATGGCGACGGCGCGTTCGGCGAGCGTTTTCATGTCGAAGCCGGGATTGGCCGAGACGCTGGCGACTTTCTTGCCGATGAAGACACGCAGCGAGAAATCGTCGCTTTCCGAGGACTCAGTCCCCTCGACCTTGCCCAACCTGACGGAGACGGAGCGCGAATGCGAACGCACGACCACCGCGTCCGCCGCGGTGGCGCCGGCTTTGACGGCGAGATCGACCAGTTCGGAGGCGCGGGAGAGAAGTGACGAGGAATCAATGGGCTCGGACATGGGAGACCTTTCTGCTGGACTTCATTTATTGTGCGCTTGCAAAATCATCAAGGGTCGCACTAACTAAGTTTGAATTTCGATCAGCCTCAGGAAAAGCATGTCGCAGCCTCACGCCCTGTTCAGCGAAGCCATTCTGCTCCTGGGCGGAGCAGTCGTTTCTGCGCCTTTGTTCAAGCGGCTCGGATTGGGCACGGTGCTGGGATATCTCGCCGCCGGCGTGGTGATCGGGCCTATCGCCAAACTGATCACCGGTGGCGGCGAGATCCTGTCGGTTGCCGAACTCGGCGTTGTCTTCCTGCTGTTCATCATCGGCCTGGAGCTGAAGCCGGCGAGACTCTGGCAGATGCGGCGGGATATTTTCGTGCTCGGGGCGGCGCAGGTGGTTGTGTCCGGCGGCGTGCTGTCGCTGATCGCCTGGCTTTCCGGCATGATCACCTGGCAGGGCGCGATCGTCGCCGGCTATGGACTATCGCTGTCATCAACGGCGTTTGCACTGCCGATCATGGAAGAGCGCGGCGTGCTCAACACACCGGGCGGCCAGCGGGCTTTCGCCATCCTGCTGTTCCAGGACCTGGCGATCGTGCCGCTGCTCGCGGTCGTCGCCTTCCTCGGTCCGGATGGCGAGCAGGGCGGTGGTTTCAGCTTCCAGGGCGCGGGCATCGCCATCGCCGCCATTGCCGCCTTGATCCTCGCCGGCAAATATCTGCTGACGCCCCTGTTCGCCATCATTGGTCGCACCGGCGCCCGCGAAGCGATGATCGCCGCCGCCCTATTCGTCGTGCTGGGTGCCGCGACACTGATGGAGCTTGCCGGGTTGTCGATGGCGATGGGCGCCTTCATCGCCGGCCTGATGCTGGCCGAATCCTCGTTCCGGCATGAGCTGGAAGCGGATATCGAGCCGTTCCGCGGCGTGCTGCTCGGCCTGTTCTTCATGGCAGTCGGGCTGTCGCTGCAACTGGATGTCATCCTCAAGAATTGGCCGATCATCGTCATCGCCGTGCCGCTGGTCATGGCGGCCAAAGCGCTGGTCATCTACGGTCTGACGCGGCTTGCGGGGTCGCCGCACAACAGCGCCCTGAAGATCGGCTTTCTCCTGGCGCAGGGCGGCGAATTCGGCTTCGTGCTGTTCACTACCGCGGCCAGCGCCATGGTCTTTTCCACGACCACATCCTCGCTGTTGATTGCCATCGTCACGGTGACGATGGCTCTGACGCCGCTGGTCGCCAACATTCCCAAGCTGTTCATCGTGCCGGAAAAGGCCGAGCAGCTGGACGAAGATTTCGATGGCGCCGGCGCCGACGTGTTCATGATCGGCTTTTCACGCTTCGGCCAGATCGCCGCGCAGATCCTGCTTGCCGGCGGCCGCAGCGTCACCATCATCGATCACACGGCCGACCGTATCCGCCAGGCCTCGACCTTCGGTTTCCGCATCTATTTCGGCGACGGCACACGCAAGGATGTGCTGGAGGCTGCCGGCATAAGGCAGGCCAAGATTGTCGCCGTCTGCACGCATACGCGCGAAACCACGGATCGCATTGTCGAACTCATCCAGTCCGAATATCCCAATGTCCGGATTTTCGCTCGCGCCTACGACCGCATCCATTCGCTGGAACTCAGAGCCAAGGGCGTCGAGTTTGAACTGCGCGAAACGCTGGAATCGGGGCTGCTGTTCGGGCAGAAAACGATCGAAGCACTCGGTGTTCCACCCGAAGACGCGATCGCCATCCGCGACGACATTCGTGAACGCGATGAAGCGCGGCTGCAATTGCAACAGGTGCAAGGCATCACCGCGGGCCGTGAATTCCTGCTCAACCAACCGGTCGTGCCGGAACCGTTGCTCAAACCTCGGCAGGAAGCGGCGGAATAGCCGGCTCAACCGCCGGTTTTTTGTCTTTCTGCAAGCAAATCATGCCAGATTAAATCAGAGTTAAGTTTCTGCTGCAATAAATCATACATCTTGAAATGATTGCGGAAACCGGCATTCGGTCTTCCTGCAGGCTCGAGTCGCAGGCTGGCGCGGCTCTGACGGGCCCGCCGGGTTTCGCTTCAGGCCGATGCCAGCATGCATCCAAGAGAATCGTGCCTGTGAAGGCAGGGAGCCGTAATGGGCGACGCAGCCTCCTTCGACGCCATCATGCAGTACAGTCTTCTGGAGGTCTTCTGCGAAGCCCTTGGCGCCGCCGTCTTCGTCACCGACAAGCTGGACGAAGTGAGCTTTGCCAGCGTCCGGCTCATGCATCATTTCCCGATCCGGGAAGCCCAATTCGCGCCCGGCACACGCGCCCGCGATCTCTATGGTGCGCTTTACGATGCCGGCTGCCGCTTCGGCTATTCCGGCGGCTTCAAGGACAAGAAACGCGAGGACTGGATCGCCGAGCGCGTCGCGTCGGCTTGGAGGGAGAGGGTGGATGCCATCGAGCCCTCCGGCCCGGATCGCTGGTTCCGCGTGATTAGCCGCCGCTTTTCGTCCGGTCTCGGCTTCACCATCATCCAGGATGTCACCGAGCACAAAAAGAAGGAACAGCAGTGGCGGACCGATCACGAGCGTGTGCGCATGACCGAGGAAATCCTCGACGCGCTGCCCGTCGCCATCGCCGTCAAGGACCGTAACCTCAACTTTGCCGCGGTCAACCGGCAATTCTGCAGGAATTTGAACGCAGCGCCGGATGCGATCCTGGGCTCGAGCGTCTGGGACATATTCGAACCGACCCTTGCCGGCTCGCTGGAGGAAGCCGACTGGCATCTGCTCGCCACCGGCGAGGACAGGGAATCGATCATCAAGCTTGATCGGCCCGAGGGGCAGTCGCAGACCGTCCTGCACCGCGCCCGCCGGATCGGCAAGGCAGGCAGCCACTACATCGCCATGAGTTTCGACGAGTTGCCGTTCGAAAAATTCGCCGGCTCGGGGAGTGCTGCGAACCCCGATCTCGTGCTTGCCTTCGGCGGCGAGGAAGGCATCGTCGCGACACAGGGCGACGGGCGCAATCTCATCGGTGATGCGGCACGACTGGAGAAGAGCCACAAGGTCGTTTATGTAAGTGCCGGCGCGGAGGAAGCCGACACCGTCCGGCGAGCGGCAGCGCACAATATCGAACTCTGTGTCATCCGCACCGAAACGGAATTCAGCGCCTTTCTCGCGGCCATCGTCGAAGCCGGCATCAAGATCGACCTGGTCGTGATCGAGCCGGGCAATGATTTCGCCTTTGCCGCGCTCGCAGCCAGATATGGCGTTCGCCACCGCACGCTGCCGCCCGGCACGGACGCCATGGAAAACATCATCGACGCCTTCGATCGCAAATCGCGGCCGGCCTCGGCGACCGTGCGCCAGTCGGCGCCGGTCGAACCCCGCGTCGAACCGCAAACCATCGAAGTGCTTGCGGTCGAGGACAATCCCGTTAACCGGCTCGTTATCGAACAGATATTGGAAAATCTCGGACTGGACTTTCTGGTGGTGAGTGAGGGCGAGAAGGCGATCGAGAAGATCGCCGAATTCAAGCCCAATATCGTGCTGGTCGACGTGACGCTGCCAGACATGGAGGTTTCCGAGTTCATCCCGAAGCTCAAGCTGCTGACAAAAGAAGCTTATGTCAAAATGCCGGTGATCGGCATGATATCGAGAGACAGCGCCGAACAGCGGCAGGCCTGCAAGCAGGCTGGGATGGCGGATGTCATCTCCAAACCCCTGAGCTCGGAGGCCGTGGATCGGATGCTCCGCAAACATTTGCTTCAGGATGTTGAGAGATCCGGCCAGATAGCGATGCCAGCAGCATAATCCTGATTTTTTCACGGGGACGTGCATTTTTTGACATGTGTCAGGGAAAACTCGTTGCCGGAAGAAAGGCAATTTTTAAGACTTTCGCGGCACTCTTTGGGATTGAGGGAAAAGCCAAACAGGGAATGCGGATATGACGCTAGCTGACGGGGGCACAACGGCAGCAAGTCAGAGCGAATTGCACGCCTTGGCGTTCACCGACCCGCTGACCGGGCTCGGCAACCGCCACCGGCTGAGGGATAAGGTTCGGCAGCTCATTGCGGACCGCTCCGCCGATCCCGCGCCTTTCACCATCGGTTTTGCCAATCTCGATGGATTCAAGCCGATCAACGACCTGTTCGGGCCGTCCTCGGGTGACCAGATTCTTTGCCAGGTGGCGCATCGGCTCAAGGCCTGCATACCCGACGGGGCTACCGTGGTCCGCTACGAAGGCGACGAATTCGCCTTCCTTTTGCCGCTCGTCTTCGAGCGCCGCAGCGCTGAAAAGATTGGCGCGATGCTCAAGGAAGTGCTGTCGGCGCCTTACGATCTGGGCGATCGCAATGTGCGCCTTTCCGCCTCGTTCGGCTTTGCCATCCATCCATTTGCCGGCGACGAATTCGAGGACCTGCTCAAGAGCGCCGAGACCGCGCTCTATCGTTCCAAGCGCCGCGGTCGCGGCCAGATCACCGTCTATTCGACTGAGATCGCCGAGCAGATGAAACGCTCCACGCAGCTCGAACAGGCCTTGCGCAACGCCATCATCGCCAATGACGTCGATGTGCATTTCCAGCCGATCGTCGACCTGCAGAATGATCGCGTCGTCGGTTTCGAGGCGCTGGCGCGCTGGATCGACAAGGATCTGGGTTTCGTCTCCCCGGCCGTGTTCGTGCCGCTGGCCGAAGAGCGCGGCTTTATCGACGCGCTGTCGGAGGCGCTGCTGCGCAAGGCGGCGGATGCCGCACTGTCCTGGCCGAAGGAACTGTTCCTGTCGTTCAACCTGTCCTCGGCGCAGCTGATGGACCCGTCGACGGCGTTCAACATTCTCGCCATCATCAACCGCACCGGGCTCGATCTCCGGCGGCTGGAACTCGAAATCACCGAGACGGCGATGATGACCGATCCGGACACGGCGCAGAAGATCGTCTCGGAGCTGCGTGCGGCGGGTGTCAGGATCGCTCTCGACGATTTCGGCACCGGCCAGTCGAGCTTGAGCCGCCTGCGCGACTTCAGCTTCGACAAGGTCAAGATCGACCGTTCCTTCGTCTGCCGTATCACCACCGATTCGGCCTCCGATCACATCGTCAAGGCGATCATCACCATGTGTCGCGGCCTCGAACTCGAAGTCGTCGCCGAGGGCATCGAGGATTTCACCGAGGCGCTGAGACTGAAGGCGCTGGGCTGCGGCATGGGCCAGGGCTATTTCTATGGCCGGCCGGTGGATGCCGAGGCAACACTCGATTATATCGCGCGGAAGTATATCGACGCCGACACGGCCGGCGAAATGAAGACTGCCTGATCGACAACCGCGATCAATCGCTGCGGGTTTCGAAATCCAACGTCGAGTGGCCGTGGCTGACATGACCTGAGGTCGAGCTGACGCCCATGTCGTAGCGGAGCTGGCCTTTTATCCGCGCGCAAGTGTGCGTGCCCGGAAGCTGGAAGAAACCGCTGCCATAGGCATCGCAGGCACTGACATTCTGCTCGCCGCCCAACTGGTTCGGGTCAGCGACGATCGCGTCCGTGGCGCGGGCGCCGGGCGCGATTGTCAGGGTGATCACTGCACCCAAAAGAACACGCTTGATGACCATATGACTCTCCGGGACCGGTCGACACTCGCATCTACATGCCGAAATGCGGCGAACTGACGGCAATTTCAAGGCGCTTGACGCCGACTATATCGGATGCGGCAAAATGCAGCGAGGGCACTGTTGACGCCGGTCCCTGCGATGCGCAAGTTTGCCGTGACAGAGGGATCGGCACATGTCTTCTTCCACCCATGCCGCCAGCAATGGCGGACATTCATCTCCCGTTGCGGCGCAACCGGCCGACATCCGACGTCTCTTTCCCTCGCAAGGCGGCGCCTCGGCGTGGTCCGCTTCGGCAGCCTGTTCGGCGCGGCAGTCACGGGCTTTTATTTCTTCTACAATCTGGCCTTGGCCGGGACGGATCCGATCTATCGGCTGCCGCTCCTGTTTGCGATCGAGATCGTCTTCTTCCTGCTTTTTCTCGCGGCAGCACTGATGGCGCGACGTTTGCGCAGGGWGAGCTCCTATTTCCTGTTGATCACCATCTGCCTGATCTGTGTGATCATGGCGGCGCTGTTCGGGCGATCGGGCGGAAGCCCGCTCTTCTTGCTGCTCCTCGGACCATTGTCAGCGCTAGTATTCGTGGTGAAGCGCCCCTACGGCATGTTGGCATGGTCGCTGTTGGCCACCGTATTGCACCTTGCATTGCAATTTCTCATCCCGGCCCAACCTCTGCCCCATAGCTTCGCCTTCGAGCAGATGCTCAATCCGTTTGCCGGCGACTTCGTCCTGACGCAGCCCGATATCAACTACATCATCAATATCTTAGCGATCGAGTTCGGGCTCGGGTGGTTTACTTATCTTGCAATGCATTGGGCGGGAGCTGCGGAAGAGGCATTGCTGCGTGAATATGCGCGTTCCGAACTCTTGCTGAAGAATCTGTTGCCCACGAGCATCGCCAACCGGCTGAAAGAAAATCCAGGCACCGTGATTGCGGAACAATTCGATTCGATCAGCATCCTCTTCGCCGATGTCGTCAACTTCACTCCGGCCTCCGCGCTGCGCAGGCCGGAGGAGATCGTCGGCTTTCTGGGCCGCCTGTTCGGACAATTCGACATACTCGCCGAAAAGCACGGACTGGAAAAGATCAAGACGATCGGTGATTGCTATATGGTGGCCGGCGGCATGCCGGAAAGGTCGGACGGCCATGCACAATCGATGGCCGATATGGCGCTGGAGATGATCGAGGTTTCCGAGCAGCTGATGGCCGATTTCGACGAGCAATTGTCGATCCGCATCGGTCTGCATGTCGGCCCGGCCACGGCCGGCGTCATCGGCCATAACAAGCCTTATTACGACGTCTGGGGTGACACGATCAACATCGGGTCCCGGATGGAAAGTTTTGGCGTGCCGGGGCGAATCCAGATCACGCCGGAGGTGCGCGACATTCTGGGGGCGAATTACAATTTCGAACATCGCGGCGAGGTCGAGATCAAGGGCAAGGGGCCGATGAACCTTTACTTCCTGGTGGGCAAATCACAGGCCGCCGAGTAGCCGGTCGCTGTAGAACAGTTCATCGCGGCCGGCGCCTTGCACCAGAAGCCAATCTCTCACTTTGCGGGCGGGGCCGCTCAATTCCCGCGATTTGGGCCAAACGACGTAAAAGGCCGCACCCGTCTTCAGCACGTGGTTGCCGACCGGAACCAGTGTGCCGGATTTGACCTGCGCGTCGATCAGGTGCTGCCAGCCGAGCGCAATCCCCTCCCCCGACAGCACGGCCTGGATCACCAGCACATAGTCATTGATGATCAACGGCCGGTATGGTTGCCGAAAGGGTATGCCGGCGCTTTCGAACCATTCCTTCCAGTCGCAGGCCTCGCGCACCGGCTCCTCCAGGTGAATGAGCCTGAGATCGGTCATCTGCAAAAGCGACGGAGGCCCGCCAAGCGCCTCGACAAAGGCGGGGCTCGCCACCGCATTGACCACTTCCGGCGCCAACAAAGCCGCGTGATATTGCGGCCATTCGGATGGATCGCCGCCACGAATGCCGAGCGGGATCGCCTCTTCCTCAAGGTCGAGATCACGGACCGACGTTTGGATGCGAAGATCGATATCGGGCAGGTCTTCGCGCAATTGGGTGATGCGCGGCAGCATCCACATCGAGGCGAAGGCGGTCGAGGCGGCGAGCGTCACATTGGTTTCACGGCCCTTGGCGCGGATCGCTTCCGCCGATTTCTGGATACGCGCCAGTCCGGCGGAGACGTCGGCATGGAAGCGGGCACCGGCCTCCGTCAGTTCGACATTGCGGTGGCTGCGATGAAAAAGCGGAACGCCGAGTTGGTCCTCCATCGCCCGGACAGCATAGGAAACGGCAGCCTGCGTCATGCCGAGTTCCTCGGCGGCGCGGGTGAAATTCTCGTGTCGGCCGGCGGCTTCGAAGACGACCAGAGACGAGGCGGAGGGCAGCAGGCGTTTCAGGCTTAGCATAAGCTCACCTTATAGCTTCCCTCAAAAAATATGAAGGATACATTTGCAAATTTCGTCGCTAGTCTTCCTCCAGCAACAAGGGAGTTTATGCCATGTCCGTCGCCGCCGAAGAATCCGTCCAGGAACCCAAAACCCGGCGTGAACGCGGCAAGCGCCGCGACCCCGCAGCCAAGCCGCTCGGCGTGCCCTATATCGTCAGAGGCATTCCCACCTATGACATCCTTGGCGAGGAAGCGTTGCAGCGGATCGAGCGAACCGGCGAGCGCATCCTGGCGGAAATCGGCATCGAATTTCGCGACGATCCGGCAGCGCTCGACCTCTGGAAGAAGGCTGGCGCCAATGTGCAGGGCGTGCTGGTCACGTTCGAGCCCGGCATGCTCAGGGAAATCCTGAAATCGGCGCCGTCGTCGTTTACGCAACATGCGCGCAATCCGGCCAACAATGTCGTGATCGGCGGCAAGTCGGTCGTCTTCACGCCCGCCTATGGTTCGCCCTTCGTCATGGATCTCGACAAGGGCCGGCGCTATGGCACGATCGAGGATTTCCGCAACTTCATCAAGCTGGCGCAATCGAGCCCCTGGCTGCATCATTCCGGCGGCACGATCTGCGAGCCGGTCGATCTGCCGGTCAACAAGCGGCATCTCGACATGGTCTACAGCCATGTCAAATATTCCGATCGCTGCTTCATGGGCTCGGTGACCGCCGAGAGCCGCGCTGAAGATTCGATCGAGATGGCACGCGTCGTCTTCGGCCGCGATTTCGTCGACAAGAACTGCGTCATCCTCGGCAATGTCAATGTCAACTCGCCGCTCGTCTGGGACGGCACCATGACAAAGGTGGCCCGCGCCTATGCCCGCGCCAACCAAGCCGCCGTGATCGTGCCTTTCATCCTTGGCGGCGCCATGGGCCCGGTAACCAATGCCGGCGCGATTGCCCAGAGCTATGCCGAGACCATGGCCGGCTGTGCGTTGACCCAGCTCGAACGCAAGGGCGCGCCGGTGATCTTCGGCAATTTCCTGTCTTCCATGTCGCTGCGGTCGGGTTCGCCGACCTTCGGCACGCCGGAGCCGGCGATCGGCTCGATGGTGATCGGTCAGCTGGCACGTCGTTTGAACCTGCCGCTGCGCTGCGCCGGCAATTTCTCCAATTCGAAGCTGCCGGATGCACAGGCGATGCAGGAAGGCGTGATGTCGATGATGTCGGCCGTCCACTGCGGCGCCAATTTCATCCTGCATTCGGCGGGCTTCCTCGACGGGCTGCTGGCCATGTCCTACGAAAAATTCGTCATGGACACGGATTTCTGCGGCGCCCTGCATGCCTATCTCAAAGGTGTGGAATTCGACGACAATGCGCTCGCCTATGATGCCTTCGAGGAGGTCGGTCCGGGCAGCCATTTCCTCGGCTCGCAACACACGCTGAGGAACTACCAGACAGCATTCTGGGACAGCGAGCTCTCCGACAACGAGCCGTTCGAAAAATGGAGCGAAGAAGGCGGCTCGACCGACATGGCGACGCGTGCGAACCGGAAGTGGAAGCGGGTACTGGAGAATTACGAGGCGCCGGCGCTGGATGAAGGCTTGGACGAGGCGTTGCGCGCCTTCATGGACACGCGCAAGAGCGAGATGGCGGATGCATGGCATTGAGCCTCTCGATATGAGGGCATAGCCTCTTCTATCTGCCGGGCGTATCACTCCCGGGAGATAGGCCGCGCTCGGAGCATTGTCGCTGCTCTGAGCGCATTCATGGAGCTAACAGGAGCTTCAACATTTCTTATGGGATTTCGCGCGGAATTCAGGCTATCAGGAGGGCACGCACCTGGAGCCTGCAATGACCTTTCTCGACAGCCTCAATCCCCATGCTCGTCTCGCGCCCGATAGCGGCATCGTCGAAATCATCACCTATGCACGCGGACGCGACAATCTGATCCCGCTCTGGGCCGGCGAAGGCGATGCGCCGACGCCGCAGTTCATTTGTGATGCGGCGATCGCGTCGATGCGGGCCGGGCACACCTTCTACACCTATCAGCGCGGCATTCCGGAACTCAGGCAGGCGATTTCCAACTATTATGCCCGCAATTTCGACCGGCACGTGCCGACAGACCATTGCTATGTCGTCGGCTCCGGCATGCAGGCAATCAAGCTCTCCATCGAGGCGACCCTGAAGGCCGGCGACGAGGCGATCTTCCTGACGCCGGCCTGGCCGAATTTCGACGGCGCGCTGGGCGTGTCGGGCGGCAAGCCCGTGCCGGTGAAGCTCGCCTTCGCCAATGGCCGATGGTCGCTCGACGTGGATGCGCTGGCCGCGGCGGTCACGCCAAAGACCAAGGTGCTGTTCATCAACACGCCGTCCAACCCGACCGGCTGGACGGCCACGCATGACGACCTCAAGGCCATCCTGGCGCTCGCCCGCAAGCACGGTCTCTGGATCATCGCCGACGAGATCTATGCGATGTATCATTTTCCCGGCGGCCGGGCGCCCTCCTTCCTCGACATCAGGGAGGAAGGCGACAGGATCCTGTTCGTCAATTCCTTCTCCAAGAACTGGCTGATGACCGGCTGGCGCGTCGGCTGGATTATCGCGCCGCCGGAACTCGGCCAGATCATCGAGAACCTCGTGCAATATTCGACTTCAGGCGTCGCCGAATTCATGCAGCGCGGCGGCGTGGTGGCGCTCGAACAGGGTGATGATCTCGTGCGTGCCAATGTCGAGAAGGCGCGGACCTCGCGCGACATCCTCTGCGATGCGCTGATCGCCACCAACCGTGTCGAAACGCGCAAGCCGGATGGCGCCATCTACGCTTTCCTGAAGATCGACGGTGTGACCGATTCCAGGGTCACAACGCTCGATATCGTCGACAAGACCGGTGTCTGCATGGCGCCCGGCACAGCTTTTGGCCCGGGTGGCGAGCAGTTCATCCGCGCCTGCTTTCTGCGCGATCCGGCGCAGGTGCAGGCGGCAGCCGAGCGGCTGGTGGAGTATGTGAAGCGGCTGTGAGACTAAACGTCGTCATCCGTCACTGAAGATGCAGCCATTGCTTCGCTGAGCAGCGTATTCCAATCATCCGGAGGATTGCCGCTGTCCAGCATCTTGCCGAAGACCTTATACACGTCCGTCTTGCTGTCATAGGCGCGCTTGGTGTTTTCGTCATTCACCCAAGCAAGAACTATGACCCGGTCTTTTTCGCTATATCTGAAAAACAACCGATATTGCTGCAGAAACTTGCCCCGTCGCCAATGCGCATATCCATCCCCCAAAGTGCCGCCTTGGCGAAATTTGGGATCGGCCGGATTGGAAGGAATGTCCTCGAACGCCATCCTCCGCATAGCGGCCAGAAGCTTGGCGGGTCGAGAAGACGTATAGTTTGCAGGATTTGTCAAACGCGCCTTTTTGGCGTCATTTATGACCTTGAGATATTGCGCCCTGAAACTCGGATGGGGAAATATCTTCCAACCATTGACGATCCAATCACTCATCTTCGAGCGGTGCGTCCATATCGACTTCCACACCGGCGACGAGTTCATCGACTTCGTCCATCAAAGCCTTGTCGAAAGGAACAAGGTTCTGCGGGTTATTGACGATATCCTTCTCCAGAAATGCAAGGAAGGCCGCGATCGCAGGGTCCTCCTCGCTCTCCTCCTGTTTCGGCTCAATCAGCACAGTGCCATCCGCCAATGCCTTAAAGACGACGGCTCCCTTGTGAATGCCAAGCATCTTCCGGATCGCGGCAGGCACTGTGGTCTGGCCGCGCTCGGTGATGGTCGCTTCGATTTCCAGTATCGGACGGACATTCATGACGGCACTCCTGCGCTAGACTGCAAATGTAATGCAAATGCATTGTCCGAGCAAGATCGAGATTCGCTTGATCAGCGGCGATAAATTCCTATTCAATTGCCAATAGAAAATGACCGGGCGAAGTCTCCGTTTCTCACCGCATCAGGAACTCCCTCGTCAACTGCCTAGCGCGATGCAGCCGCGCCTTGACCGCCTCGCGCGTTAGGCCCAGCGCCATTGCGATTTCCTCGATCGTCAATTCCTTGACGTCGCGCATCAGCGCGACGTCCCGGTAATGCGCCGGAAGTGATTCGAAGGCCGCTGCCAGATCAAGGCGCAAATCCGTGTCGGAGCGGTCCAGCCCGAACACCTGATCGTCATCGGCTATCGGCCGATTGAGACCCGCCTTGCGCGCCAGGCGAATGCATTCGCGCGTGACGACCTTGCCCAGCCAGGCAGGAAAGGCGAGCAATGTGCGGATGGCCCCGACATGCCGGAACAGCAGCCACAAAGCTTCCTGTGCAGCATCTTCGGCATCCGACGCCGTCCGACAGGCGGTGCGGGCGTAGCGGCGGATATCCGGCTGGGCGAGCTGCAACAGGCGCGCAATCGCGTCCCGGTCGCCGAGCTGCGCTGCATAGAAGATGTCCGCCGGGACAGCTGCGCGCGTCACATGCCTTTCCTTCTGTCGATGCCTGCCATGGCGCACATTGGGCAATAGCCGACGATGCCGGTCAGTGCGAGGACCACGCCGCTTGCCGCGACCAGGATTGCAAGCCAGCCGAAGAGATAAACGAAGGCGGCCACGGCGGCGACGAGGCCAGCTGCGATCCGGACGACCTGTTCGAGACTGCGAATATTCTTTCTGTAGAACGCCATTGTAACCTCCTGGATATGGCAGAGCAAATCGCTCCGATGCCAAAGAGGCGGGCGTAGCCCAAAAGGATTCGCTGTCATCCGAATTTTCTCATCGCGAGAAGCATATGGTCCCCGCTTATCCCGCAGGCTCGACGTCTCTGGACAGCGGATGTGGTCTGCGCCGAAATCTTTATCTTTGCGTGCGATCGTCACCTCCAGATACCGGAGCAACGACTGCGTGATGCGGCTTATTTCGAAATGCAAGTTTACGATTCTTTATACGCTACTGATATTCGCTTTGGCCGGCGTAAGGCTGGTATGGGACTCATATACATGGAATGACTTTGGTAGGGGCGCCAGCCACGTCCTTCCACAGATGTCGAACGACAGTTTGTTCACTTGGCTGATCGGCCTTGTTTTCGCACTGTTCATCGTACCTTTGACCATGCTTGCTTATTGGGCCTTGTTGGCGATGCTGCTGGTATCCCCATTCTTGCTGCCTATGGCAATCGCCGGCGACATTCTTGCCAACCGCGCATCGAAGCTATGGTTGCTGCTGCCTGTGCTCTTTTTTGCAATGATCCTTGCCGTATCGAAAATCTATGGATTGTTCTGGCTCTCGCTGGCCAGCGCCCACACATGACTTCTGCTCATCTCGGACTCTAGGTCCGCGAAAGCTTCGCCCGCCAAGATCGTCAAATCTGATCCCGCCTGACCGGCGGGGCACGATTCGACGTCTGTGGAGAAGTGATGAAGGCGGTGATCCTGGCAGGCGGACTCGGCTCGCGATTGGCCGAGGAGACGCAGACGCGGCCCAAGCCGATGGTCGAGATCGGCGGCCGGCCGATCCTTTGGCATATCATGAAGATCTACTACGCCCATGGCATCCGCGATTTCGTGATCTGCTGCGGCTTCAAGGGCTACATGATCAAGGAATATTTCGCCAATTACGGACTGCATATGTCCGACATCACCTTCGACCTCTCCGCCAACCGGCTGCAGTTCCATCGGCAGAACGCCGAAGCCTGGCGGGTGACGCTGGTCGATACCGGCGAGAATTCGATGACCGGCGGGCGCCTGAAGCGGGTCGCCGCCTATCTCGATCCGGACGAGGATTTCTGCTTCACCTATGGCGACGGCCTCTCCAACACCAATATCGCCGAGACCATCGCCTTCCATAAGAAGCACCGCAAGCTCGCAACGGTGACGGCTGTCCGGCCGCCGGCCAGGTTCGGTGCGCTGCGCTTCGAAGGCGACGACGTGACCGGTTTCGTCGAGAAGCCGGAAGGCGAAGGCGGCTTCATCAATGGCGGCTTCTTTGTGCTCAAGCCGCGTGTCATCGACAAGATCGACGGCGATCATACCAGTTTCGAGGCGGAGCCGCTCGGCGAGCTCGCCCGCAACGGCCAATTGAAGGCCTGGTTTCACGAAGGGTTCTGGCAGCCGATGGATACGCTGCGCGACAAAATCCAGCTCGAAAATCTCTGGGCGTCTGGCAACCCGCCCTGGAAAGTGTGGTGAACATGCAGAGTTTCTGGCGCGACAAACGAGTGCTCGTCACCGGTCATACCGGCTTCAAGGGGGCATGGCTGACGCTCTGGCTCAACCGGTTGGGGGCTGAGGTGCACGGCCTGTCATTGGCACCGAAAGATGACAGGCCATCGCTGCATCGCATGCTTGTCTATTCCGACAACAAGCCCGGCGAGATCGTCGATATCCGCGATCGGCTGGCGGTGCAGAACCGGGTGCTGAAGGTCAAGCCGGAGGTGGTCTTCCATCTTGCGGCGCAGCCCCTGGTGCGCGTCGGCTATCGTGAGCCGGTGGAGACCTTCGAGACCAATGTGCAGGGCACGATCAATCTGCTCGATGCCTTGCGGATCGCACCCGACCTGCGCTCGATCGTCGTCGTCACCACCGACAAGGTCTACGAGAATGCCGAGCTCGGCAAGCCGTTCCGTGAAGAAGATCCGCTCGGCGGCCACGATCCCTATAGCGCTTCGAAGGCGGCGGCGGATGTCGTCTCGATGAGCTATCGCCGCTCCTTCTTCCTGCCACGCAATATCGGCATTGCGACGGCGCGCGCCGGCAATGTCATCGGCGGCGGTGACTGGGCAGAGGATCGGCTGGTGCCGGACGCGATCCGGGCGCTCGAAACCGGCCGGCCGCTGGAAATCCGCCGGCCCGAATCGGTGCGGCCATGGCAGCATGTACTGGAACCGCTCTGGGGTTATATGCTGCTCGCCGAAGCGTTATGGCACGCGCCGTCGACAGGTTCGGCCTATAATTTCGGTCCCGATCCGTCGAGCACGACCACGGTACGGCAACTCCTGGAACGCTCGTCTTCTCACTTCGATACCTGGGACTTCATCTGGGGCAGCGACGACGAAGGGCCGCACGAAGCCGGCTTCCTGACGCTCGACAGCGGCAAGGCGGCGCGCGAACTCTCTTTCGAGCCGCGCTTCTCGCTCGACGAGACGATCGCCCGCACCTGGGGTTGGTATAAGGGGCTACATGCCGGCTATCTGGCGCGGGAACTCTGCGTCGCCGATATCGAAGCCTTCGAGGCCATGGCGCCGGCGGAAACGAAAAAGGCGGCGAGCGCATGAGCGGCCGTTTCCAATCCACGCGCACGCCGATCGAAGGCCTGATCCTGCTCAAGCGCCAGAAGCTGGCCGATCAGCGCGGGCATTTGAGCCGCCTGTTCGATTCCGAAGGCATGGCGGGGTTTGGTTGGCTGGGCGGTATCGCCCAGGTCAACGAGACAGTGACCTTGCAGAAAGGCACGGTGCGCGGCTTTCACTACCAAAAGCCGCCCTTCGCCGAGGCCAAACTGGTCACCTGCCTGCGCGGCACGGTGTTGGATGTAGCCGTCGACGTCCGCAAGGGATCGCCGACCTTTCTCTGGCACTATGCGGCCGAACTTTCCGCAGACAACATGCATTCGCTGCTGATTCCGGAAGGCTTTGCCCATGGTTTCCAGGCGCTGACCGACGATGTGCAACTGCTCTATGCCCATTCGGCGCCATTCCGGGCCGAGTCCGAGGGCGGGCTCAATCCACTCGACAAGGTGCTCAACATTCCCTGGCCGCTGCCCGTCGCCAATCTCTCGCCGCGCGACCAGAACCATCCGCTGATCGATGCCCGGTTCGAGGGGATTGCCGTATGAAATGCCGCCATTGCGGGGGCGAGGATTTCTGGCCGTTTCTTGACCTCGGCACCGCGCCACCGTCGAATTCCTATGTCGCCGCAGATGCGCTGGCGGCACCGGAACTCTGGTATCCCCTGATCATCCGCACCTGTTCGAATTGCCTGCTCACCCAGACGGAGGATTTCGCTGATCGTGAAACCTTCTTCTCAGAGAGCTATGCCTATTTCAGCTCCTTCTCGACCTCGTGGGTCAACCACGCCAAAACCTATGTCGAGACCGTGGCGGAACGCTATCAACTGGATGCCAAGTCACGCGTGGTCGAGATCGCTGCCAATGACGGCTATCTACTCCAGTTCGTCAAAGCGCGGGGCATTGCTTGCCTTGGCGTCGAGCCGACAGCCAGCACGGCTGCGGCGGCACGCGAAAAAGGCATAGAAATCGTCGAGGAATTCTTCGGCACGGCGCTGGCGAAGGAACTCGTGGCGAAGGGCTGGCAGGCCGACCTCATGGCCGCCAACAACGTGCTCGCGCATGTCCCTGACATCAACGACTTCGTCGCCGGCTTCGCGATCCTGCTGAAGCCCGAAGGTGTGGCAACCTTCGAATTTCCGCATCTCATCAACATGGTGGTCGAGAGTCAGTTCGACACCGCCTATCACGAACACTATTCCTACCTGTCGCTCACCGCGGTCGACCGGGTCTTCGCGGCCAATGGGCTGAAGGTCTTCGACGTGGAGACGACACCCTGGCATGGCGGCAGCCTCCGCGTCTTTGCGTCGCGGGCGGATGCCGCGTTAAGGCATAGGCAAGGATCGGTGGATAGCGTGCTCGATGCCGAGCGGCGAGCCGGAATCGGAGAGCAGGCGTTCCATGCCGGTTTCCAGGCTAGCGCGCGGCGGGTGCGAAATGATTTCGTCGCCTATCTGATCGAATGCGAGCGCAAAGGTCTCAAGGTCGCCGCCTATGGCGCAGCGGCCAAGGGCAACACGCTTCTGAATTTTGCCGGCATCAAGCCGGACCTCATCGCCTTCGTGGTGGACAAGAACCCGGCCAAGCAGGGGTTTTATCTGCCTGGAAGCCGCATTCCGATCGTCGACGAAGCGCGGCTCAAGGCCGACAAACCGGACAGAGTGGTGATCCTGCCATGGAATATTCAAACCGAGATCACGAACCAGCTTTCCTATATCAGAGACTGGGGTGGGAAGTTCGTGACGGCGATACCGGCACTGAGGGAGCATTGACGCCCGAGACGACCGACACCGGCGCGAAGACGCCGATCAAGGTTGCGGACGTCAGCCGGGCGACGACGCGTCCGGCGGCCGATGACTGACAGACCCCAGCTCTCCATCTGCGTTCCCTCGCGCAACCGGCAGGAGACGTTCCGGCAGACGATCCTTGATCTGATCGCCAATCCGCGCCCGGACGTCGAATTCGTGTTTGCCGACAATTCCGACGAGCCGTCGATCATGAACGGCTTCATGGCCGGCATTGCCGATCCGCGCGTCCGCTATCTGCCGTCCGAACCCGAAACGCTGCCGATGCAGGACAATTGGGAGCGGACGATTGTCGCGGCATCCGGCGACTGGATTTGCTTCATCGGCGACGATGACTATGTCGATCCAGATATCGCCGATATCATTGCCGGCATCATTCGCCATGCGCCGGGAACCGAGGCGGTCGCCTGGAACAAGCCGGGCTTCAAGTGGCCGAGCTATCGCCCATTCCCTGGCAATCTCTCCATTTCGCTCGGCAATGACGTCAGGCACGTCAATCGGTCGGCTTTGGTGAAACGCATGTTCCGCTGGGAGGGGGCAAGCTTTGTCCCCGCCATGCCCTTCACCATCTACCATGGCGCAGTCTCGCGGCAGACGATCGAGCTGGTCCGGCGGTTTAGTGGCGGACGCACATTCGAGCATCCGACGGTCGACTATGATTTCGGCAACAAGCTGTTGTTCGCCGCCAGGAATTTTGTCTTCGTCAGCCGGCCGCTCTCCATCCAAGGTGCCACCGAGAAGAGCAATTCCTCTGCCATCGGCCGTTTTGCCAAGGCGATGGAGAATTACGAAACCTTTGTCCGCGAAAAGGGCAACCGCTTCGAGAGCGGCGCGGCAATGGAGGGTTTTCCGTTCAAATCCAATCTCGGCGTCGCCGCCTCGATCATGTCGGGACAGCACTGGTTCAAGACGACCTACAAGATTGCCGTGGACGGCTGGGAAGAGAATTTCATCCGTGCCCTGGCGCGCGAATGCAGCCGCGCCATCGAGCCGAAAGAATTCGAAATGCATGCGGAGCTCTGCCGCCGCGCAATCGCGCGACTGGAAGGTGGGCGCTATCTTCCGGTTTTCGAGCCGCGGTTCCTTGGCCAGCAGGCCGGCATGTTCACCGGGCTCAGGGATGACAACCTCTACATCAACGAGAGCATCGCTGACTGCAGCACGCCGGCCGAACTGTACCACGTGCTGCAGTCTCTGCTGGAGCCAATAGCCGGTCTTCGCTACGCACTCGACCAGGCGTCGCAGGCCGAGGCGGCATGAGGTCACCGGACAGGTTCACAAAAGCCTTTGCCGCTACGGTTCCGTCAACGGAGCCCGATCATGCTGTCTGACGTCCCAATCCTGTCCATCTGCGTGCCGTCGCGCAACCGGCAATCCTATTTCCAGCAGACGATCGTAGCACTCACCGCATCGCCCAGGGCCGATGTCGAATTCATATTCGTCGACAATTCCGACGATCCGTCGATCATGGACGCCTTCATAAAACCCTATCTCGCCGATCCGCGGGTCCGCTACGTCCCCTCCGGCGACATCGCGCGCTCGATGCTGGACAACTGGCAGACGGCGATGGAAGCGACGACGGGGCGCTGGGTGACCTTCATCGGCGACGACGACTATGCCGATCCGGAAATCGCCGGCATGATCGCCCGCATCGAGGCCGCGCGGCCGGGCGTCGAGGCAATCGACTGGAGCAAGCTGTTCTATACCTGGCCGGATGGCGACACGCCGCCCTCGGGCCATTTCATCATCCTCGACGATAAGATCCGCGACGTGCCGCGTGAACTGCTGGCAGACCGCGCCTTCCGCTGGAAGGATGCGAAGCAAATCCTGATGTGCGGCTTCTCGATCTATCACGGCGCTGCCTCACGGGTGCTGATCGATCGGATCACGGCGCGTTATGGCGGCCGGTTCTTCGAATTTCCCGTCGTTGACTATGAGAGCGTGTTCAAGATCATCATGAACGGCAAGCGCTTCGTGCAGATCAGCCGGCCGCTGTCTGTGCTCGGCGTCAGTCCGCTGTCCAATTCGGCGGCGCTGAAGGACCTGAAAGAGCAGGAGCGCAAGCAGGAACTGTTCGACAAGGAGCTCGACAAGCCGGTCGACCAGATGGCCTGCTTTGCCGATTTTCCGTTCAAGAGCCGCTTCGGCATCGCCGCCAGCATCGGCATGGTGCATCACTGGTTCGCCAAGCGGCACGGGACGCAGTTTTCCGGCTTCGAGGAGAATTTCGCCCATTCCTGCGAGGGGCAATGCTGTGGGATCACCAACCGCGAGGACTATGACATCGTCGTCGCGCGCTATCGCGGCGCCTTCGGCAAATGGCGCGGCGGACGCTATCTCAAGCATTTCCGGCCGAGTTTCTCGCCGGAGAAGAAAGTGATCCCGTTCTCCGGCGTCGATGACGGCAAGCTCTACGTCGCGGCCGATTCTGAATTTGCGCCGACCTGCCTGGCTTACTACCAGCTCGTCTCGTCGGCGCTGGCCAACCTAGCCGATCTTGTGATCGACGCCGATGCGTCCGCCCTGCCGGAGCGGAAACGCGCATAATGAAACATTCATCTAAAAGGTTTGTTGGCAAAGTGGGTCTAGGCTTGATGACCGACATGCTGACTGATTCGAAATCGAGGTAGCCGGACCATGCTGACCTTCCAGCAAGCCAAAGACCCGAACTATATGGCGATCCGGGCGAAAAACCTGACGGCCTCGCTGCAGGCACGGAAAATCCTCACGCTCGTTGTCGAAGCAGCCTCGTCCTGCAATCTCAAATGCACATTCTGCGACGCCCATTCCGGCCGCGCACCGAAATTCCGCGAGCATGCCGGCCTGATGCGTGACGAGACCTGGCAAAAGCTGGTCGATGACCTCAAGATCTATACCGCCGCGCGCGGGCCGCTTTCGATGATCCAGTTTCATGGCAATGGCGAACCGCTGCTCAACAAGAAGCTGCCGGCGATGATCGCCCGTATCAAGCGCGAAGGCTTTGCCAAGACGACGCGCATCATCACCAACGGTATCCTGCTCGACGCCAAGAAGGCCAATGAGCTGATGGATGCCGGGCTGGACGAGATCCATATCAGCGTCGATACGCTCGACCGCGAGAAATACAATACCGTCAAAGTCGGCGACTATGCCGAGCGCGTGCTCGCCAATCTGCTGGCTGTCATCCCGATCATCGAGGAGCGGCGTCAGACCAGCCTCTACATCAAATATTTCCAGGCCGAGGAAGACAATTCCTATGGCATTTCGCAGGCGGATTCGGATTCGGTGTTCAACACCTTTGCCGAAGCCGCGCGGAACTCAGACTTCGTCCATCTGAAGCAGCAGCCGCTGGTCGATGTCGGCAAGGGCATGCTGGATGGCAAGGACGGCATGGCCGCGCCTTGTGAAATCCCCTTCTACCTGCTCTATGTCATGCATAGCGGCAAGGTATCGGCCTGCTGCTCGGATGTGTTCAGCGGTCTGACGGTCGGTCATCTCACCGAGGAATTGCCGCCGACGAAGAGCCATATGGGCAATTCGCTGCTGGAAGTCGTCGATTCCGTGGCGCTTTATGAAATCCGTCGCAAGCACCTCAACGGCCGCTGCGGCGACATAAAACTCTGCGCCGGCTGCGGCAACCGCACCGCGGTAGACCTTTCGCAGCTGCCGGGGGATACGATCGACGTGCTCAACCGCGCGATCCTGCCGCCGGCGCCGCTGGTGGCGGCGGAGTAGGCACAGTCAGGGGC
>NZ_JBFUFK010000049.1:0-64179 GCF_056403475.1 Rhizobium sp. P2_G9 | reverse complement strand
TGGGAACACCGACGCAATCAAAGTGGAGCCCGCATCAAATGGATGTTCTCAACCGAGCAAGCCCGCGCCAAACTTGCCAAAGCATACCCAAACCCAATCGCCAAAGAGTCATAATCTCTGTGCAGAGGTACTAGTCGCGGAAGCGCATGCCGTCCAGCAACCCGAAAATATTTGCTCCCGCCGATCCGTCCTATCAGAGACAATACAGAGGGCACGATGATCCGTTCTATGCTGATTGCAGCGCTGTTTCTGGCAGCATCCACACTTCACGGCCAGGCCGAGGAGAAATTCTTCGGGTTCACGGTCAAGGGCGAACCGGTGAACCCCGTCTGCCTCGAACATATTCACCCCTGGCTCAGCGACACGGACATCATCATCAAGTCGATCATTCTCGACTATTGCCAGGACAGCAACTGGGCCTTCCCCTTCAACCCGATCAAGGTCGACGGCGATCTGGTCTCGACCGTGATCAAGGGCGTGGAAGATTCCGAGATCCAGTCGAGCACGTTCAGCTATCGGGTCGTCGGCAAGACGGACAACGGCATGTTCATCCTCGAACTGCCCGCCAATAACGAAATGGCCGCCTACACGATCACCGAACAGACAATCAAAAGCGATCTTTTCGAACCGGACCCCACAAAGGTGAAAATCCTGACGCAGGTCTCTCTTTCGTCTGTCTTCTGTGTGGAGAAGGCCTGGGTGAAGGGCAACACGGTGTTCGTGCAGAAGCATGTCCGCGATGAGAATGCCCTGCGTTCAGGAATGTGCACGCCGAAGATGGAGACGGTGTCTTACGATGTTGCGCCGTGATGGGTGCACGCGCATCAACAACGATTCATCCAATAGTCCCTCTGTATGGGACAGGACCCTTCGAGGCCCATTCCGCTTCGCGTCTTGGGGCGCCTCAGGGTGAGGGAGTGTGGGGCGCTCGCAGTGCCACAAGCACACGCGCAGCAAAGGGAGATTGGGGCACCCACACCGCCACACACTCCCCTCACCCTGAGCACTTTTTCGGCGCAGCCGGAAAAGCCTCGAAGAGTCCGTACCAATCGCTGACATCAGCCCTCCAGCCTCGCAACAACCGAGCCAGCTAAACTATTCCCCGCACCGCGAAAAAATGCTATTGCATTGCGGAAAGTGCGAGGTTTCTCGGAATGTTTCTGCCGAAATGCGATAGTTATGACGCGCTGATTGCCGATTTCCACTGGGAAATTCCCAAGAAATTCAATATAGGCCGGGYCGTTGCAGACGATTGGGCGGAGCGAGAGCCGGATCGTCTGGCGTTGCAGCATTTCAGCCCGGACGGCGCTCATCGCGACCTGACCTATGGCCAGCTGCGCGACCGGTCCAATCAGCTTGCCAATGGCCTTGTCTCGCTCGGCGTCAAGCCTGGCGAGCGCGTGGCGATCCTGCTGCCGCAGAGTTTCGAGACGGTCATCGCCCATGTCGCCATTTATAAGCTCGGCGGCATCGCGCTGCCGCTGGCGCTGCTCTTCGGCGCCGATGCCCTGGAATACCGTCTCAGGGATTCCGGTGCCGCAGCCGTGATCACCAATGACTTCGGCTATGCCAAGCTCGACCCGATCCGCAAGCAATTGACCGGCCTGCGCCAGATCATCCTCACGGGCGGCGCCATTCGTGCCGATACGCTGCCGTTCGACGCGCTCTGCGATGCCCATCCGCCGCTCTTCGCGGTCGCCGACAGTTCCAAGGATGATCCGGCGCTGATGATCTACACCTCGGGCACGACCGGACCGCCCAAGGGCGCGCTGCATGCGCATCGCGTGCTCGCCGGCCATGTGCCGGGCGTGCAGATGGCGCAGGAATTCATGCCGCAGCCGGGGGACAAGTTCTGGACGCCGTCCGACTGGGCCTGGGCGGGTGGCCTGCTCAATTGCCTGCTGCCCGGCCTGATGCTGGGTGTTCCGGCCGTCTGCTCGCCGGCGCAGAAATTCGATCCAGACCTTGCCTATCGCATCATGGCCGAAATGGGCGTCACCAATGCCTTCATCCCGCCGACCGCGCTCCGGCTGATGACGGCCATCGACCGGCCGCTGGAGAAATATGCGCTGAAACTGCGCGCCATCGGCTCCGCCGGCGAATCGCTCGGCCGCGAGACCTATGAATGGGCGAAACGCACGCTCCGCATCACCGTCAACGAATTCTACGGCCAGACCGAGTGCAATATCGTCCTCGGCTCGATGGCCTCGCTCGGCGTTACCCGCGCCGGCGCCATCGGCCGCGTCACCGCTGGTCATACCGTGGCGATCATCGACGACAAGGGCCGCGAACTGCCGCGCGGCACGGCCGGCCAGATCGCCGTCAAGCGCCCGGATCCGGTGATGTTCCTGGAATATTGGAGCAATCCGGAGGCGACGGCGAAGAAATTCATCGGCGACTGGATGCTGACCGGCGACCAGGGCGTCATGGATCGCGACGGCTATGTCGAGTTCTTCGGCCGGGACGACGACGTCATCACCTCGTCCGGCTACCGCATCGGCCCGTCCGAGATCGAGGATTGCCTGCTGTCGCATCCCGCCGTGCAGCTCGCTGCCGCCATCGGCAAGCCCGACCCGATGCGGACAGAGATCGTCAAGGCCTATGTCGTGCTCAAACCCGGCGTCGCGCCGTCGGCGAAGCTGGCCGACGAAATCGCAGATTGGGTCAAGCAGCGCCTCTCCATGCATGAATATCCGCGTGAGGTGGAATTCATCGACGCCCTGCCGCTGACCACGACCGGCAAGGTCATTCGCCGGCTGCTCAGGGAAAAGGCGATTGCCGATGCTGCAAGTGCTGCGCCGAGGCGGGCGGCGCAGCGATAGACTGTCTCGCTATGCGGCCTTCAGCGCTCTCGCGACCGCCGTGCGGATGTCCGGCAACGTGAATGGCTTGCTGACCACGTCGACGATCTTCTCCATCAGATCGTCGGCGCGCTCGCGCTGCTCGGCATAGCCGGTCATCAGCAGGATTTTCAGGTGGGGATTGCTGGCCGAAGCCTTGTGCGCCAGTTCGATGCCATCCATGACGGGCATGCGGATATCGGAAAGAAGCAGGTCGAAATTGCCGCCCTGAAGCGCTTCGAGGCCCTCGGCGCCGTCGGCACATTCCACCGTGTCATGGCCATCCATTCTGAGTGCGCGCGCCACAAAACTGCGGAGCGAGTCCTCGTCTTCCGTGATGAGAATGCGTGCCATTTTCTTAACCCCGTTTTAACGTCTGGGTCGAGTGAACACCATCGGCTCTTTGGGAATGGTAAACGGCCGCGTTAACGGAGGCCGTAAATGGCTTTATGCTTGCCCAATCCTTTACGCGTCGCCGGTGACCACGCCGACGAAAGGCAGCTCGCGGAAGGCATAGGCAACGTCCATTCCGTAGCCGACGACGAAGTGGTCCGGGCACTCGAAGCCGACATAATCAGCATTCAGATCGGTCTGGCGCTTGCCGGTCTTGTCGAGCAGGACGGCGATCGAAACATGGCGCGCACCGCGCTCGAACATCAGGTCCTTGGCGAAGGTAAGCGTCCTGCCGGATTCGAGGATATCGTCGATCAGCAGGATGTCGCGATCCTTCACTTCGCTGTCTATGTCCTTGACGATTTTTACGCCCTTCGACGTCGTACCGATGCCGTAGCTGGACAGCGTGATGAATTCCACTTCCGGCGCCAGCCCAACATGATGCAGCGCGCGGATCAGGTCGGCAGCGAAGATGAACGAGCCCTTGAGAATAGAGATCACCAGCAGGTCCTTGACCGGGCCGGCGGCGATCTGGGCTGCGAGCTCCTTGTTGCGCCGGTCGATCACCTCGGCGGTGAACAGCGGCTCTATGGTCTTGCCGCGAATGACATGCATGAGGGAACTCCGATCCGTTAAAAATCGGTCCCCTAACATAAGACGTCTAGAGACGCTCGGGAATTATTGAAAGATCGCTGGATTTTCCACCGGCGAGCCGGAAGCGGCTGCCGAAGGGAATGGTGACACCGGGGCCGATCCGGTCGACCGGCAGCACGATGGTGCCGATGATGTCGCCATGACTGCCAGCGACGATGGCAAGCCGCGGCGCATCGATGATCCTGCCGGACGTGTTGCGGACAGCACCGGTGACCATCGCCACCTTCATGCCATTGGCATCGACCGTATCGATCGAGGTGTTGACGAGCGAGAAAGGGGCTTCGGAGGCATCGGCGGAAGAGGCGCCAAGCGCCGAAAATCCGCCGCAGAGCCAGAATACAGCCAGAACAGCCGAGGTCAGCAGTGTCACGAAAGCCTGGGGCGAAAGCCCGGCCAGCCGCTTCTCGACAACAGCCGCAAGCCGGCCGCCCATTTGGGCCAGGATCGGCAACACGCTGGTCTCGCGAACCGGCTGTCTTGGCGGCGGATTGTCGTTGACGCGTGCCTGCGGCCGGGAACGAATAGCGACGACTTCGAAGACCGCATCTTCGATCTGGGTCGCGCGGACCGGGCTTGTCGGCCGGCGCCGCTGGGCGGGGTCGGGCAGCAGAAAATCCTGCGGTTCGATCGTCCGGGTCGCGGTTCTCTTATGGGTCTGCATTGGCGCACTTCCCCGCCGCATGCGGAAGGCTATCCGGTACGGCCATTGATGTTGGTCTTTACCGAAAGTAAACTGATATGGTTAATGCTTCGCAAATCAGCGCAATTTCCAGGAATCCCTGAAGGCAGGACAAAACATTGATTCATTTCGAAAATGTTGGCCTGCGTTACGGCATGGGGCCGGAAATTCTGCGTGACCTGACCTTCGACATCCCGAAAAAATCCTTCCAGTTCCTCACCGGCCCGTCTGGCGCCGGCAAGACCAGCATGCTCAGGCTGCTGTTCATGTCGCTCAAGCCGACGCGCGGCCTGATCAAGGTCTTCGGCCGCGAAATTTCCACCATTCCGCAATCCGAATTGCCGATGCTCCGGCGCCGGATCGGCATCGTCTTCCAGGATTTCAGGCTGCTCGATCACCTCACGACCTATGAGAATGTCGCCCTGCCGCTCAGGGTACGCGGCAAGGAAGAGTCGACCTATCGCAGCGATGTACTGGAGCTTCTCAAATGGGTCGGCCTTGGCGACCGCATCAATGTACTGCCGCCGGTGCTCTCCGGCGGTGAGAAACAGCGTGCGGCGATTGCCCGCGCGCTGATCGACCAGCCGGAACTGCTGCTCGCCGACGAGCCGACAGGCAATGTCGATCCGCATATGGCCCGCCGCATCCTGAAGCTTTTTGGCGAGCTCAACCGGTTCGGCACCGCAGTGGTGATCGCCACCCACGACCTGGCGCTGATGGACCAGGTCGAAGCCCGCCGCATGATCCTCACCTCGGGACGGCTCGACCTCCATGACTGACACGAGCCCTGCCGCTCCCAAGGAAAAGACCGCGCCGCGCCGCGAAATGGCGCTTCGCCGCACCGCCTCGATCGTGCCGCAGCAGAGCGTGCAGGGCCGCGCTTTGCTTGCCGTGGTGATCATCATGTCGTTCCTGGCCTGCCTGACGATCGGCGCCGTCAGCATGATCCGCACCACGGCAGCGTCGTGGCAGAGCCAGATCTCGCGTGAAATCACCATCCAGGTGAAGCCCGACGACAAGATCGACATGGAAAAGACGCTGATCGATGCCCGTGCGCTCGCACTCAACTTCGTCGGCACCAAGACCGGCACGATCATGGACAAGGAGGCGACGGCGCGGCTTCTGGAGCCCTGGCTCGGCGCCGGCCTCGATATCGACGAACTGCCGGTGCCGCGATTGGTGATCATCACCATCGACGACCAGAATCCGCCCGATTTCAACGCCATGCGCGCCGAACTCAAGAAACGCATCCCGCAGGCCTATCTCGACGACCACCGCACCTGGGTCGACCGGCTGGTGTCGATGGCGCGCACCACCGTGATCATCGGCTCGGCCGTTCTGGGCCTGGTCTTCTTCGCCATGGTGCTGACGGTGATCTTTGCCACGCGCGGCGCGCTCGCCGGCAATCGGCACATTGTCGAAGTGCTGCATTTCGTCGGCGCCGAATCGTCCTTCGTGGCGCAGGAATTCCAAAAACATTTCCTGATGATCTCGCTCAAGGGATCGCTGACGGGAGCTTTGCTGGCCGCGCTGTGCTTCGGCGCCGCCGGCTGGTGGCAGACGCGCAGCCTGGCCACGCCGGAAAGCGACCAGGCAGCAGCACTGTTCGGCTCGTTCAGCATCGACTGGACCGGCTATGCCGGCATTTTCCTGACCATGCTGGTGATCGCGGCATTGACGACTTTGACGGCACGGTTCACCGTGATGCGTACGATTGACGAGATCGACCATATCCGGTCCGATCCGGGGCGGCTCGACCAATATCAGGGATAATGCTGTAAGGGCGGAACGCCCCTTTCCAGCCCAAAAGTTTTGGTAGCATGTTTGGGATGTTGATGAACGAGGCAGATGTCGGCGAACGGATGACGACGGGGCGGAATTTCAGCCGCAGCCGCATCGTCCGGGTTGTGCGCTATTTCCTGCGCATCATCGGTTTCGCCATTCTTGCCGCAATCGTCGCCTTTGCCGGCGGGTTCCTCATCTTCTATGCGCAAGTCGCCTCGATCCGGCCGCCAGTTGCTCCGAAGGCCGATGCCATCGTCGTGCTGACCGGTGGCTACCAGCGCATCGATCTCGCCGTGCAGTTGCTCCAAAGCCATGCTGGCCAGCGGCTGCTGATTTCCGGCGTGAACCCGGCAACCACGGCAAAACATATTCGGGTCCTGACGCGCAGCTCGGCGGGTCTGTTCGAATGCTGCGTCGACATTGGCCGCGACGCACTCGACACGGCCGGCAATGCGACGGAGACCGCGCATTGGATCAAGGGTCATCACTACAAGACCATAATCCTGGTCACCAACAATTATCACATGCCGCGCAGCCTCGCCGAAATCCGCCGCGCCGACAGTACGTCGGAATTCATCCCCTATCCGGTCGAGCGCGAACTGTCGCTCTCCGACATCAGCGACAATCCGATGCTGATCAAGACGCTGGCGTCGGAATATGTGAAATATCTGCTGGTCGAAAGCCGCGGCTGGACGGGGGTCAGCATTTAGCGGGGATCGCGGTGCCCCCCTCTGCCCTCCTGAGCTTTTGTCGAAGGGCGGGCATCTCCGCCTCAAGGGGGGAGATTGCGCGGGCATTTTTCGAACAGCACCTTGAGGTCATCGGGCCGTCCGGAGCGCACCATCAGAACCAGATCATTACTCGCGTCGGTCATATCTTATCTGTCATGCATACGCATCCTTGCCGCTCGTTGCCTCCGCGGATAGGAGCGGCAAGGGAAATTGCTAGACCGGCGAGACGTTCGGGTATAGCACCCGCGCTCATCGACAGTCGGTCCCGAAGGAGTCACCATGCGTAGCGCCATCCATAAAAGTTTTGGCACGCCGTCCGAAGTCCTGACCCTCGCCGAAAGCCCCGTGCCGCAGCCCGGCCCCGGCGAGGTCCGGATCCGGATGACGCTCGCAGCGATCCACAATCACGATCTCCTGACCGTCGCCGGCACCTATGGCTACAAGCCGGACCTGCCGGCCATCGGCGGCAGTGAGGCAACGGGGACGGTCGACGCGCTGGGCGACGGCGTCCAAGGCCTCAAGCCGGGACAGCGCGTCGCCGTCAGCGGCGTGCGCGGCGCCTGGGCCGAATATTTTTGCGCACCCGCCGCTTCCGCCGTTCCCTTGCCCGATGCAATATCCGACGAAACGGCCGCACAACTGCTCGCCATGCCGCTGAGTGCCCTGGTACTACTCGAATTCCTCGCCGCGAAGCCCGGCCAATGGGTGATCCAGAACGCCGCCACCGGCGCGGTCGCCAAGGTGCTGTCGATGATTGCGAAGACGCGCGGCATCCATGTGGTGAACCTCGTCCGCCGCGAGGAAAGTATCTCGGAACTCCATGACCTTGGCATCGGCAATGTCGTCTCGACCGACGCAGCCGGCYGGCAGGACGAGGTGGGCAAAATCGTCGGCACGTCGTCCATCAGCTTTGCGATCGACGGCGTCGGTGGCAAGGCTGCGGGCGAACTCATGGCGCTTGCGGGCGAAGGTGCGACACTCGTCTCCTTCGGCGGTATGTCCGGCCAACCGCTGGAAATCTCCGCCGGCGATCTCATCTTCAAGCAGGCCGTGGTCAAGGGTTTTTGGCTCGCCAAGATCATCAAGACCACGCCGCGCGAAGAGATCGGCCGCTGGATCGGCGAACTCGTGCGGCTGGTGGCCGAAGGCAGGGTGACGCTGCAGGTCGGCGGCATCTTCGACCTTGCGGATATTGCCAAGGCAGCCGAGGCGGGTGCGGCATCGGGGCGTGCGGGGAAGATTTTGGTGCGGGGGTGAGTTTTGTCGCGGCTTGTTCAGCCGTGCCGCCGAACGACGCCTCCGCTCAAAGCTTCTCTCCAGGCAACCGGCTCGCCTGCTCAATCCACGCCGTCAGCAGCGCTTCGTCGATCGCATCGCCCTCACGGATATCGAGATAGCGCACCTCCTTCTGCTTGGACGTGCCCGGCGGCACGGGATCGAGCGACGTGCCGCGGAAAAAGGCGACCTTCACGTATTTCGCCAGGCAATGAAATCCAAGGAACCAGCCCTGGCCTTCAAGGCCATAGAAGGGCGTATTCCACTTGATCGCCTTCTTCACATCGGGAACGGCCCGCTCGATCAGTGCGTCGAGGCGCAAGCCGATATCGTGCTTCCAGCCAGGCATCGCAGCGATATAGGCCTGCACCGGCCCATCACCCTCGCCCTTGGCGATCTCCGGATTGCCACCGGAAAGCAATTTCGGCTGTGCACCGGCCTGTTTGGCCGATGCCGTTTTCGCTTTCTTTGCCTTGTCAGGCGTCTCGCCGGACATCGCTGGCCTCCTCAGGCGCTCCTGCTTCGCCATTTGGCGGTATAGGGCAGCGCGAACATATATAGACCGCTGAACAAGAGCAGGAAAAGCGGCGGAAGCGGGGAATAGACGATCCAGGCCGGCGGCTGGCCGACCAAAGCCATGGCGACGAAATTGGCGATCACCGTCAGCGTGAAGATGATCGACAGCCAGCGATGCAGTTGCCGGATAGAGGCATTCCAGTTCATTGATCTCTCCTTCAGGAATAATAATGGCGCCGCCGAATGTCAGTCCGCGCGGCCCGCCACCTGCTCCAGTTTTTCCAGGAATTGCTGCCATCCGGCCTTGGCGCCGCCATAGGCCTGCTTCTGGCCCGGGCGGAAGCCCGCCTGTTCCATGCGCAGATGCGTGCCGGTGCTGGTTGGCGTCAGCGTCAACGTCACCACGCTTTTGAGGTCATAGGCCGCATCCTCATGTTCGTAGTTCCAGGTATAGGCGAGCTTCCGGTTCGGCTCGACGGTCAGCACCTCGCAATCGAGCACGCCGCCCCATTCGCCACGAAGATTGAAGCGATGGCCGACCATGGGCTGGAAATCGTTCTTCATCAGCCATTCCTCGATCAGATGCGGTTGGGTCAGCGCCCGCCAGATTTTCTCCGGCGGATGCGGGATGTCGCGCTCGACGACGGCGGTGAGCACTTCAGGCGGTACTGCGTTCATTGATCCATCCTTTTCAACAGGTCTTCAAGGTCGTCGAAACGGTCTTCCCAGAACCCGGTCATCTGCTTGGTCCAATCGACCAGCGGGGCGAGTGCCGCACGCTCGGCGCTGTAATGCGTCTGCCGCCCTTCATGGCGGTCACGCACTAGGCCGGCCTGTTTCAGCACCCCGAGATGTTTGGAGACCGCCGGCTGCGACACGCCGGCCCGCGCCGTCAGCGCCGCGACCGTCTGCTCGCCTTCGCGACACAGGCGCTCGAAAATCGCCCGCCGCGTGGGATCGGCGAGGGTCTTGAACAGCATGTCCTGGATATTTTCCATCTCGAATTCATAACCCGTTGGCTATGAGTTAATCCATAACCGACGAGCTATGAATTCGTCAAGCGGAAATGTCGCCGCCCGATTGCCATCGGCAAGCCTGCCTCCGGCCGACTGCAGAAGACGAGAGTTCCGTCTTTCGCTTGCTGTCTTCATCGGTTAAGGAAGGCGCTGTCGCTTGCGCCGCTTTCGGAATCCTGCCGCATGGTCTATTTGCGTTCCGCCCTCTTCCAGGTCACCTTCTACCTGGCCTTCATCGTGCAGATGATCATCTTCACGCCGTTCTATTTCCTCCTGCCGCGCAAGATCGCCTATCACATCGCCAAGTTCTGGTGCCGCGGCAATCTGTTCATGGCCGACAAGATCGCCGGCATCAGCTACGAGATCCAAGGGCTCGAAAACCTGCCCAAGGGCGGCTGCATCATCTCGGCAAAACATCAGTCCTTCTGGGACACGTTCGCAATCGTGCCGACCTTCGACGATCCCGTCTTCATCCTCAAGCGCGAGCTGATCTGGATTCCACTCTTCGGCTGGTACCTGGCCAAGCAGCGGATGATCGCCATCGACCGTTCCGCCAAGGCGCGCGCCATCCCGAAGATGATCGAACAAGCCAACGAGGCGATGGCGGAGAGCCGCCAGTTGATCATCTATCCCGAAGGCACGCGCAAAGTGCCTGGCGACAAGCCGGACTACAAATACGGCATCGCCAAGCTCTACACCGACCTCAATGTCCCGGTCGTGCCCGTCATTCAGCATGCCGGTCTGTTCTGGCCGCGCAAGAGCTTCCTGCGCCGCGCCGGCCATATCGTCATCCGCATCCTGCCGCCCATCCAGCCCGGCATGAACGCGCGCGAATTCTTCCTGCACCTGGCCGATTATACCGAGCGCGAAAGCGACAGGCTGCTGGTCGAAACGGTCGCCRCCAATCCGCAGGTGCCGCTGACGGAGATCACGAAGAAACGGCTTGCTGAATTGAAGGGGTCTCAGCCGAGCGCCTGATAGAGGCGCAGTTTCTCGCCGACCTCTTCCATCCAGGCATCACGGATGCCGAGCGAACGCAGATGCTCGACCGTGTTGAGCACATAGTCGATGTTGCGTCCTGATTTGCCGACCGCATTGGCGGCGATACGCGCCGCGTCGTCGATGGTCAGGGCCGGCGCATATTGCTGGTGGTCGCGGTCGACGATGTAGGTGATCGCCGTTGCCCGCCGGCCATCGGCGATGCGGATCGGCAGGAAACGTTCGAGATAAACGTTTGTCACCAGTTCACGCTCACGCAGATAGGCGACGACCTCAGCGCGATTATCAGGATGCACGCGATAGGCCGCGCCCCTGCAGGCGCCGCCGCGATCGAGCCCCAGGACCAGGCCGGGATCGAGCTCGGTGCCGCGATGCACCCAGGAATGGATGCAGAGCGCACGGTGATAGCCCCTGAGCACGGCAAGATGCCGCTCCTCGAAGGCAAAGCCCGGGTTCCACATCAGCGAACCGTAGCCAAATACCCAAAATTCGTCCATATCGGCAGGCATTGGCAAGGGCGACATCTGAATCCGGGCAGTCTGGGAGCATTGAATGACAGCAGAGGCGAGCGCCGCATCTTCACCGGCCGGACGAAAAATCCGGCGGCTCGGCATAGCGGTGGTGATCGCCGTCGCCCTTTATTCCGCCGGCTGGTTCTATGTTGCAAGCAAATTCCAGGATTTTCTCGGACAATTCGTCAATCGCGAAAGCCCGGGCAAGGTGAGCTTCACCTGCGCCAACCTCTCCACCGGCGGCGCGCTCTATCTCTTCCGTTTCGGCATCGGCTTCACCTGCGAACAGACCGGCGTCACCGATCCCATCAGCGGCGCCGAAGTCAAGGCCGGCCCGGTCCAGGCCATGGCACGCGTCTACAATCCCGGCTTCGTCAATGTCGAGCTTGCCGGCCCGGCGACCGCGACGCTGGAAGACGGAACCACCGTGACGGCCAGCTGGAAGAAGCTCGGCTCATCGCTGCATGCCGGCCTTTCCGGGCTGCAGGAGCTGTCGCTGCAAGGCGATCTGCCTTCGCTGAAGATCGATTCCCCTGCTTTCGTCGGTCCATTCGACCTCAAAGTGAAGGAGGGCGAATTCCATACGCGGCAGAACAACGGCGATCTCGATCTCGCGGTCATCGCCAACGATTTCGAATGGCTGGACAAGGATGGCACCGCCATCGTGCCGAAACTGTCGACCAGCGCGGATCTGACCGTCTACGGCAAGGCCGCAGCACTGCAGGGCAAGCCGATCCGCAATCCGATGAAGGGCGAGATCCGCGCCTTCAAGATCGCCACGCCGGACGGGCTCTACGGCGAATTGTCGGGGCCGTTCACCGTCGACGAGAAGGGCTATATCAACGGCACCTTCCGCACCAGATTCGAGAAGATCGACCTCTGGGACCAGAAACTGCGCGCCCTCTTTCCGGACGCGCAGGACACGATCGGCGCCGTCGCGGCCCTGCTCAAGGGGCTTGCCAAGGGCGGCGATACGGTGACGGTCAATCTCAAGGTCGAACGGGGCGATATTTCGCTCAGCTTCATACCGCTCGGCAAACTGCCGCGGATCTGAGGCGTGCCTCTCCTTTGATCTGAGCTAGCAGGTTGAGCACGACATCCGGACGCGAAATGGCGTCGCGCCCACGGGGGTGAGCAGCGACAAATGGCGTAGCCCTCAGACACCCGTCTGACACCGGTGTCGGACGGGTGTCGACATACAGAGACGGAGACACAGACTGAGACGGAAAACGAGACGGAAAACAAAACCAAACAAAAACAAAACTTGAAACCCCGCCTTCAATCAAGGCCGCCCCCAGCCGAACCGTTGCCTAGCTCTGGAATGCAAGCAGGCGGACAGATGGGAGTAAGGAAGACAAGAGCCGTGTGGACCGGCGAATGGTCTGCTTTGCCTCTCGCCAAGACGCCAGCAAATTGTCGACGCGTCGCGTTTGATAGTCCAGCGCTGCAGCAACCTATCGGGGTCACTGCAGATCCAGCAGCCTTTCGAGATATTCCTTCTCGATAATGCTCGCCGGCCCGTCGCCAAGCTTGCGGCGGATGGCGTCGAGAATCTCGCGGGCGCGCTGCACGTCGATCTGGTCGGGCACCTTGACTTGGTCGTCGACATCGGCGCCGAGCTGGCCGGAGCGGCGGCCGAGCGGGTCGTTGCCGTCGGTCTGTTCATTGCCCGGCATCGGCATCATTTGCTGACCCTGCCGGCCGTTCTGGCTCAGCTGCTGCATCAGTTCGCCGGCACCCTTGCGCAATGCTTCGAGCGCGCGCCCCTGGGCATCGGCGGAGCGCTGGCCATCCGGCTTGCCAAGCGCCTCGTCGGAATTCTTCATCTCCTTGCCGGCATCACCGAAGCCGGGCGTTGGTTTCAAGCCGAGTTCCTTCAGCTTCTTGCCGAGACCGTCGAGGTCCTTTTCAAGGTCCTTCTGCCGCGCCTGCATGTCCTTGAGCGCCTTGCGCAGCTCTTCCGTGGTCATCTTGTCTTCGGGAGACTGCTTGCCGGGATTCTTCTGCGCCTGGTCACCGGGCTGCTGCTCGGTCAGCGGCTCGTCGTTCAGCCCTTGCTGGTCCTGGTCGCTTTGGTCGCCGCGCTGCATCCGGTCGAGCAGCTCCTGCTGCGTCCGGTGCGTGTCCTCCATCAGCTTTTCCTGCTTTTGCATCAGCTGGCCAAGCTTGTCGATCTGGTCGCGCATCGGATTGTTTTGCTGCTGCTGATTGCTGCGCCGTGCCGTCTGCATGTTGTTGAGCATGCGCTGCATTTCCGACAGCAATTGCTGGGCCTGGTCTCGGGCGCCGGAACGCGCCAGGTTTTCCAGCTGGTTCATCATATTGTCGAAATCCTGGGCACGCATCATCCGCTGCGCCTGCATCGACAGCTGGCTCGGATCGCCATCCTGCATGCGCTTGGCCAGCTCGGCGAGATAATCCTTCATCGCCTGCTTGAGCTCGCTCATCAGCTTTTCGATCTCCTTGTCGGAGGCGCCGCGTTTCAGCGCTTCGGAAAGCTTGTCCTGGGCATTCCTCAACCGCTTCTCTGCCGAGGATAGGTCGCCATCCTCGATATAGCGGGCGACATCCCAGAAATAGGCCGAGGCATCGGTCAGGTCCTGGACGCTCCGCGCCAGCCGCAGCCGATCGCCCACCGATTGCAGAAGCAGGTAGTAACTGACATTCGGGATCGTCTCGTCGGCCCGGAAGCCGGCCGCATCGTTCAGTTCCAGCGCCCGCGGAATCTGGCGGATATCCAGGCTGAACACCTGCCGCTGCTCGGCGATCGAGCCGGCGAGCGGCTCGGCGAAGAAGCGCGCCGGCAGCACGATCTCCTTGGTTTCGCTGCGGCCTTCGAGCCCTGCGGCATCCTTGGCGACAAGCGTGATCCTGACCTTCTTGCCGGAAAGCGGGTTTTCCGTCAGATCGCGGCTCGATGTTCCCTTGAGGTCTTTCGGATTGCCGCCCGGCAGGTCGAGCGGAAAGGCTGGCGGATCGAAAAGCGGCGCCGCTTTCGGATCCTGCTCCACCGGCACGATCTCGGCGCGCGCCTCGGTGACGCCATAGTCATCCTTGGCCTCGAACGCCACGTCCAGGGCACCGTTGACGGCCCGGCCCGGCTCCTTGGAGAAGACGATTTCGGGGTTATGATCGGGCGTGATGGTGAAGGCATATTCGGTATTGCCCACCGAAATCTTGCCGTCACGGACAAGCTTCAGCTTATAGCTGGCGCTGGTCGCGGGCGTTGCGGTTTCGGCGGCATCGGCCTTCGCCGTCTTGTCGGCCTTTTCCGGCTGTAGCACGACGGCCTTGTCGCTGTCGGGCAAAGTGAAAGTCACCGCATCGCCGGCCCCGTCGCCGCTGATCCGCACCGTCAGTTCGGAAAATTGCGGCACCCGGATCAGCTCGTCGGGCGCCCTGACCTGGGAACCCGAAAGATAGATCGGCGCGACACTGGTATAGGCGGGTGGAGTCACCCAGGCATCCACGCGCGTGTTCGCCGCGGCCACCTTTGGTCCGGAATAATCGAAGGCATCGGCAACCCGGCCGCCATAGTTCGACCAGGAGAAACTCCAGCCGACGACCAGGAGCAGCACCACGGCGGCGCGGAGCGCATAGGGATCGTGGCGGGCGATGTCAGGCGATGGCGGACCGCTGTCGATCGCCTTGATCCGCTCGGCCATGCGCGCCTGGTGTGCCTTCCACAGGGCTTGCGCATAGGGGTCGTCGCCGGCAGGCATTTCCGTCTGGACGCTGATTGCCTGATGTTGAAGCCCGCTTCTCTCCTCCAGCCGGCGATCGACCGCCGAGCGGGCAGGCCATTGAAAGCCGCGGAACCTGTAGAGCGCAACGACGAAGGCCAGGAGAAACAGGAGAGTGGCAGCGATCTTCAGCAGATCAGGCAGGAAACGCCAGAGCCCGAACCAGCTGACGATCAGGAACAGACCGGCGACACCGAGCACCGGCAGGGCCGCCACCAGCAATCGCTCGGCCGCCATCACCGAGAAAGCTACTGCACGCATGCCGGCGATCCGCCGCGTCAAACCGACAAATCCGGGACTTGGCTCGCTTTGGCCGCTCTCGATCATCCTCTGCCTTCGTTGTTCATCTCGAAGCACAAAGCATAGCATTGTTTTGGGCAAAGGCGAGGCAAACGGTCGCAGAAACCGATCACAATGGCTTTAGCCGCGTTTATTCCAGCCAGTCCGGAAGATCATCGGCGCCGATCATCTCGTCATAGGTCGGCCGGGCTCGGATGACGTGGAACTGGTTATCCTTGACCAGGACTTCCGGCACCAAAGGCCGCGAATTGTACATGCCCGCCTGCACCGCACCATAAGCACCGGCCGAGCCGACCGACAGAAGGTCGCCCGGCTTCGGCCGCGCCATTTCGCGGTCGAGCGCCAGATAGTCACCAGTCTCGCAAACCGGGCCGACGACATCCGCCCGGATGCGCGGGCTGTTCGCAGCGGGGACAGCCACCGGCGAAATCTCGTGCCAGGCTTCATAGAGCGTCGGGCGGATGAGATCGTTCATCGCCGCATCGACAACGACGAAAGTCCGGTCCTCGGTCTCTTTCACATAGATGACTTCGGTCACCAGGATGCCGGCATTGCCGACGATGAGGCGGCCCGGCTCGGTGACGATCTTGCAATTGAGCCCGCGCAGCTGGTTCTTGACCACTTTGGAATAGGCATCCGGGTTCGGCGGCGGATCGTTGTCGAGCTTGTAGGGGATGCCGAGCCCGCCACCGATATCGACATGTTCGATATGGTGACCATCGGCCCTGAGTGTCTCGACCAGTTCGCGCAACAGCCGGAAAGCGTCGTCGAAGGGCTGCAGCTCGGTGATCTGGCTGCCGATATGCATGTCGATGCCGTTGACGGCGATGCCCGGCAGCGTCGCGGCGCGGGCATAGATATCGCGGGCGCGCTTGTAAGAGATGCCGAACTTGTTTTCCTTCTTGCCCGTCGAGATCTTGGCATGGGTCTTGGCATCGACATCCGGGTTGATGCGGAAGGAGACCGGCGCCTTCTTTCCCTTGGCAAGCGCCCGCTCGTTGAGCACGTCGAGTTCCGGCTCGCTCTCGACATTGAAGCAATAGATGCCGGCGTCGAGCGCAAAATCCATCTCGCGCGGCTTCTTGCCGACGCCCGAAAACATGATCCTGTCCGCTGGAATGCCCGCCGCCAGCGCCCGGCGCAACTCGCCTTCCGACACCACGTCGATGCCGGCGCCGGCGCGGCCGATCGTCTTCAGCACCGCCTGGTTGGAATTGGCTTTCATCGCATAGCAGACGAGCGAATCCACATCCGCAAAGGCTTCCTGGAACACGCGGACATGCCGCTCCAGCGTCGCGGTGGAATAGAGATAGAAGGGCGTGCCGACCGCGGCAGCGATTTCCGGCACGGGCACGTTTTCGGCGCAGAGCACGCCGTCCTTATAGTCGAAATGATTCACGGCAATGGTCCGTCAGAGAAGAGGATCGAGAAGGAAGGGACGCTCGGGGATTTTGGCTTTTTGTTTGGCGCGTCCCTCGAGGTCACCGTTTTTCACCGGCGCGTGCCCCGGCGCATAAAACTCGGGCTTGCGGCCGCAGCCGGAAAGGGCAAGCCCCATTCCGGCGAGCACGGCGAGCGTCAGAGTGAGGGATCGGAGCGTGATCGGCATGTCGTCCTCGAACAATTGTCGGATGTTCTTAGCGAATCTCGGAAGTCTTGTGCACCCTGATTCTCCTGAACACAGAATCAAGGTCTTTGATCAATTGCGCGCCCGCCACCAGGCGATCTGCTTGCGCACTTCTTCGGGCGCCGTGCCGCCAAAGCTCTTGCGCGCCGCGACCGAGGCTTCGACGGTAACGACATCAAAGACATCCGCCGTGATCTGAGGATGGATAGCCTGCAATTCATCGAGCGGCAGATCCCATAGATCGCATGCTTTGCTTTCCGCCAGCGCCACGATCCGGCCGGTGACGTGATGCGCCTCGCGGAACGGCAGGCCGACGGTGCGCACCAGCCAGTCGGCAAGGTCAGTGGCCGTCGAATAGCCGGCGCCGGCCGCCGCCTTCATCCTGGCCTCGTTGATCGTCATGTCGCTGACCATGCCGGTCATGGCGGCAATCGCCAGTTCGAGGTTTTCGGCGGCGTCGAAGACCTGTTCCTTGTCTTCCTGCATATCCTTGGAATAGGCGAGCGGCAGGCCCTTCATGACAGTGAGTAGCGCCACCAGCGAGCCGTTGATGCGGCCGGTCTTGGCGCGCACAAGTTCGGCAGCGTCCGGATTCTTCTTCTGCGGCATGATCGAGGAGCCGGTCGAGAAGGCGTCGGAAAGGCGCACGAAACCGAATTGCGGCGTCGTCCAGATGACAATCTCCTCGGCGAAACGCGACAGATGCACGGCGCAGATCGCGGCGATCGACAAAAACTCCAGGGCAAAATCGCGATCTGACACCGTATCGATCGAATTGCGTGTCGGCTCGCGAAAACCGAGCGCCTTGGCCGTCATGTGGCGGTCGATGGGATAGGGCGTGCCGGCCAAAGCCGCGGCGCCGATCGGGCTTTCATCGAGATGTTCGATGGCATGCCGGACGCGACTGCGGTCGCGGCCGAACATTTCCACATAGGCCATGCAATGATGGCCGAAGGTCACCGGCTGCGCCGTCTGCAGATGGGTGAAGCCGGGCATGACGGTGTCGGCATGCTTTTCCGCCTTGTCGAGGAAGGCCGTGATCAGGCCGGTCAGCGCCTTCTCGGCCTTCTGCAGCTCAGCCTTGACCCAGAGGCGGAAATCGAGCGCCACCTGGTCGTTGCGCGAGCGAGCAGTGTGCAGCCGCCCCGCAGCCGGACCGATCAGGTCGGCGAGCCGTGATTCGACATTCATATGAATGTCTTCAAGTCTGCGTGAGAATTCGAACTTGCCGCTTTCAATCTCACTCTCTATCTGCTTCAAGCCGGAGACGATCTGATCGCGGTCGGCCTCGGTGATGATGCCTCGCGCGGCGAGCATGGTCGCATGCGCGATCGAACCGGCAATGTCCTGGGCGTAAAGCTTCTTGTCGAAGCCGATGGAGGCATTGATCTCCTCCATGATCGCGGCGGGACCGGCGGCGAAACGTCCGCCCCACATCTGGTTCGAAGAGTTGGAATTGCCGTCAGCCATGGCGCGCCCTGGAAAATGAGAGTGATGACATGCAGGACAAGAAGCCGAGACTTTTTCCTTCCGCAAAGCTGATCGCGATCGCGGCCGTTCTCGGCGTCCTTGCCGGTGGTGTCGCCGTTTACATGAAGGGAGGCGTCCAAAGCAATGCCGATGATGCAGCTGCGTCCATCGATTGCTCGCCGGCCGCCGCGGCCATCGCGCGCCTCTCACCCTTCGCCAAGGGGCAAGTCGCGGCCTTCGTCCCGGCCAGTCAGTCCCATGCCCTCGTCCTGCCGCCGTTCAAGGATGGCGCCGGCAAGGACGTCAAGCTCGCCGATTTCGGCGGCAAGGTGCAGCTCGTCAATCTCTGGGCCACCTGGTGCGTTCCCTGCCGCGAGGAAATGCCGGCGCTCAATGGCCTGCAGAAGGATATGGGCGGCGACAAGTTCCAGGTGACTGCGATCAACCTCGACAATGGCGATAGCGTCGACAAGCCGCGCCAGTTCATGGCCGAGACCAAGATCGATGCATTGACGCTCTTCCATGACGGCGGCCTCAGCAGCTTCAACACGCTGAAGAAGGCCGGCGTCGCCATGGGCCTGCCGGCAAGCGTGCTGATCGATTCCAAGGGCTGCATGCTGGGCGCCATGAATGGCCCGGCGGCCTGGCAAAGCGATGATGCCAAGGCGATGATCAAGGCGGCGATCGGGACTTGAACGCGGACTGAACCTGCCTTGGTGACGTCGTCGCGAGCGGATGCTAGATATGCCCTGCAACGGGGGCTCTGCTTGTGGGATTGGATTCCGTCGAACATCAACCGGACGAGGCGCGTCAGCGCGGGACTTGGATAAGTCGCTGGTTGCCAGTGGCCTGGGATCTGCGATCGACGCGTGAAGCAGACGAACGGCTGGCCGAGCGCAACCCGCATCTGGCCCGCGCGCTGGAAATCGAAAAGATGGAGGGACAGCGGATCGCGACATGGGCGCGTGCGGCTGCCTTGGCCGTCGTGGCGGTGCTGCTGATATATCTCAACCCGCGCATCGAGAGTTTATATTACGAGGCCGGACTGCTGCTGTTCGTCCTGATCGGCATCGCGCAGATGCGCGCCGCCCGCGTTGGTCAGTCGCGTCTGGAACTGGCGTTGATCACGGCAGATCTGGTGCTGCTGACGCTCATCATCACCGTGCCCAATCCGTTTTCGCGAGATTCCTGGCCGACTGCCTTCCAGTTCCGCTTCGACGGGTTCGACTATTTCTTCATCTTCCTGGCCAGTGCGACGCTCGCCTATAGCTGGCGCACGGTTCAGAGTTTCGGCTTATGGGTGGCGGTCATCTGGCTTGGTGGGATCGGCGGTGTCTGGCTGTTCGGAACCACCTATCCGGATCTGTCGGAAAAAATGCGGCAGGCGCTGGCCGGCCACGAGCGCGTGTTCGAGGCGCTCGACCCGAACAGCATCAATTTCGCCAACCGGGTTCAGGAGATGACGATCCTGGTCATTGTTGCTGTGATCCTCGGCCTGAAATCGAGGCGCGCCAGCCAATTGCTGATTCGGCAAGCAGATCTCGCCGCTGAACGGGCCAACCTGTCGCGCTATTTCCCACCTTCCATGGTCGAGGAACTGGCGCGCCGCAACGAGCCGATGGGCGGCGTGCGCTCGCAGGAAGTCGCCGTCCTGTTTGCCGATATCGTCGGCTTCACGCGCTATGCGGAGGCGCACACGCCTGCCGAGGTCATTTCGCTGCTGCGCGAGTTTCACGCCACGCTCGAAGAGGTGGTGTTTTCCCATGGCGGCACGCTCGATAAATATATGGGTGACGGTTTGATGGCAAGTTTCGGCACGCCCAACCCATCGCCATCCGATGCATCCAACGCCATTGCCGCTGCCTTCGCCATGCAGGAAAGCGTCAGGCATCTCAACGCCGAACGGACCAGCAGGGGGCTGGAAGCGATCCGGCTGTCGGTCGGTGTGCATTTCGGCTCGGTCATCCTCGGCGACATCGGCAATGCCCGGCGGATGGAATTCGCCACCCTTGGCGATACGGTCAACGTGGCCGCGCGGCTTGAGGCCGCCACGCGCAGTCTTTCCTGTGGCATCGTGGCCAGTCAGTCGGCGATGGAGGCTGTCACAGACACCGCGCTGCGCGAGCGCTACAGCCGCGACATGCGCTTCCACCAAGGCCTAGCATTGAGAGGCCGGAACGAAGCGTCCGACGTCTGGATCGCATGATCCGCGAATAATTCCCGCGTCTGAATCGTAGATCTCTCGGGACAGAAGACCAACACCTTGGATCCGGGGGGCATTCCATGAAGATGTATCTGGTTGCGATCGTCATTGCGTTCATCGGCCTGTTGATCTCCAGCGAAATCAAGGCGGCCGAGCTCTGCGGCCTCCGCTCCGATCGCGTCTTCACCGTCAAAAGCTGGAAGGTCGAACCAGCCGCAGATGACGAACTCGACTATACGATTGTGGTCAAATCCAATGACGACAAGGCAATCAAGTCCGTCGGCGGCACGATCGAATTCTTCGTCGGCAAGAAATCCATCGCCAGCACCAAGATCATCCTCTACCAGCCGGTGGCCGCACACGCGGAGGCGGAACTCGACCTCGGCGGCCCGGATGATGACAAGAGCGACAAGCTGTTGAAGCCGGGCAAGCTGAAGATCACGGCGCTGGCCTGCGTCGATAGTGTTGAGTACTCGGATGGCTCCAGCGTGATCATCAATTGAGCCTGCGACGGCATGCGCGCGATTCTGCGCTGCAAGAGTGTCGGATCGCAATCTTAATATGTCCCCCCCCTTTTCCTTGCACACTATTGCGTGACCCTCCGTCTTGCTGATTGCTGGCACGCACGCTAGCGTAGCCGTAGCAAACCTTCCAACGCCTCATAACTGGCTGGAGCATGACTTCCCGCCCGCATTTCTAGCAAGGTGTCGCAAATTGGCAGAAGCGGAATTTCCATCATCGTCCATGCCGGAACGAATTGTTGTCAGCGCCAAAAATGCGCTCCTGGAATGGGAGCGTATCAAGATCGAAGGCCCCGGCTGGCCCATAATTGTCGGCGACGATAAGCGGATGAACCAGGTCATAAGCCTGGTCGATCTTACGTCTTCGGGAAAGACGGAAATCTTGACACGCGCCGAAGCGATAGACTTTCCAGCTGACCTGGACGCGCAACGGACTGCAACGTGGTCCAAGGCGGCGAAGAAAATCAAAGCTAAATTGGCAAAACCGGATGAGGAACTTACCGGCCTCATGAACTTCAGCGAAGACAGAGGGGTCTATGAAATGACTCCGGAGGAAGTCAGAACGGATCTTCTTCGACAATTGAACGAAGGCCCGTTCCCCTTTGGCGAATGGCCGGACGAACCCCCATATCCCCATGATGCGCTGCCGATTTATGACCGCGAAAGAAACCTCTTGCCAGAGATCAACATCCTTAGAATCCCCGTCTCAACTGGCCCCGAAGCTCTCGCCTATTTCAACTACACTGCAGGAAGCGGCCCTGAACCAGAATATCATGTGGCAGCTCTGAAACGATGGTATGCCGATGTCGGCGCCGAGCTTGTTGCTTTGACCCGGGATTCGGTAACCCTTCGTGTTGCGAGCCGCCCTCAAACCAAGGAGGAAGCGTTGCGATTGGCGAAAGAAAGGGTCCTATACTGCAGCGACGACGAAAGACCGCTTGCGCACATTGCCCATGAAATAATGCACACCGATGAGTGGTTCTTCTGGTGGGACTGACCTCTCTCAGCGGTTTTGACGCCGCCCTTACGCCAACCACCCCAGGGCAATCGGGTGAGTTAATTTCCGCGGATTACGGCCTCGAGGTATTTGTCATCCCAGTTTGCGGTTTTGCGCTTGRGGTTGATKGAATCCTTGCCGGGAGCGAGCCTGAGCAGGTTTGCGGTTATGTGTTTCATTGCGGTGAAGATAGCGGGTGCATTGTCGGTGCGGACGCGGCTTTCGTCGTCGCGGAAGCTCATGTCGAGAACCCAATGAAGGCTGTTTTCGATGGCCCAGTGATCGCGCACATAGGCTGAGATATCGGCGGCACTTGCCGAAAGCGAGGTGATGTAGAACCTGGTTTCGGATTGGCTTTTGCCCTGGATTTCACGCAGGCTGTTGACCATGACGATGGATGTGAGGCTTGGCCAGTCGTGCCGGTCGGCCAGCCAGCCGAGATCGCTCAGCACATGGACGCTRCGCGTCTCGATCCGACCGTGCTCGCCGTCGACGGTCAGGTCGCTGTCATGCCGGCAATCGGCGAAGCRGCGSYCGATCTGTTCGGCTGCAAACAGTTTGACGTCCTCATGCAACGTCCCCTGATTGCCCTTTAGCGCCAAAATGTAGTTGGCTTGTTTGTCGATAATTTTGCGGGCGACCTCTTTCTGGCAGCCCATGGCATCAATCGTCACCACCGCGCCTTCGATCGAGAGCATGTCGAGAAGCACGGGGATGGCTGTAATCTCGTTGGATTTCTCCGAGACTTTGACCTGCCCCAGAACCAGTTTCTGCCGTGCTGAGAAGGCACTGAGCGTATGCAGGGTGTCATTGTTACCTTTCGTGCCGGAGCGGCGAGAGGTTTTGCCATCTATGGCGATGACCTCAGCCGGTCGACCGGTCACCGCCGCTACCCATCGGGCAAAACAGGCTTGGAACGCTTGAACATCAAGGCTTGCGAGAATGACGCCCAGTTGATCCTCACAYGGYGTTCCGTAGGTATACGGGCTRAAYCGACGCAGCAGTTCCAGCCGCTTYTSGCCAAAYCGGGCAATCTCGCTGACGCAGTTGCAGTCGCAGATCATCGCRACAAGRCAAAGAAGCAGAACCTCYTCAAGCGGATAACGCACCTTCAGGGCTTGCCGCTTGTCCGGAAGCTCWGAGAAATACGAAAGAAAAACAATCCCTTCCGAWATAGCCSKCKRCAATTCCATGCTCGAACCTCCCTCACGAATCAGAGGCTTCACACAGATTCACAGATTTCAGACGTTGTCTGCCGTTAACTCACCCGATTGCCCTGAGCGAAACCGCCTTGCGCCTTGACAAATCGGACGCAGCATGCGCTTGTCCCGCCGATTTGATGAGCCCCAAGAATCCGGGCGTTTTGACCCGGACGACAGACATTCAGGACTGACCCCATGCACCGCTATCGCAGCCACACTTGCGCCGCCCTCAGGAAATCCGACGTCGGTTCCACCGTCCGTCTCTCCGGCTGGGTGCATCGCGTCCGCGACCATGGCGGCTTGCTGTTCATCGACCTGCGCGACCACTACGGCATCACCCAGGTCGTGGCCGACCCCGATTCGCCGGCTTTCTCCATGGCTGAGAAAGTGCGCGGCGAGTGGGTGATCCGCATCGATGGCATGGTCAAGGCCCGCACCGAGGAGACGATCAACAAGCACATGGCGACCGGCGAGATCGAGCTCTATGCCCAGGAGATCGAGCTGCTCTCCGCCGCCAAGGAACTGCCGCTGCCGGTGTTCGGCGAGCCGGACTATCCGGAAGACGTGCGGCTGAAATACCGCTTCCTCGACCTGCGGCGCGAGACGCTGCATAAGAATATCGTCAAGCGCACCCAGATCGTTTCGGAAATGCGCAACCAGATGACGGCAATCGGCTTCGGCGAATATACGACGCCGATCCTGACGGCCTCGTCGCCAGAAGGCGCGCGCGACTTCCTCGTGCCGTCGCGCATCCATCCCGGCCAGTTCTTCGCGCTGCCGCAGGCGCCGCAGCAGTACAAGCAGCTGCTGATGGTCGCCGGCTTCGATCGCTATTTCCAGATCGCGCCCTGCTTCCGCGACGAAGATCCGCGCGCCGACCGTCTGCCGGGCGAATTCTACCAGCTCGACGTGGAAATGAGCTTCGTCACCCAGGAAGACGTCTGGAACACCATGGCGCCGGTGATGACCTCGGTGTTCGAGAAATTCGCCGACGGCAAGCCGGTCACCAAGGAATGGCCGCGCATTCCCTATGACGTGGCGATCCGCAAATATGGTTCCGACAAGCCAGACCTGCGCAACCCGATCGTCATGGAAGCCGTCACCGAGCATTTCGCCGGCTCGGGCTTCAAGGTGTTCGCCAACATGATCGCCAACAACCCGAAGGTCGAAGTCTGGGCAATCCCGGCCAAGACCGGCGGTTCCCGCGCCTTCTGCGACCGCATGAACGCCTGGGCGCAGTCGGTGGGCCAGCCGGGCCTCGGCTATATCTTCTGGCGCCAGGAAGGTGCCGTGCTCGAAGGTGCCGGCCCGCTTGCCAAGAACATCGGTCCGGAGCGCACCGAAGCAATCCGCACCCAGCTCGGCCTTGATGAGAGCGACGCCTGCTTCTTCGTCGCCGGCGAGCCTTCGAAATTCTACAAGTTCGCCGGTGAGGCGCGCACCAAGGTCGGCGAAGAGCTGAACCTGGTCGACCGCGATCGCTTCGAACTTTGCTGGATCGTCGATTTCCCCTTCTTCGAGTGGAGCGAAGAAGAGAAGAAGGTCGACTTCGCCCACAACCCATTCTCGATGCCGCAGGGCGGTCTCGAAGCGCTGCAGACGCAGGATCCGCTGTCGCTCAAGGCCTATCAGTATGACGCGGTCTGCAACGGCTTCGAAATCGCTTCGGGCTCGATCCGCAACCAGTCGCCGGAAGCCATGGTCAAGGCCTTCGAAATCGTCGGTCTCAGCCAGGCCGACGTCGAGGAGCGTTTCGGCGGCATGTACCGTGCCTTCCAATACGGCGCCCCGCCGCATGGCGGTTGCGCCTTCGGTATCGACCGCGTCGTCATGCTCTTGGTCGGCGCCAGGAATCTGCGCGAGATCACGCTCTTCCCGATGAATCAGCAGGCGCAGGACCTGCTGATGAACGCGCCGAGCGCTGCAACGCCGAAGCAATTGATGGAACTGTCGCTGCGTGTCATCCCGCCGGTCAAGAAAGACTGAGGCGAGCCGAAAACCGTGGCGCTGTGCGCTGCGGTTTCCCTGATCGCACCCACCTCCGAATCGCCGGTTGCCGGGCACGAACGCGTTATTATCCTACAAGATCGTCGCCGGCGGCGGGGCGATCTGTTGAGCTTCGCCGGCTCATTTGCTGTCGTCAGGCTGGATTTCTTAGATTTGCCGGAAATCCGTCCGGAATCCGGCAAATTTCTGCAGCGTTCAGGCCGCAATCGCGGCGTCAACTGTCGAAGCCCGCAGCTTGCGGGTTTCAACCGACAGGGGGTGTCGTATGTCCATATCCGAAGACCAGTCCAATCCTTCGCCCGGTGCGCCGCAAGTGTCGCCCGCAACTGACGATGTCCAGCCGCGGGGCGGCGGCTTTGCCGGTTTCATGCGCTTGCCGGGTGTAAAATTCATCATCATCGGCATCTTGTCGATGCTGCTGCTCATTCCGACCCTGCTCGTCTGGACGCTCGTCGACGAGCGTTCCGACCGCGCCAATCAGGTGTCGGCGACCATTGCCAAGGGCTGGGGCGGCCAGCAGGTGCTGAACGGCCCCTATCTCGCCGTGCCGTTTTCCGTCAACCGCAGCCAGACGAACCAGAACGGCACGGTGACCTGGGTCAAGGTCACCGAATGGGCGCTGGTCATGCCTGAAATGCTTGATATCGACGCCAAGCTGCAGACGGAAGCGCGAAAGCTGTCGATCTATTCGCTGCCGGTCTACAATGCCAAAATGGCGCTCAAGGGCCGGTTCGGCAAGGACGTCGCCGCAAGTCTCGCCCAGGTCGAGGGCACGCCGGATCTCGACCGCGCCTTCCTGGTGATGAATATTGCCGATATAACCGGCATCCGCTCCAACGCCGATATCCGCATCGACAACGCTCAACCGGTTCCATTCGAGCCCGGCATGCGCGGCATCACCGCCTACAAACCGAACTTCGAGAATACTTACTATGACAATCAGTCGGTTTCCGACACTGGCATCAACCGGCCTGTCGGCCGTGATTTGCTGGAAAAAGGCTTCGACTTCTCGATGGAATTGTCGCTCAACGGCTCGGGCCGCTTCTCCGTGGCGCCGGCCGGTCAGACGACGAAGCTGACCGCCGCCGCCAACTGGGCCGATCCCGGCTTCGAAGGCACCTTTCTGCCGGACACCAAGACGATCACCACAAAGAACTTTTCCGCCGGTTGGACCATTCCCTATCTCGCGCGTGGCCTCGACAAGGTGGTGTCGGGCACCAGCATGCCGCTCTCCAACACGCTGATGTCGGTCAACCTGGTGGAGCCGGTGAAGTTCTACCAGATGATCTCGCGGACGCTCAAATATTCCATCGGCTTCATCTCGCTGATGTTCTTCGCCGTCTTCATTATCGAGCTCAAGAGCGGCAGGCTGGTGCACTGGGTGCAATATGTGCTGAGCGGCTTGGCGCTGATCATCTTCTATATCATGCTGCTCGCCTTCGCCGAGCATCTCGGCTTCGGTATCGCCTATGCGATCGCGGCAGCGCTGACGACGGTGCTGATCGCGCTCTATGTCGGTGCGGCGACGACCAGACACAGCGGCATGGCACTGGCCGTCGTTCTCGGCGTCACCTATGGCATCATGTATCTGATCCTGCGCGAGGACGAATATGCGCTGCTCGCCGGCGCCATCGTCTCCTTCCTCACCATCGCCGCGACCATGTATTTCACCCGCAATATCGACTGGTCGGGCAGCAGGGTAGCGACAGTGCGATAGGCGCCGGCGAGGTTCCGGCGTCTCCGCGGCAGTCCCCCAACAGGGGACTGCCTCTTCGCGAATTTCGGCTGCGCCGACTGCATGATGCCGTCAGGGCGGAACGCATCGGGCCGAACGGCGCCGAGCCTTCCTCGGATGGCGCTCCCACATACAAAACCGGCGGCCAAGGGCCGCCGGTCGCAAATGAAGGCAATCAGCAAACTTACTGGTTGGCCGTGACCTTGACGTTGAGCGTCTTGGCGAGGTCGGCCGGATTGCCCATGGCCGCACCCATGATCTGCGGGAAGGGCAGGCCCTGAGCCGGCTTGGCCGAAACTTCGAGGCTCTTCGGCGCATCGAGATAGGCATTGGCGGCATCGACGATCTGCTTCTGCAGGTCGGGCATGTTCATCTGGCCGAGCATCATCGGCAGCATGCCTTTGATCGACTGGGCGAACTGCTTGCCGTCGACGCCCTGCTGCTTGCCGGCATAGTCGAGCACCTTGGCGGTGATGCCGGCATCGTCGAAGCGGATCGCAGCGCCGTTATAGGAGAGCTGCTGCATCAGGCCCATCATCGACATGCCGAGTGCTGCATTGGCGGCTGACTTGTCAGGATTGTTCTGGGCCGCCTTCACCGCGTCCTGCATGCTCTTCATCAGCGCCATCGTATAGCCCGAAAGGCTGAAATTGATGTCGAGACGGCCGACATTGTCGAAATCGAAGGCATATTCGGAGATGTCCATCTTGCCATCGGCCAGCGTCCAGCTGCCCTTCATGGTGATTTCGCCATCGAGATTCTGCAAGCCGAGCGCCTGGATCGCTTCCTGGGCCTTCGGGTCCGGCGCGGACGTCAGATCGATCTTCAGGCCGGCGATGTCGGCGTCGAAGGACACCTTGCTGTCGTCGTCGGCGTAATCATAGTTCACGGTGGTCTGGTCGATGGTCATGACGCTCTTGTTCTTCGCCATGATCGCGGTCGAGCCGACATGCACGGACTCGGCCGAGAGCATCGAGCTCAAATCGTTCGCATCCGTCTTGCTCGGGATGCCGAGACCGTTGATATAGATATCCTTGGCGGCAATCCCGTCACCATTGTCCATGATATTGAGGTCGGCGAAGGAAGCCTTCTTGACTTCATAGCCCTCGTCGTCCTGCGACACGCCTTCGAGCTTGACGTCGCCAAGCGGGATCTTCTTGTTGTCGGCGGTGGTGAGCGTGGCAGTGACGCCGCTGAGCGTGACATTGTCGCCGTCGACCGTAGCGCTCGCCGCGGCAATGACGACGCCGCTCTTCGAGCTCAGCGCATTGAGCTTGGCGACGATATCGTTGCCATCGAGCGCGAAGGCAGCACTTGCGATGGAGACGAAAGCCGTGCTGGCGAGCATCAGGCCGATGGAGCGATGGAGTTTCATGGAAGTCCCTTTCTGAGAGCGATAAGGTGGGGTTTCGGTGCAAAGGACGAGCAAAGAAAGATGATCCGGTTGGACGCCCTCCGCCTGGTCCAATGCGTCAACGGATCAGCGGAGCTTTATATTCTGAATGTGAACATAATCCGAATGAAATCGCCGGCTTTTTTTACGAAGCCGGCGACAAGAAGAAGAATTGAAAATTGTTTTGGATAAATCGACCGAGCGGTCAATGGAAGCACCGTCAGCCGGCTACTTGACCTCTATGTCGATGACATATTCCTTCGGGGAGACTATGTAGTCGTTGCCTTCGCCTTCGGAGAGCACGAACGATACCCTGTCTGAGCCGTGATAGCCTGGATTGGGCCGATAGACGACCAGCGTGCCATGTGCCGGCTTACCGGTGCAGACGCCGCCTTCTTTGCCGATCCTGAAACCTTTCCAGGCTGAGGTCACACTTCCATGCCCTGGTTTACCAGTGAGGTGAAACTTCGGCTTTGCACCCGAAGAGCAGTCATCCTGAGAACCGGTATAAAAGAAGCCAAGTCCCGAAGCGCGGTTGGCCGGGAGGACGCGGGTCTCAGACGCGAGCACCGGCGAAACAGCCGTCATGACCATGGCCGCGGAGAAAAAGACTGTGAGGAAGGAACGCATTGTTGATACCTATTTTAAGTCGCAGAGCTCGATCCGGCTCCTTCTTGAGAAGCCGGCGAGACCAAGAAAATTGTCAATCGGGTTCGTCAGACGCGCAGGTCGTGCGCCTCGGAACACGCGTTACTTGACTGTGATGTTGACGGTGAATTCCTTCGGCCGGACGAAATAGTCGTTGCCTTCGCCTTCGGAGAACACGAAGGAGACCTTGTCAGTGCCGTGATAGCCAGGTGCCGGCTTATAGACGACTTGGGTGCCGTGGACCGACTTGCCTGCGCAGCGGCCGGCGGCGCTGCCTACCCTGGTCGCTGTCCATGCCGAAGTAACGCTGCCGTGCGCCGGCCCGCCCGTGACGGTGAACTTCGGCTTGGCGCCGGAATAGCAGGTATCGCCCGAATAGGTGAAATAGAAGGCAATTGTCGAAGGGCGATTGGCTGCGACGACGCGTGTCTCGGATGCGAGCACCGGCGAAGACATCGTGATGACTGCGGCAGCGGAAAGGATGACGGAAAGCATTGAGCGCATGGTTGATACCGTGTGATGAGTTGCAGAAGTCGTGCCGGCTCTCTCTGTTCGAAAGCCGGCGATATGGGGAAGCTTGTCGATCGCGTTGGTCAGACGAGCGGGGAGCGCCTCAAGGCGTGTTACTTGACCGTGATATCGATGATCCATTCCTTCGGCCGGGCGAAGTAGCCGGACGGCGCATCGTTGCTGAATATGACGGCCACCTTGTCGGGGCCACGGTAGCCCGCCTTCGGTCGATAAATGACCAGCGTGCCATGCTCCGGCATCCCGGCGCATCTCCGTCCCTTGGGCACAACGAAGGCCTTCCACGCAGTGGCAACACTTCCATGCGTCGGCTCGCTGCTGAAGTGGACGGTCGGTTTGGCGCCTGAATAGCAAGAGTCTTCGGTTGCGGCCCAGTAGAAGAAGATTGCCGAAGCGCGGTTGGCCGGCACGACGCGCGTCTCTGAGGCAAGCGCCGGCGAAGAGACCGCAATTGCAGTGGCTGCGGAGAGGATGGCTGGAAGCAAGGAACGCATAAGTGATACCGTATTACGTGTTGTGATGATCGGCGACCATATATTTGATATATGATGGAAAATCTTATGCAACCCGGTTGCGTGTAGATTCTTTACATACTTGTATTTAAGACTTTTTGCATGTATGCCGTTGGCAATGGCTGTGGGCGACCTTGCCGATGCCCCTTGCCGGACGCGCTGGCCCCGAACGGACGCTGGTGCTGACATTGACGTCTATGTGGAAGCCGCGGCTCAGGGCATAGGTCGGCCCCGGATAGATGCCGGAGCCGATCAGGTCGAATGCGATCGAATCGATGCCCTGGAAACCCTTGTTCGGCGTATAGATGATCATCGTCCCATAGGCCGGCTGGCCGGCGCATTTCCCACTATCACTCGTCATCTTCGAAGCCTGCCATTTGGCGATGACACTGCCATGGGCAGGCGCCTGCGTCAGCCTGAATTTCGGCTTGCCGCCGTAGTGGCAGCTGCTGTGGGTATAGGTGTAGTAAAAACCGATCGTCGACGTCTTGTTGGCCGGGACGGTGCGGGTCTCGGCGGACGCTTGGCCGAGTGAAGCCAGCGCAAACGCAAAACCGACCATGCCGAATTTGAGGGGACGCATGAATGAAAGCCTATCCAGATTGCGGATGCTGCACTGTTATTTGGTTGCGAACAACAACGCAACCAAAACGAAAGGCTTTCAGTCTCCGGATGTAAGTGAATGCCCTAGCGCGCACGGCCGGCAATACCCGGCGCCGGTGGCGGCCGGCCATCCAAACCGACGATCGCTTCATTCGGTGCAGATGCTGAGAGCGATCTTGCAATTGGTGGTGTATTGGCCGCATGTCGCCAGCGTCTTGGTTTCGGCAGCCGTTGTCGTCGAGTCCCAGTTCGAGCCCCAGCCGTTGTCGCCCATGGCGATCGCGGCGCAATTGTTCTTGAACGTATTGGTGAGCTTGCAGTCGGTTGCACCCTTTTCTGCGCATTTCGCCATCGCGCCCTGTTCCGCGTCGTCTTTCTCCTTGTCGTTCTTGACCCAGCCGATCTCACCAGTGGCGGGCGAATAGGCGATGGCGCCGAAGGAGTCATCCGCAAAGGCGGCCGCGGGCGCCGCGACAATAAGAAGAGCAAGTGCGATTGCCGGCATTGATCTTATTGGCATAGGATGTTCCCTCACGATCGTTGATGGTGGTTCAGCCCGCCGCCTCGCTCCTGACGATCCCCGGCCGGACAGTGCGTCCCTGAGGCTTCATAGCGGATCGTCAGCCACGGCGGGCGACCATTTCTGGGTGTATCGACACCTCCTGGATGCCGGGGCGTCATTATAGCCGCCACGCCTGCCTGCCAATTTCCACCAACCACGTCAACGCGCTGTCCACAGCCTGTTTGCCGGGAATTCTTGCTCGCTGCGGCCGGTTCGGATAGACGGGGGTCATGGGAACAAACGATATGCCGCCCTCTGGCGGAGACGACATCCAGCCGGTGGACCTGAAGACGGCGCTCGAAGAGCGCTATCTCGCCTATGCGCTATCGACCATCATGCACCGGGCGCTGCCCGATGTCCGCGACGGTTTGAAGCCGGTGCATCGCCGCATCATCCACGCAATGAGCGAAATGGGGATCCGCCCCAACACCGCCTACAAGAAATGCGCCCGCATCGTCGGCGACGTCATGGGTAAGTTCCACCCGCATGGCGACCAGGCGATTTACGACGCCCTGGCGCGCTTGGCGCAGGATTTTGCCATCCGCTATCCCGTGGTCGATGGTCAGGGCAATTTCGGCAATATCGACGGCGATAATCCGGCGGCCATGCGTTACACCGAAGCGCGCATGACCGAGGTGGCGGCGCTGCTGCTCGACGGCATCGACGAGGACGCCGTCGATTTCCGCCCGACCTATAACGAGGAAGACAGCGAGCCGATCGTCCTGCCGGGCTCATTCCCGAACCTGCTCGCCAATGGCGCCTCCGGCATCGCCGTCGGCATGGCCACCAATATCCCGCCGCATAATGTCCACGAGGTCTGTGACGCTGCACTGCATCTGATCAAGAATCCGGATGCAACGATCGAAAAACTGGTCGAATATATCCAAGGCCCAGACCTGCCGACCGGCGGCACGATCATCGAAAGCCGCGCCAGCATCATCGACGCCTATGCCACGGGCCGCGGCGGCTTTCGCGTTCGCGCCAAATGGGTGCAGGAAGACCTGGGCCGCGGCGGCTACCAGATCGTCGTCACGGAAATCCCCTATCAGGTGCAGAAGTCGCGGTTGATCGAAAAGATCGCCGAACTCCTGATCGCCCGCAGGCTGCCGCTGCTCGAGGATGTGCGCGACGAGTCGGCGGAGGATATCCGCATCGTGCTGATGCCGAAAAGCCGCACGGTCGATCCGAAGCTGTTGATGGAATCGCTCTTCCGCCTGACCGAGCTCGAAAACCGCATCTCGCTCAACATGAACGTGCTTTCCATGGGCCGCGTGCCCAGGGTGATGTCGCTCAAGGAAGTGCTGACGGAATGGCTGGCGCATCGTCGCGAGGTCCTGGTGCGCCGCTCGCGGCATCGGCTGGGTGTTATCGACCGGCGGCTCGAAATCCTCGGCGGCTATCTGATCGCTTATCTCAATATCGATGAGGTGATCCGCATCATCCGCGAGGAGGATGAGCCGAAACAAGTCATGATGGAGCGCTTCAGCCTCACCGACTTGCAGGCAGAGTCGATCCTCAACATGCGTCTGCGGTCGTTGCGCAGGCTCGAAGAATTCGAGATCAAGACCGAATTCGACAATCTCTCGTCCGAAAAGGCCGGTATTGAGGCACTGCTCGCTTCGGAAGAAAAGCAGTGGCAGACGGTTTCCTGGGAAATCGGCGAGGTGAAGAAGAAATTCGCCAAGGCCACCCCACTCGGTCGCCGCCGCACAGATTTTGCCGATGCGCCTGATACCGACAATGAGGCCATCCAGCAGGCGATGATCGAGAAGGAGCCGGTGACCATTGTCGTCTCAGAGAAGGGCTGGATTCGCGCGATGAAGGGTCATATGACCGATCACAGCGGCCTGCAGTTCAAGGAAGGCGACAGCCTCAGGATCGCCTTCAATGCACAGACGACCGACAAGGTCATCATCTTCACCACCGGCGGCAAGGCTTTCACGCTCGGCGCCGACAAGCTGCCGGGYGGCCGCGGTCATGGCGAACCGTTGCGTATCATGATCGACATGGAAAACGACCAGGACGTGCTGACCGCCTTCGTGCTCGATACGTCGCGCAAGCTGATCGTCTCGTCAGTCCAGGGCTATGGCTTCGTCGTGCCGGAAGCGGAACTCGTCGCCAACACTCGCAAGGGTAAGCAGATCCTCAACGTCGCGATGCCCGACGAGGCCAAGCTCGTCGTGCCGGTCACCGGTGATCACGTCGCCGTGGTCGGCGAAAACCGCCGGCTGGTCGTCTTCCCGCTGGTGCAGATCCCGGAAATGACCCGCGGCAAGGGTGTTCGCCTGCAGCGCTACAAGGACGGCGGTGTTTCCGACATCCGCACCTTCCGCATGGAAGACGGCCTCACCTGGGACGACAGCGCCGGCCGCACCTTCGTGCGCAAAAAGGACGAACTGGCGGAATGGCTTGGCGACCGTGCCGGCGTAGGGCGGACGGTGCCGAAGGGTTTCCCACGTTCGGGCAGGTTCGCCGGGTGATCAGAGTGGGACGGTGAAGTCGCGCAGAAAGCGCGTCGCGCCGTCCTCGTCGATTTCGCCCGCTGCGACCTCCAGCGCGAATTCGATGACATCCGTCTGGTCGGCTTCGATGAGGTAGCCGTTCAGGTATAGAAAGGTGAAGGCAGCAAGATAGCCGGTTCGCTTGTTGCCGTCCGAGAACGGATGGTTTTTGACGAAGCCATAGAGATAAGCAGCGGCGAGCGTGAATATGTCGTCTTCGCCATAGGCCGCCTTGTTGAGCGGCCGGGCAAGTGCAGACTCCAGGGCGTTCTCGTCCTTAACGCCGGCGAGCCCCCCATGTTCGGCCAACTGCTCACTGTGGATGATCTCGATGGCCTCGCGCGTCAGCCAACGGAATCCGGTCATTTCGCAAGCTCGCGCAGCGCGACACGGTATTTCGCCATGCCAATGCGCGCAGCCTTCAATTGATCGGCCAGGTCAGCATTCTGTGGGTGTAGTTCGATGGATTTTTCACCTTCGACCACATCGACGGCGTCACCTTCCTTGATACCGTAACGATCGAGCATTTCCTTGGGAAGGATGATGCCGAGAGAATTGCCAACGCGGCGAACTGTAATATTCATAGCCGTACCTCGAATGTTGTTACGGCATTATAACATATCGCCGTCCGCAATCAATGCAGCGGTATCTTGTCCCGCCGCATCGTGTGCGTCGAATGCCAGATCAGCGCCCCGAGGATGATTGCCCCGCCGATCAACGTCGGCACCGGCGGTCGATCGGCGAAAATCAGCCACACCCAGACCGGCGCCAGTACGGTTTCCAGCAGATAGAACATCCCCGTCTCCGCCGCGGAGAGAAAGCGCGGGCCGGTTGCCAGCGCCCAGAAGGCGAAAGGCGTGAGGAACAGTCCGTTGAAGATGATCCAGCCGGGCGAAACGATGTGAAAGCCGCCGGTCTGGGTCGCCAGGAACCCGCCAACGACCGCTGGCAGGATCGTTGCCACCATCGGGGTGAAGCCGAAATCCTGTTTCGCGGCGCGGCTATAGGTCAGTGCGCAGGCGATCGAGAAGGCGGAGAGCGCCGCACAGCTATCACCGAACAGATGCCCGCTTTTGAGCCCGCTGCCGACGATCAGCAGCACACCGGCCGTCATCGCCGCCATGGCGACGAAGGTCGCCATCCGCGGCCGCTCTCTCAGGAAAATCCAGGAGAGCAGGGCAGCGAACATCGGATTGAACGCCAGGATAAAGGCGACATTCGCCGTTGTCGTATTGAACACCGACAAGATGAAGGCGATGCTGCTCAGCGAATAGAAGATTGACACGATCACGCCTGCGCGGCCGGGCACCAGCACCGGTGCTTTGCCGGCAATGAGCCGCAACGCGGTCCAAAGGATAAGCGTTATGATGAGCGTGCAAATGCTGCGCACCGCCAGGATCGACCATGCCCCGCCGTCGGCGAGACGAACGACCGGGATGTCGAAGGACAGCGCCAATCCGCCGAGGAAGGTGATGAACACACCTCGGGCGTGAGGCGACAGGAAGGAGAGCGGCATGACTTATTTGCCTGCCACGCCCGGTTCGCCAGCCGGCGGCTGGTAGAGCGTCCAGCCCTGGTGCAGCAGATGCTCCTGCGGCAGGAAGCGGGTCTTGTAGGTCATCTTGCGCGAGCCCTCGACCCAGTAGCCGAGATAGACATGCGGCAGGCCCTTGGCCTTGGCGCGGCGGATATGATCGAGGATCATCCAGGTGCCGAGCGAACGGTGATCTTCTTCCGGATCGTAGAAGGAATAGACCATGGAGAGCCCGTCGGCCATCACGTCGGTCAGCGCCGTGGCGATCAGCTTGCCGGTCGGGCGTCGCTGCACGCCATCGCCTTCCTCGCGGATGCGGAATTCGATGATGCGGGTGTTGACATGCGTGTCCTCGACCATCATCGCATAGTCGAGCACCGACATGTCGGACATGCCGCCCTGCTGGTGGCGGCTGTCGAGATATTTGCGAAACAGCGTGAACTGTTCGGTCGAGGGTTCGGCGGCATATTCCCGGGCAACGAGATCGGCATTGGCGGCAAGCACGCGCTTCATCGATTTCGTCGGTTCGAACTGGTCGGCGAGGATGCGCACCGAGACGCAGGCGCGGCAGCTCTCGCAAGCCGGCCGGTAGGCGATGTTCTGCGAGCGGCGGAAACCGCCCTGTGTCAGGATATCGTTCATTTCCGGTGCGCGCTGTCCCACCAGATGCGTGAACACCTTGCGCTCGACCTGGCCCGGCAGATAGGGGCACGCCGCCGGTGCCGTCATGAAGAACTGAGGAGAGGGATGGACCTGAGTATTCATTCTCGACGCAGTATCTCGCTTCCTTCGATGCAGCCTATCAGCATGGCGAAAGAATAGAAAACGTCAACTGTCCAAAGCGGCGCGAGACGGTCTTTTCCCGCATCTGCGGCAATGAGGTGGCGCAATTCGGCCTTAGCGCCAGCCCGGCGCAAGCCACCGGCTCGCCCGTACCTGCACGGTGCCGAGCGCGATGTCGTGCAGCAGGCGCTTGCGGTTGGTAAAAAGGGCCGCGAGCAGGATGAAGGGTGTCAACACTGAATTGAGGATCCAGAAGATCACCAGATGCGCGATCGCCGTCGGAAAATCGATCCGCAAGCCGTCGTCCCGGACCATCATCACATCCATGACTCGCATGCCCAGGCTCGCCTGCGCCGACGAGGAGAGCGTCAGCCCGAAATAAAGGCCGGCTATGATGAAGAACAATACCGGATAGAGATAGAAGCCGAGCCCCAGCGTCAGCACGCCGATGAAGAATACCGCCACCGCAGCCGGGATCATCAGGAAGGCCACGATCATATAATCGATGACGAAGGCCAGCATGCGCCGGGTGAGAAGTCCGTCGAGAAGATAGTGATCGAGCGCGCGATCATCGTCATAGATATTTGCCATCTGTTCCGCCTTTCGGGACAAGCACGTGGGCCAGATGTGGGAATGCAAGGCAGGCGCCGCAAGATGCGCACGCCTGAGGCCGCTTGGACGACAACTTATGGCTCCGGCCATGTTGGTCCGGAGAAGCCTCGTTCATCGGTTTGAGGGCATTGGAATGCCTGAATGCAGGAATTCAATTCTTGCGCCGATATAGTGCAGAACTCCCTGGCATCGCGGCCGCATTTTCCCAAAACGGCATCATTATCAGCGGCGGCTGAGAATTTTCGCCACATCCATGGCGAAATAGGTGAGAATGCCGTCGCAGCCGGCGCGCTTGAAGCAGAGCAACTGTTCGAGCATGACACGCTCGCCGTCGATCCAGCCATTGGCGGCGGCGGCCTTGACCATCGTATATTCGCCCGACACCTGGTAGGCATAAACCGGCAGGCCATAGGCCTCCTTGATCCGCCAGCAGATGTCGAGATAGGGCAGTCCCGGCTTGACCATCAGCATATCAGCACCTTCCTCGACATCCATCGCCGCCTCGCGCAGCGCCTCGGTGCCGTTGGCCGGATCGATGTAGTAGGTCTTCTTGTCGCCCTTGAGCAGGCCGCTGGTCGAGATCGCCTCGCGATAGGGACCATAATGGCCGGAAGCGAATTTTGTCGCATAGGACATGATGCCGACATCCTGGTGACCGGCGGCGTCGAGCGCCCGGCGGATCACGCCGATACGGCCGTCCATCATATCCGACGGCGCGATGATGTCGGCGCCGGCATCGGCCTGCATCACCGCGGCACGGGCGATCTGGTCGACCGTCTCGTCGTTGACGATGATGCCCTCGCGCAGGATGCCATCATGGCCGTGGCTGGTGAACGGATCGAGCGCCACATCGGTGATCACGCCGATATTCGGCACCGCCTTCTTGATTGCCGCTGTCGCCTGGTTGATCAGGTTGTTCGCGTTGAGGACTTCCGAACCCGTATCGTTGCGCAGGCCCAGATCGACATTGGGAAAGGTGGCGAGCGCCGGAATACCGAGATCCGCCGCTTCTTTCGCCGCCTCCACCGCCTTGTCGACCGAAAGCCGGTTGACGCCGGGCATGGCCGGGATCGGCTCGACCACACCGGAACCCTCGGCAAGAAAGATCGGCCAGATCAGGTCGTCGACCGTCAGCCGGTTCTCCTGGATAAGCCGCCGCGACCAGTCGGCCTTGCGGTTGCGGCGCATGCGGCGATGGCCGGTGATTTCGTCAACGATATGGGTCTTGTCGGTCATGGCGGAGATCCAAGCGGGGAGGTGGCGCGTGATTAGCATGTAGATAGGCGCATTGCAAAAACCAGAATGCCGCGGGCTCTGGTTTTCATATCAGCCATCGACTAGAAAGAATGCATGACCGACTTTGCCCTGAAACCGCCAAAGCTCTTCCTGCCCGATCTGCTGATGACGCTGTTCCTCAGAGTGGTTTCACTCGGCTGCCTTTGGTATGGCCTGCAATTGTGGGGCGATCTCATCGGCTACAGTCATGGCGGCAAGCTGCGCTTCGATCTGATCGGGGTCGATATGAAGGCGGCGCATACGACGCTGGCCGTGCTTTATCCGGTGGCGGCACTGGGGCTCTGGCTGCGCGGCGCCTGGGGGCCGGTCATCTGGACGGCGGCCGCGGCGATGGAAGTCGGCATGCATGAACTGATGCGGCCCACCTTCGGCGATGACCGCATCAAGGTCATTGCGATTGCCGCAACGGCACTGGTTTACATCATTTTCAGGCTGGCGATCTTCTTCCTCAAACCCGCTCGCAACGCTGCCGCGCGCGGTTAACAAACCCTTTACATTAAGCCTCTGTTGACTCTGTCGCTTCGTTCTTTCCCCGTAACGACGCGTTAATCCTATGATTTAAGTAGAATTTTAGAGGTCCCCGCTACTTTGCTCATACAAGGCGGGATCAAAAAAACAAGAACCGCCGGCAAACAGCGAGGCAGAAAAATGAACCCGAAATTCAAAGTCCAGGCAGCACCGGTCGCCGTCGATCCGCAGGAACAGGTCATCCACAACCTCTATCTCGAATCCGTCCACCTGGTGGAGCGTTTGCATCGCCGCCTGCTCGACGTGATCAAGGACGAATTCGACCGCTCCGGCCGCGACGACATCAATGCGGTACAGGCACTGCTGCTGTTCAATATCGGCGCCTCCGAGCTGACCGCCGGCGAACTGCGTTCACGCGGTTATTATATGGGCTCGAACGTTTCCTATAACGTTAAGAAGCTGGTCGACATGGGCTTCATCAATCACTCCCGCTCGCGCATCGACCGCCGCTCGGTCCGCATCTCCTTGACCGACAAGGGCCAGTCCGTGGCCGAAACCGTCGCCAAGCTCTACCAGCGCCATGTCGGCTCGATCCACAAGGTGGGCGGCATCGGCACCGACGAATTCGGCCAAATGAACAAGCTGCTGCAGCGGTTGGACAGGTTCTGGAACGACTCTATCCTCTATCGTCTCTAAGGAACTAAGTAGCTGAAACTGCTTCATTTCCTCCAGTCATGAAGTGGCACGACGGGGCGCATGAGGGCATGAAAATGCGCTCGGATGCGCCCCGTCTCGTGCCGTTTTCGTGCCAGTAAATTCGGTCGCCAGAGGCCTCTGGCTCTGGCCAAAGCAGCCCACCGTGTCCTGCCGGAGTTCGACGCCAACCTCACCCGCCGACTGCGCCGGAATCTGAGAGGGTGCCTCTGGCACGGGCTGCCTAATTCGCGCATGGGTACAGGGTTTCAAATATTTTCTGCACCCTATCAACACCATAGACGCCATCTGTCGGCGGGTGTGCCTTTGCGTAACTACACATCGCTTCGGCTGCAGCTAGACCAGTCGTGCCATTGGGCGCGCAATACGCACCGAGGATCGCTTTCTTAAGGGTATCGTAATCTTTGTTTCGAGTTGCATCGTGGGCCGCAATCTGGGCGTCTAACACTTTGCCGAAGTCGCTCATCTTTTGAAACATAATGCCCGTCAAATACCCCTTCAACACATCTCTGTTGGCGCACATCAGGACAACGGCGTCTCGCGTTTCCGCCGATGCAGGGGAACTCATGGACAGTATCGCAATCAAAACTAGAATAGCACGCACAAATCACCCCTATGCTTCGTCGGCTTCCACACTATCTGCTCCTTCGCTTCCTTCAAGAGCCACTCCTCGAAGATGGTCGTAACCTCGTAGCTGTCACACTGCTCATATTTGAAGGGCAGCGATTCCGGCGTGCGGTGATGGCCGCACATTCCTGCCAAATCAGCTGCCATGAATCGCGCCTCGCGCTGTCAGGTTGGGCAAGTTATATTGTAGGTGCGGCTGCTCAATTGTAGGTGGATCTATGTCACACAATATTGTTGCCGTTGTCGGGCCTCTTGCCGCGCTTACAGCGATCGTCGAGGCAGCAGGCTGCCCTGAGCCCACCTTATTGCCCTTCGGGTTGGCGATTGTACCATTGGGCGATCAGCAGATTGACCGACTGACGAACCTGCAGCCCCGCCACTACCGGGAAGGCTTCCGAAGCCTGTCCTCGGCCATCGAGAAAGCCCTTGTCGCAGTGTCCAGGAACGGTCCGCAGGCTTATATCGAGACGAGCTATTTCGGTGGTGTGGGTTCGCAAGCGGCCGCGGTAATTCGTGGGCGGAGACGAGGTCTTTTGCGCGGCGCTTCTGATCTCGCGAAACCGGGCTGGCCCCGGCGACCCGATCAATGCGGCCCTACGCGTTCTTGATGTTGAAGCAGGCGAGCGTGGTGATGAGTTCGATGTCTTGGGTCTCGGCCGTTTTCGTCGTCTCGAAGACCTCAGGATCGACGAAGAGGACGACGATTAGGCGCCGGTCGCACTTTCCTAACCTCTTGAGAATTGGTTAAGCAAGATCGCAGAAATAAACCGCCTGCACGGAACTTTGACCAAATCTTGTGGCTTCATCGCTTGAACGAGCAGGCGAACCGAACATGACGGAATGGTTTGATCAGCGCTATATCTCACGCGACGAACACCAGCAAATCGTCGATTATTACCGCAAGCAGGTGGCGCGGCTCTATCATGAATTGTCCGAATTGCGCTCCGGGATGGAAGCCCAAGGCAGGAAAGACACCGTAGAGCGCGCTCTGCCGCAGCAGGCTGCCGATGGCGACAACGTTATCAGATTGGACTTCCGGCGCCGACACTAACGGCTCGGCGATATGAAGTTGCGATTGGAACGCTGACGTTCGATTTCACCTGTCGCCATCAAAAAGCGGCCCTCGCCGAGAGGGGACGAGGGCCGAGGTTCCGGCTTGGGAGGATCGCCGGGTTGGAAACCGCGCTCAAACCATCCAGCCCTGCTGAGGGTTCCCCATCCAAATGGTCTTTCAATTAATGTTCGGAACAATCGATTTTTTAAAATCGATCGCTGGCCATGATCGAATCGTCCGTTTGTGCGTTTAGGCTAGGCAAAGCCAATCCAGCCAGGGAGCCGATCATGGCCAAGACATTCGACCTATCCGACTTTTCCGAAGACGAACTGACCCGGTTGATCGACGAGGCGACCAGCCTGCGCCATACGCTACGGCAGAGCCGCGAGCGTGAATTGCCGGCGGCTGTCGATGGCTCGCGGGGACAGGACGTGCGTGACCCCGACCATGGCGTGATCCCGGTGCCGACACCGCGCGAGGTCAAGGAGGAGGGGCCGGCGCATGGCGCGGTCCGGCAGACCGGTTGATGCCACTTCCGGCAGAATCGACCGAGTCCGGCGGGAAGATGCGAGACAAAATTCGCAGGCCGGTGGAATGACTCCGCCGCCTGAAACGTCTCCACGGAAAGGCAGCTTGTCGCCTGGCGGAGATTTGAGATGCGTCTTGCAAAATTGGTGATCGCACTGTTGGCGCTGGTCTGGCTGGCCGGCTGCTCTTTCCAGTCCGATGTCATCCTGCCGACCGCCGATGCCGCCGGCGATGCGATCCCCGGCCTGCCGACCGATGCGCCGTTCAAGCTCGAAAGTTTTGACCGCGACACGCAAAAATTCCGGCTGACCGGCACGATGACGCCCGTGAAAGCCGTGGCAAGCGACCAGATGCACTACACCTTCATGTTCAACGGCGAATCCGACCAGTTGGCCATCCGGGCGCAGAAACTCGGCGATAATGCCTATGTGCTGCGCTATGCCGAGACCGGCAAGCCGGATGCCAGCGCCAGCCAGACAGCCCTGGTTTTCCTGACCGCGGACAATGGCACTTACTACGTGCTTACCAGTCTCGCAGACCAGAAACTCTATGACAAGGTGTATGCGACGGGGACGCGGCCTGAGATCATGGGCAACGACGCCAAGTTCGCCACCATCGACCAGGCAAAACAGCTCGCCGACTATTTTGTCGCCCACCGCTCCGAATTCCTGATCAACCAGGACTATATGCAAATGCGCGTTGCCCGGCCGTAGGCGCTTTACCTCGTCCGAGGATCAAGGCAATCCGGTGCTCACGCGCTCGTGAATTCCTCTCTGCACATTCCGGCCACATTATTGTGGCATGCCGGCCACAACGGGGAAGGCAATCGGGTGGGCTTGACCATTCGTCCGATCAATAAGTTGCGACGCGTTCTACGGCAGTGCACAAGGAACGCGAGACTTCCCCATTGTTAACCACGACCGTGTTAGGGYGAAGCGCGATCCACAATTTGCCGGATAGTTGGAAGGCAGTACGCATGTCGGACAAGGACAATTCTTCTTCTTTTTCCCGCCGGGCTTTTCTGCGCTCGGCGACTTTTCTGGGTGCCGCGGCCATAGCCGGCCGCGCCGCTGCGGATGATCTTTCCCTGCAGGATATCATCAATGCGCCGCGCCGTGGCAACTGGGATGACCAGTTCGACGCCAAGGCGTCGCGCACAGCCGCCGCGGTCGTTTCCAACAATCCGATCTTCGGCGTCGACGCCGCCGCCAATCTGCAGCAGGCAATCTACGATTACGAGACCATCAACGCCAATGGTGGCTGGCCCAAAGTGGTGACAAACCAGAAGCTGCAGATCGGCGTGGCCGATCCGGCCGTGGCGGCGCTGCGCAAACGGCTGATGATCTCCGGCGACCTGTCGCATTCCGCTGGCATTTCCAATTCCTTCGATTCGCTCGTCGAAGAGGCGCTACGCCGCTTCCAGGCGCGCCACGGCCTGCCCGAAGACGGCGTGCTCGGCAATTTCACCCTCGAAGCGATGAATATTCCGGCCGATATGCGCCTGGCGCAGCTGCGCACCAACCTGACGCGTGTGCAGGCGATCACCACCGATCTCGGCCAGCGCTATGTCATGGTCAATATCCCGGCCGCCTATATCGAAGCGGTGGAGAACAACCGCGTCGTGCAGCGCCATACGGCGATCGTCGGCCGTATCTCGCGCCCCACGCCAATCCTGGACTCGAAAATCTACAACGTCACGCTCAACCCCTATTGGACAGCGCCGCGCTCGATCATCGAAAAGGATATTGTGCCGCTGATGCGCAAGGATCCGACCTATCTGACGAAGAGCAAGATTCGTCTGTTCGATGCCAAGGGCAATGAAGTCGATCCCAAGACCATCGACTGGAACGCCGAAAAGGCGCCGAACCTGATGTTCCGTCAGGACCCGGGCAAGATCAATGCCATGGCGTCGACCAAGATCAACTTCCACAACCAGTTCGACACGTATATGCACGACACGCCGCAGCAGGGCCTGTTCAACAAGCTCTCGCGCTTCGAATCGTCGGGCTGCGTGCGCTGCCAGAACATCCGTGATCTGACGACCTGGATCCTGCGCGACACGCCCGGCTGGAGCCGCCAGCATATCGAGCAGGTGATCAAGACCGGCGTCAACACGCCGATCGATATCACTGAGGAAATCCCGATCTATTTCAAATATGTCACCGCCTGGTCCGCCAAGGACCATGTCGTGCAGTTCCGCGACGACATCTACCAGATGGATGGCGCCCAGGAACTGGCGCTGCAGACCGGCCTCAACCAGGAACCGGCCGTCGCCAACAACTGAGTACGGATAAGAACATGCAAAAGCCCGCCAAACTGGCGGGTTTTTGCATGTCTGCGAACACATTCTTCCTGAGCATTGATCAGGCGCGCGAGCGGCCTGTGCGGCCCTTTCGCAGCCAGGCGCGTGGCGAAAGCCGGCTCGGCTTGAGCGGCAGAGGCGGTCGCGCCGCCCGGTCGAACGACGGCAGATGGACGGCCGTCGCCACGCTTTCGATGATTTCGGCGGTTTCGAACACGGCGCGGTTTTCGGGGATGTTGTTGGCGATATTGGCCTTGTAGCGGTCGAGATCGGCAAGGATGCGTTCGGCGGCGCCGACAATCTCCTTGCGGAAGGAGCGGACGACGATGCCGACATCGTTGTCTCGCACCCATTTGACGTTCGGCAATTCCTGCGGCATCGTCGTCGCATTGCCCTCGACGATGACCGGCCGGCCGAGATGCACCGCCTCGCTGATGCTGCCGGGGCCGGGTTTGCCGATGAGGAAATCCGCAAGCCGGATATAGTCCGCGACATTGGTGATGAAGCCGAGGGGATGACAATTGGCGCGGCCCTGGAGGCTGGCAGCAAGCTTGGCATTGTGCCCGCAGAGCACGATCGTCTGGATATCGAGCTTGGAACGCTCGAACTGGGAGAGGATTGCCAGCGTCGAGCGCAGCGATCCATTGCCACCGAACATGATCAGCGCTGTCGGTTTCTTGGGATCGAGGCCGAGTGAGGCGCGCGTCAGGCCTTCCGCTGCCGGCGCGGCATAGAAGGATTCCTTCAGCAGCATGCCAGAGACACGGAAAATCTTCTCCGGTGCGTAAAAACCGGTCTCCACGGCCTGCTCGAACGCCTTCTCAGTGCCACAGACCATATACTGGTCTTGGTCCTCCATCCAGAAATGCGGCGGGCAATCCACCATGTCGGTGATCACGGTGAGATAGGGTATCGCCGTGTCGAACCGGCGCAGCGCCCGGAACATCACACTGTTGAAATTCGGGATGACCGAGACCACCAGGTCCGGCCGCGGCGTTTCAGGCCGGCGCCAGCGCGCTTCGAGCAGCATTTCGATCTGTGGCGAATAGCGGCGCACGAAGCCCTGCAGGATCGGCAGGATCGCGCCCATGCCCCGCGTCGCCCCGCGCTTCAGCGCCGTATTGTAGATATCCTGCGCCTGGATGGGCGAAAGCGCAAATCTTGGCGCCAGGAACCGCTTCAGCGATCCAGTCAGCTTCAGCGTCATCCGGTAGACGGGGTCGATCGGCTCAAGCAGCTTCTGCAGGTCGACGGGAATGATCAGCCAGTCCGGGTGCTGCACGCTCAATTGCCGCGACAGGACATTCATCGCGTTGCGGTGGCCGCCGCCGGCGTCGAAATAAAAGAGCTCGACGGTTTTGGAAGACAAGTCAGGCTCTTTCGGTGTGGCTCTCGATTCAGGTGGCGCCATCTTTGCCAGTTTCCGCCAGGTGTCAAGCTGCGGCGAAATCGCCACATGCGGCGGCGAGCGGGCTCGCCAAGAACGCCGCCGTGCCGCAGGCGTCACATTCGTCGGCGCAAATCGTCTTGCTCCTCCGCCCGTCTGCCGCTAAGACCGCTCACATTCCTGGTTCCCGGAGAGATGAGCCCATGAGCGCCACCGATACCTTCTTCACCCGCACGCTTGCCGATACCGATCCTGACATTTTTGGCGCCATCACCAAGGAACTCGGCCGCCAGCGCCATGAGATCGAGCTGATCGCCTCCGAAAACATCGTCTCCCGCGCCGTGCTCGAGGCGCAGGGCTCGATCATGACCAACAAATATGCCGAGGGCTATCCGGGCAAGCGCTATTACGGCGGCTGCCAGTTCGTCGATATCGCCGAGGAACTCGCCATCGAGCGCGCGAAAAAACTGTTCGGCGTCAATTTCGCCAATGTCCAGCCGAATTCCGGCTCGCAGATGAACCAGGCCGTGTTCCTGGCGCTGCTGCAGCCCGGCGACACGTTCATGGGGCTCGACCTCAATTCAGGTGGCCACCTGACCCATGGTTCGCCGGTCAACATGTCCGGCAAGTGGTTCAACGTCGTTTCCTACGGCGTGCGCGAGGAGGACCACCTGCTCGATATGGACGATGTCCGCAAGAAGGCCGAACAGACCAAGCCGAAGCTGATCATCGCCGGCGGCACCGCCTATTCCCGTATCTGGGATTGGAAGGCTTTCCGCGAGATCGCCGATTCCGTCGGCGCCTATCTGATGGTCGACATGGCTCACATCGCCGGCCTCGTCGCCGGTGGCCAGCATCCGTCGCCGTTCCCGCATTGCCATGTCGCCACGACGACGACGCATAAGTCGCTGCGCGGCCCGCGCGGTGGCATGATCCTCACCAATGATGAGGATTTGGCCAAGAAAATGAACTCGGCCGTGTTCCCCGGTCTGCAGGGTGGCCCGCTGATGCATGTCATCGCCGCCAAGGCCGTCGCCCTCGGCGAAGCGCTGCAGCCGGAATTCAAGGAATACGCCGCCCAGATCGTCAAGAACGCCAAGGCGCTGTCTGCCTCGCTGATCAAGAACGGTCTCGACGTCGTCTCCGGCGGCACCGACAACCACCTGATGCTGGTCGACCTGCGCAAGAAGAACGCCACCGGCAAGCGCGCCGAAACCGCGCTCGGCCGCGCCTACATCACCTGCAACAAGAACGGCATTCCCTTCGACCCGGAAAAGCCCTTCGTCACCTCCGGCGTCCGCCTCGGCGCCCCGGCCGGCACGACGCGCGGCTTCAAGGAAGCCGAGTTCACCGAGATCGGCAACCTGATCGTCGAAGTGCTGGACGGCCTGCGCGAAGCCAATTCGGATGAGGGCAATGCCGCCACGGAAGCCAAGGTGCGCGACAAGGTCGTGGCGATGACCGGCCGCTTCCCGATGTACGGCTATATGTAAGCTTGATTGGCTTTTGGGCCGATCCTTGGGACCTTCTCCAGCGATGGAGAGGGTTCTTTCTTTAGGTAGCCTTGTTGTTCGGTTGCGCTTGAGCCCCCGTGCCGCAAGTCCGCTATCGTGCCGGCACCCGCAGCAGCATTTTCGCGATCTGGTCGACCTCGAACGGCTTCTGCAGCACCGGCGCACTGCGATAGGGGTCGACCAGGCCGGCAAGGCCATATCCGCTGGCGAACATGAACGGAATGCCGCGCTCGATCAGTCGATCCGCCACGGGAAATGATTGCTTGCCCGCAAGGTTGATGTCGAGAATGGCAAAATCGAAGTCTTCCTCGCCGGCCGCCGCCAGTGCCGCGTCCAGCCGCATCGCAGGCCCGACCACCTGATGTCCGAGATCGGTGACCGCGTCTTCGATCAGCATGGCGACGAGCATCTCGTCTTCGACGACAAGTATTCTCAAAATTTATCCTCTGATCGGCGCGGCTTGTCGCTGACGGCCTCAAGCGTCGTGGTCAGGCTGAAGACCACGCCAGTGCAACGATAGTCGATCTCGGCGGTTCCTTGCAGTTCCTTCGGYAGCACATGAAGGATCAACCTGGAGCCAAAGCCTGTCCGATCTGTTGTAACGACGGTTGGGCCTCCGGTTTCCATCCAGGCAAGTTTGAAGACGTCGCCGGATCCAACCGACCAGTTTACGTCGACGACTCCCGTTGGACTGGAGAGACTTCCGTATTTTGCGGCATTGGTCGCAAGCTCATGCATTGCCAGCCCGATGGAAAGAGCGGCGTGGGGACCGACGCGCAATTTCGGACCTGAAATATGGATCGCCGCGCGCCCGGCATGCTGGAACGCCTCCAGCGAATGCTCCACCATGGTGCGCAGGTCGGCGCCATCCCAATTCTCGTTCGTCAACACATTGTGCGCGGTCGAGAGCGCCTGGATGCGTGAGGAGATCGCCTTCGATGCCTCCTCCGTGGTCTGCACGCCTCTCAACGTTTGCGAGACGATAGCCTGGATCGACGCCAGCGTGTTCTTGACGCGGTGATTGAGTTCGTTGATCAACAGTTTCTGATGGTTTTCGGCGCGGAYCCGCTCGGTCACATCGTATCCTTGCACGAAGATATGAGTCACCGTTGCCTTTTCATCGCGGATCGGCTGATAGACGAAATCGACGAAGCGCTCTTCGAGAGGACCTTCGTCGGTCCATCTCAACAGGATGCGCTCGGATGTTCTGGCAATCGCTTCACCCGTCTGGAACACCTGGTCGAGCAGCGTGACAAAACCCTGCTCGACGACTTCCGGCAACCCTTCGGCAATGGTTTTTCCGTCGACCAGGCGATTGCCGATCAGCTTACGATATTCGGGGTTCACCAGTTCGAAGCAGTGTTCCGGCCCACCGAGCACGGCCATGAAGGTCGGGGCCTGCGAAAACATGTTCTGCAGACGCTGAAACTCTTCCTTGTTGCGCCTCTCTGCCAGCACGCGTTCGGTCGTCTCGACGACGATGGCGATCACGCCTGCCGGCTTGCCGTTTTCATCAAGAACCGGGGAGTAATCGAGGTTCATCCAGACCTGCTCCGGATAGCCTTTTCTGTGCAGGGTAAGTTCCTGGTCGCGATAGGCAAGCGTGCCACCGGAGAGGCCGACTTTCATGACGTTGTCGTTGAAGTCCGCGACCTCCGCCCAGCCTTCGCGCACATTGGAACCAAGCAGCGCCGGGTGGCGATGGCCGGCGAAAACCGAATAGGCGTCGTTGTAGATCATCACGCCGGTCTCACCCCAGAGCATGACGATCGGCACGGGAGAATGAAGCAGCAGAGCGGTGGCAGTTTTGAGGGATGGCGGCCAGCTTTGCACGGGGCCGAGAGGCGTCGATGCCCAGTCGAAATTCCGGATCAGGCGGGCAACATCGCCGTTATGGCCAAGAAATCGGAAGGGATCACCGCCATGAAGATCGCCCTGCAACATGTACGTCCCCTGTTTACTCGTTACCTTGCTTGGCCGCGACGGGGACCGATGAGCAAATCATGCAGTCAAGGTGTGTTTTCCATTCTTCAAGAATGAAACTCCCCAGCACCTATAATTATTGAGACACGGATTTGTTCCGCCGAACCGAGACGCAATGCCGTGGCTGGCGACTTGGTTTTCGGGCGGATTATTTCATGCAACGAAAAGTAACATTGCAATGGCGCAGTGCAATTCAGTTGACATGCCTTTGCGCTCCGCCGCTCTCCGGCACGTTCCGGATATCCCCCGGTTTTCTAAGCTGAAGTTACATGATCTGGCCAAAAAGCATACGGCGCAATGCGCATACGGTGCGGTGAAGTTTGAGGCCAGGACCTGCCAAATTCGAGTAGAACGACAGGTGAGGGTCAGACATCGCTCGCGCCGACATAGATCTCGGCAAGGCGTTCGAAGCCCGCTTGGTCCGCGGTGTCGAACCGGCCCGGCAAGGGGCTGTCGAGATCGAGTACACCGATGACCCGGCCATTAGCGATCAGCGGCACGACGAGCTCAGAGCGGGAATTGGCGTCACAGGCGATATGGCCCGGAAAAGCATGGACATCCGGGACCAGCATCGTCCTTTTCTCCGCCACCGAGCTGCCGCAGACGCCTTTGCCAACCGCGATGCGGACGCAGGCTACCTTACCCTGGAACGGGCCAAGCACCAGTTCCTGCGGCGTTTTCAGGAAATAGAAACCTGCCCAGTTGAGATCCGGAGCCTGATCGAACACAAGCGCCGAAAGATTAGCCGCATTGGCAATCGGATCGCGCTCGCCTTCGAGTACGGCTGCCAGTTGTTGGGCAAGTTCAGCGTAGAACGTCGTCTTGTCGGATGAGTTGATGGCGGCAACACTATGCATGTCGGAAAAGCGTCCTCTGCGCTGGCATTCAAAATCTGACAACAGGGCTCAGATATCGTAACTATGCCCCGCATTCAGCGAGGCAATGAATCTTTTCGTTCGCTCCCGCTCCGGCGACTGGAAGATCGCCTTTGGCGGACCGCTTTCGACAACCAAACCGCCGTCGAGGAACAGGACCTGCTCGGCCACGCGAGACGCGAGCCGCAGGTCATGCGTCGCCATGATCATCGTCGTGCCTTCACGGGCAAGCCGGCTTAGCACCTCGACAACTTCCTCTGCGAGTTCGGGATCAAGCGCCGAGGTCGGCTCGTCGCAAAGCAGCACGCGTGGCGATGGCGCCAATGCCCGGGCGATGGCGACGCGTTGTTGCTGGCCGCCCGAAAGCGTGGCCGGCCAGGCATCGGCCTTGTGGGCCATGCCGACTTTCTGCAGCAGTTCGAGCGCATGCGCTCGGGCTTTCGCTTTCGGCCATTTCAGCACTGTCACCAACCCTTCCATGACATTCTCGATAGCGGTCTGGTGCGGAAAGAGCTGAAAACTCTGAAACACCATGCCCGTCTGCCGGCGCAGGTGCTGGATCGCATCCCAGCCGACCTTTTTGCCCGGCTGGAAGTGGATGTTTTCCTCGCCCAACCGGATGTCGCCCGAGGTCGGTATTTCCAGGAGGTTGATGCAGCGCAGCAGCGTGCTCTTGCCGCCGCCCGAGGGGCCGACAAGCGCCGTCACCGTGCCTTCTGAGATCCGGACGCTGATATCCTTCAAGACGATATTGTCGCCGAAGCGCTTTTCGATATGGGAGAGCTCGATCATGTCCGCGCCTCCAGGAAGCCGCCATAGCGGGCGAAGCGGCGCTCGAGCCGCACCTGCAGCGCTGAAAGCACCGAACTCATGGCAAGATAGATCAGCGCCGCTTCGATATAGAGGATAAGAGGCTCATAGGTAGTGGCGACGATGCGTTGCGCCGTCTGGAACAGTTCCGGCACCGTGATGGCGGCGGCGAGCGACGTATCCTTGACCAGCGAAATGAAGGTGTTGGAGAGCGGCGGCACCGCGACGCGGGTCGCTTGCGGCAGGATGGTGCGGCGCATGGCCTGGCTCCAGCTCATGCCGATGGAATAGGCCGCTTCCCATTGCCCGCGCGGGACCGAGGAAATCACGGCGCGGATGATTTCGGACGTATAGGCGCCGATATTGAGCGTGAAGCCGATCAGCGCCGCGGGGAAGGCGTCGAGGAGGATGCCGAGGCTCGGCAGGCCGTAGAAGATGACGAAGAGCTGCACGAGCAACGGCGTGCCGCGGATCACCCAGACGTAGAACCGGACGATGACGACCAGCGGTTTGGGCCCGAATAGCCGAACCACAGCCACGACCAGCCCGAGCGTCAGCCCCAGCGCGAAGGACAAGAGCGTCAGCGGTATGGTGAAGATCAGCCCTGCCCAGAGCAGAGGCTGGAGCGAATCCAGCATGAGTTGAAGCCAGGAAGGCAAATCGGACCCCTTGAACGAAAATCCGCTCCGGCACCCGGAGCGGATCGAACTATAGTGCCTTGTGTCGAACGGTGAAATCGCCGGAAATTATTTCGAAACGTCCGCGCCGAAATACTTCTTCGAGATTGCGTCATAGGTGCCGTCGGCCTTGATGTCCGCCAGGGCCTTGTTGACCGCCGCCAGTAGCTCCGGCTCGCCCTTGCGGATGATCACGCCGGAATAGTCGGCATTGGCTTCCTGTGCCACGATCTTCACCGGCGCATCCGGCTTGTGCTTCTTGAAGTCGAGAAAGGACAGGCTGTCATTGATGGTGGCGTCGGCGCGGCCGGTCAGCACCAGTTGGATCGACTGGTCGAAGCCGTCCGTGCCGACGAGCTCGGCGCCGGAGGATTCGGCCAGCTTGCCGAAATTGCTGGTCAGCGACTGCGCCGACTTCTTGCCCTTGAGATCGGCGAAGGTCTTGATGCCATCATTGTCGCTCTTGACGATCAGCACCGCCTTCGAGGCGATATAGGGCTCGGAGAAGTCATACTTCTTCTTGCGTGCGTCGGTAATGCCGACCTCGTTGATGACGGTGTCATAGCGCTTGGCATCGAGGCCCGCGATCAGGCCATCCCACTTGCCTTCGACGAATTCCGCCTTGACGCCGATCTTTTTGGCAATCGCCTGGGCAATCTCGACATCGAAACCAACCAGTGCGCCGGAGGCATCATGATAGGTGAAGGGTGCATAGGTGCCCTCGGTGCCGACCTTGAGAGTGCCGGCCGACTTGATGTCTTCAAGGTTGGAGCCTGCAAGTGCGGCACCAGCCGAAACGATCTGGGCGAGAGCCGCGGCGGCGAGGAGAGTCTTGATCCATTTCATGATGTTTTTCCAATTCTGTGATCTGCTTGGGAGCAATGGGACAATCGCACAGGGCGCCTCTGCCGGAAGCGAACAGAACTTTAAATTCGAGACAAAACCGCGAAGGTTTTCCGCGGTTCCGCGATCGCGACGAAAATTTTGACCACTTATAAGGCGATAGCTCATATTTTAGGCGGCGAACCAAGCCGCCAATGCGACTAAAACGGTGCTCGGAACCTGTTGGCAGTCTCTCTTCCTGGTTTTCAGAGGGACCTTTGCTCCCGGCTTGGCTATACCCCTTGTCCCGCCTGTCGCCGGACGCTATTTGAACGCCGGAGTGATTTCTCCCCGATAAGGTTCTCCATGCGCTGCCCGTTTTGCAATTCCGAAGATACACAGGTCAAGGATTCCCGCCCCGCGGAGGATGKCTCCTCCATTCGCCGGCGGCGTATCTGCCCGGATTGCGGCGGCCGCTTCACCACATTCGAGCGCGTGCAATTGCGCGAACTGATGGTGGTCAAGAAATCCGGCCGCAAGATGCCGTTCGACCGCGACAAGCTGGTGAAGTCCTTCGAGATTGCGCTGCGAAAGCGGCCGATCGACCGCGACCGGATCGAGCGCGCCGTGTCCGGCATCATCCGCCGGCTCGAAAGCTCGGGCGAGACGGAAATCAGCTCGACCGAGATCGGCACGCAGGTGCTTGAAGCGCTGAAGAACCTCGATGACGTCGCCTTCGTCCGCTACGCCTCGGTCTATCGCGACTTCACCCATATCGAGGACTTTTCCGAGGCGATAAAGCAAATCTCGGCAAAGATCGCCCGCGACCCGATCGAGGAGCGCTGAGGTCTTTCCCGGCGGCGCCGAATGGACATGGACCAGCACACACGTGACGCAGAGCAACACCGCCTGGATGAGCGCTTCATGGCGGCGGCCATCCGCCTGTCGCGCTGGCATCTGGGGCAGACGGGCTCCAACCCGTCGGTCGGCTGCCTGATCGTCAGGGACGGCGTCATCGTCGGCCGCGGGGTCACCGCACTTTCCGGCCGGCCGCACGCCGAACCCCAGGCGTTGGCTGAGGCAGGCGAAGCGGCGCGCGGCGCCACGGCCTATGTGACACTGGAGCCCTGTTCCCACCATGGCAAGACGCCCCCCTGCGCCGAGGCCCTGATTGCTTATGGTGTGGCGCGTGTGGTCGTGGCGCTGACAGATCCGGATGAACGGGTTTCGGGCAGGGGGCTGAAAATGCTGGCCGACGCCGGCATCGAGGTCGTTGCTGATGTGTTGCGCGAGCAAGCTGAAGAACAACTTGAAGCCTATTTGAATCGGCAGCGCAGGAAGCGGCCGCAAGTGATTCTGAAGCTTGCGACTTCCGCTGACGGCATGATGGGCAAGCAGGGTGTCTCCCAATTCCCGATCACCGGCAAGGGTGCGCGAGCGCAATCGCATATCCTGCGCGCGGAAAGCGACGCGATCCTCGTCGGCCTCGGCACGGCTTTGACCGATGATCCTGCACTGACCTGCCGCCYACCAGGTTTGGAGGACCGATCGCCGCTGAGAATCGTGCTCGACAAGCGGCTCGACCTGCCGCTGACATCAAAGCTCGTCCGCACGATCCACGACGGGCATCCGCTTCTCGTCGTTGCCGAGCCGGAAGCCGATGCAGGCCGTCAGCAGGCGCTGGAAGCTGCCGGTGCGGAAATAATTGTCGAGGCAGAACTTGCTGTTTTGCTCGAGGCGCTGGCAGCTCGAGGTCTGTCGTCGCTGATCGTGGAGGGCGGTGCTCAAACGGCGAACCGTTTTGTCAACGAACAACTCGTCGACCGCATCCTGCTCTTCTCCTCGCCTGTCGTGGTTGGAGAGGGAGGAATACCGTCGCCGGTTTCGCAACAGAGCGTAGCTGATGGATTTGCCGTTCGCAGGCACGAGTGCCTTGGCGACGATGCCATGGACGACTATATCCATCGATCGAATGGAGAATGAGGGATAAGTCATGTTCACTGGCATCGTCACCGATATCGGCACGGTCGAGAAGATCACGCCGCTCAATGAAGGCATCCGGCTGCGTATGTCCTCCGGCTATGATCCGCAGACGATCGCCATCGGCGCATCGATTTCCCATGCCGGCGTTTGCCTGACGGTGACGGCGCTGGCCGAAGAAGGATCAAACCAGCGCTGGCACGAAGTCGAGGCATGGGAAGAAGCGCTGCGCCTGACCACGGCAGGCGCCTGGACCGAGGGCGCGCGGCTCAATCTCGAACGAGCGCTGAAGGTCGGCGACGAGTTGGGCGGCCATATCGTTTCGGGCCATGTCGATGGCATGGCGGAGATCGTCAAGGTCGATGAGGAGGGCGACGCGACCCGCTTCACCCTTCGGGCGCCGCGGGAATTCGCCAAATTCATCGCGCCGAAAGGATCCGTGGCGCTCGACGGCACGTCGCTAACGGTCAACAAGGTCGATGGAACGGATTTCGACGTGCTGATCATTCGCCACACACAGGAAGTGACCACCTGGGGCGAGCGCAGAACCGGCGACAAGGTCAATCTGGAAATCGATACGATGGCGCGCTACGCGGCGCGGCTTGCGGAGTTCAAATAGGCAACGAGGTGGGCCGGGGAGGTCAACCGGCCCATCTCGCTAGTCGCCGATGAACTCCGGGGGCACGAGGTTCAACGGACGTAGAGGGTCATGCCGCCATCCATGGCGGTCTTGGCGGCGACGGGCGTAGTTGCGCGGCTGATGACAATGAAGCGGTTCATGGCTTTGCTCCTTGGTCCTGTCACCACCTGCGGCGTGGATCGATCGGTCCGGTCCATCGTCGCGCTTGCAAACCAAGATCTGGACGCCGAATACGGCCGTTTCAATGCAATAAGGCACTGAAAAGAATTAAAGTTTTTTCATGTTGCGCTGCCGCGAAGATGTCGTCATGCGGCAGGATTGCGGCAGCTTGTGGGGCGCACCAAAATGCCGCACCGATGCCGCGGGTGAGACGTGTCAGCAACCGAAGGACAAAGTGCCTTTTGCTGTGTCGATCCTCGCACGCGCTCCGATCGGAACAACCATCGGCGAACTGCCGTGACCGAGCGGCAGACCGCCGAGCACGGGGACGCCGAGTTCAGTCATGTGTTCGCGCAGCACATCGATCACCGAATAGCGCTTGTTAAGCTCGAATCCAGTGAACTGTCCGAGCGCCACGCCCGTCAGGCCGCGGAGATGGCCGCCTTTGCGCAATGCCGTCAGTTGCCGGTCCACCTGGCCGATATACATGTTCGTCGCCTCGATGAAGAGGATTGCGCCTTCCATCGACGGCAGACCCCATCCCGCCATCGTAGAGACCATGTCGAGATTGCCGCCAATCAGGCGGCCGGCGGCGGAACCTTCGGTCGTCAGCGCCGATGTCGGCTCGTCGCGCCGCCACGCCACTGTTGCAAAGTCCGGCGACATGAGTGCGTCGCGCAGCGTAGCGACCGCGCTGTCGTCATCGACATCCACCAGTGCGCCGTGAATGCCGACCAGGCCGCTGGCGCTGCAGAGCATCAGATGCAGTGCCGTGATATCACTGAAACCGATGAGATATTTGGGGTCGCGCACGATAGCGGGGAAATCGAGCCGGTCGGCGATGCGATAAGAACCCTTGCCGCCTTGCGTGGCGAAAACGGCCCTGACCTCCGGATCGCGAAATGCCGCGTTGAGATCCTCCAATCGCTCCGCATCTGTGCCGGCCAGATATCCGAGCCTGTTGGAGGCATGCCGGCCTATGTCGACCTTCAGGCCCCAGGTTTCCAGGACACTGATGCGGGCAAACACGGCGTCCTCGCCGGGTGTGCTGGCGGGCGAGACGAATCGAACCTTGTCGCCGGGCCGGAGCTTCGGCGGAAACAACGGATTGGGAATATCAACCTCCGCCCGCAATCATCGATATCGATCCTCGGCATCAAAGGAGCCCGTGTCATTTCAATGAAGAAACCGGACCATTTGCTCGTGCAGGCAACCGGCATCCGTTTCGTCCATACATTCTGCATCACGACGGCAGCAAAAAGCCGGCATCGAGGCCGGCTTTATCTTTCATGGTCGCTCTGGGCGAGGCCGGCTTATTTCAGATCGCCCTTCTTGTGGAAAATGATGTCGCCATTTTCCAACGACCAGCCACTCACCGTGTCCTCGTTACGGTAAGAATCAGGCATCATGCCGAGCCCACTGTTGGTGCCGCCCTGCAGCTGACCGTTCAGACGCGCCGTCGTCGGGTCGTCGGTGGCGTTGATGCCCAGCGGGTCGCTGGTCGTCGACTGGGCATGAGCGGCACCCGCGAGCGTGCCAGCTGCGAGAGCTGCAAAAAGTGTCGCGGTGGTAAGGCGGTTCATCGTCTGATTCCTTTTCAACATGCCGAGTCTTGACGGACTTCATGTAGGTACGCGAAGCCGATTTGAGAAGCTCCGTTTCTGTCATATCATTATGGTGTGAAGCATTCTTTGCCAAGTGTGACGCGGATGCATTTTCCGGGGGGCTGGATAGGCGAAAAACCCCTTGCCAAGGCGCATCGTCCGTGGTTTGACCGGGGCCAAACGACGGCCGGGCGCCGATTTGCACATTTTCCGAGGAAAACATGGCCAAGAAGAAGAACAAACCGCATCTGTTGATCGTCGAGGCGCGTTTCTACGACGACATGGCGGATGCTTTGCTGGAAGGCGCCACCGAGGCGCTGAAGGCGGCCGGAGCCACCTATGACGTCATCACCGTGCCCGGCGCGCTCGAAATCCCGCCGGCAATCTCCATGGCGCTCGACGCCGCAGATGAGGACGGCACCGAATATGACGGCTTCGTCGCGCTCGGCATGATCATCCGCGGCGAGACCTACCATTTCGACGTCGTCGCCAATGAATCGGCACGTGCGCTGATGGATCTGGCCGTGTCGGAATCGATGCCGATCGGCAATGGCATTCTGACCGTCGAAAACGACGAACAGGGCTGGCGTCGCGCAAAACGCAGCGAACTCGACAAGGGCGGCTTTGCCGCGCGCGCGGCGCTGACCATGATTGCCCTCAAGAAGAAGCTTGGCGCCTGAAATGTCCGACGAAGCCGAAAAGCAGGACGTGAAGCAGGCAAACCAGCGGGGTGCCGCGCGCCTCGCCGCCGTGCAGGCGCTCTACCAGATGGAACTCTCCGGCACCGGCGTGCTTGAGATCGTCAATGAGTACGAGAATTTCCGCCTCGGCCAGGAGATCGACGGCCAGCAATATCTGAAGGCCGATCCGTCCTGGTTCCGGTCGATCGTCTCCGGCGTGGTGCGTGACCAGCGGGCGCTCGACCCGATCATCGCCGATTCGCTCCTCGAAGGCTGGCCGCTCTCCCGGCTCGATGCGACGCTGCGCGCCATCCTGCGCGCCGGCACCTTCGAGATCATCGAGCGCAAGGACGTGCCGACCGCCGTCATCGTCAGCGAATATGTCGAGATCGCTCATGCCTTTTTCGATGAGGAAGAGCCGAAACTCGTCAATGCCGTGCTCGACAGCGTCGCCCGCAAGCTGCGCGGCAAGAAGTGATCGGGTGACGGCGTGACGGCCTCTGTCGAAGGACTGGAGACGGAGATCCGTTCCGCGCACCGCAACGTCGCGCTGCTGGCCGCGGCGCAGGCAATACTCGGTGCGGCGCCTTCCATCACCTTCGCCGTCGGCGGGCTCGCCGCCTATCAGATGCTCGGCGCCGACAAGTCGTTGGCGACCGCACCGCTGACGGGATTCAATGTCGGTACGGCAGCCGGTACCGTCCTGGTCGCCATGCTGTCCCGCTACCTGTCGCGGCGCCCCTCCTTCATCTTCGGGGCATTGCTCCTGGGTATCGGCGGCCTGCTGGCGTCGATCGGCATTTATCGGGGCAATTTCTGGCTCTTCGTGGCAAGCCTGATGCTGACCGGCGTCGCCGCTGGCTTCACCCAGAAATTCCGCTTTGCGGCTGCCGACGCGTCACCATCCTTCTACAAGGGTACGGCGATCTCCTGGATCCTCGCCGGCGGCATCGTCTCCGCGGTGCTTGGCCCGCAGATTGCGATCCATGCGCGCGACCTCTTCGCACCGATCGCCTTTGTCGGCCCCTTCGTCGCCTTCGCGCCGATGAGCATAGCGGGCGCCCTGATTCTGTCCTTCCTGAAACTGCCGGCCTTGACGCGCGCACATGCAGATACTCATGCGCCATCGCGGCCGCTTTCGGAAATCGTCTTCCGCCGCCGCTTCCTCACTGGCATGTATTGCGGCATCGCGTCCTATGCGCTGATGACCTTCATGATGACTGGCGCACCGCTCGCCATGGTCGTCGGCTGCGGCTTCTCGGACGGTCAATCGACGCTCGGCATCCAGTTCCACGTGCTCGCCATGTTTGCTCCAAGTTTCTTCACCGGGCGGCTGATCCGCCGGTTCGGGGCGGAACGAATCGTGGCGACCGGCCTCGCTATCCTGATGATCTGCGCCGTGATCGCCCATATGGGCGTCCAGCTGTGGAATTTCTGGGGGGCGTTGACGCTGCTCGGCGCCGGCTGGAATTTCGGCTTCATCGGCGGCACCTCGATCGTCGCCCGGAGCTACAGGCCCGACGAGGCAGACAAGGTGCAGGGTTTTCACGACATCATCCTGTTCTCCACCGTGGCGCTCTCGTCTTTCGCTTCCGGCCAGATTTTCAGCCGCTTCGGCTGGGATGCGATGATTCTGCCGGTCTGGCCGCTCGCTATACTCGGCCTCGTCCTCTTGTTCTTTTTGAACCATTCCGAACCACGCTCCGAAGAAGTTTAATATTCAACTGAATTATTTGACCCGACCGATCCAAACCTGGCGGCGGAGACTTGACGTGGCGGACGCCACCCATCAATGTCCACGCGATTTGTGAATCCGGATGACTGGCGTGGGGAGTTTGCCGGTTGTCGCAGAAACTGCGGATGGCCAATCCGCCGTCAAATTGGAGGAATTTGGGAATGGGGATTTTGTTGTGCGTGATCGTGTGCGGGCTATTGTCCATCGCCTATGCTGTATGGGCGACGCAATCGGTCATGGCCGCAGACCAGGGCAACAGCCGCATGCAGGAGATCGCTGGCTATATTCGCGAAGGTGCGCAGGCCTATCTGACGCGCCAGTATACGACGATCGGCATTGTCGGCGTTGTGGTTTTCATTCTCGTATTCGCGCTCCTTTCCGCTGCAGCGGCTTTCGGCTTCCTGATCGGCGCCGTACTGTCGGGCGCGGCTGGCTTCATCGGCATGCATGTCTCGGTCCGCGCCAATGTCCGCACCGCCCAGGCCTCATCGAAGGGGCTTGCGGAAGGTCTTGAAATCGCCTTCAAGTCGGGCGCCATCACCGGCATGCTGGTCGCCGGCCTGGCGCTGCTCGGCGTCTCCGTCTACTATTTCATCCTCACCCACATTGTCGGCATGCAGCAAGGCAGCCGTGAAGTCATCGACGCGCTGGTGGCGCTCGGTTTCGGCGCCTCGCTGATCTCGATCTTTGCCCGTCTCGGCGGCGGCATCTTCACCAAGGGCGCCGACGTCGGTGGTGACCTGGTCGGCAAGGTCGAGGCCGGCATTCCGGAAGACGACCCGCGCAACCCGGCCACGATCGCCGACAATGTCGGCGATAATGTCGGCGACTGCGCCGGCATGGCCGCCGACCTGTTCGAAACCTACGCCGTGACCGTCGTTGCCACCATGGTTCTGGCGTCGATTTTCTTTGCCGGTACGCCGATCCTCGAAAGCGCCATGCTCTATCCGCTGGCGATCTGCGGCGGCTCGATCATCACCTCGATCATCGGCACCTTCTTCGTCAAGCTCGGCCCGAGCAACGACATCATGGGCGCGCTCTACAAGGGCCTGATCGTCACCGGCGTTCTCTCGATCGTCGCTGTCGCGCTCGCCACCTGGCTGACGGTCGGTTGGGGTCCGGTCGGCGCTGCCGGCACGACGGTCAACGGCACCAATCTGTTCCTTTGCGCACTGGTCGGCCTGATCGTCACGGCGCTCATCGTGGTGATCACCGAATACTATACCGGCACCGGCAAGCGGCCGGTTGTGTCGATCGCCCAGGCCTCCGTTACCGGCCACGGCACCAACGTTATCCAGGGTCTGGCTGTCTCGCTCGAATCGACGGCGCTGCCGGCCATCGTCATCGTCGGCGGCATCATCGCCACCTACCAGCTCGCCGGCCTGTTCGGCACCGGCATCGCCGTTACCGCCATGCTCGGCCTTGCCGGCATGATCGTGGCGCTCGACGCCTTCGGCCCGGTCACCGACAATGCCGGCGGCATCGCCGAAATGTCGCATCTGCCGCCGGAAGTGCGCAAGTCCACCGACGCGCTCGACGCTGTCGGCAACACCACCAAGGCGGTGACCAAGGGCTATGCGATCGGCTCGGCCGGCCTTGGCGCACTGGTCCTGTTCGCCGCCTATTCCAACGACCTGCATTTCTTTGCCACCGAGGCCAACAAGGCAGGTTCGACCCTCTACCCCTACTTCAAGGGCATCGGCGAAATCTCCTTCGACCTCTCCAACCCCTATGTCGTCGCCGGCCTGATCTTCGGTGGCCTCATCCCCTATCTCTTTGGTGGCATTGCCATGACTGCCGTCGGCCGCGCCGCCGGCTCGATCGTCGAGGAAGTGCGTAGGCAGTTCCGCGAGAAGCCCGGCATTATGGAAGGTACGGAACGGCCCGATTATGGCCGCGCCGTCGACCTGCTGACCCGGGCGGCGATTCGCGAAATGATCGTGCCGTCGCTGCTGCCGGTGCTGGCGCCGCTGGTCGTCTATTTCGGCGTGCTTTTGCTCTCCGGCTCCAAGGCCTCGGCTTTCGCCGCACTTGGCGCCTCTCTGCTCGGTGTGATCGTCAACGGTCTGTTCGTGGCGATCTCGATGACCTCCGGCGGCGGCGCCTGGGACAATGCCAAGAAAAGCTTCGAGGACGGCTTCGTCGACAAGGACGGCGTCCGCCACATGAAGGGTTCGGATGCGCACAAGGCCTCGGTCACTGGCGACACCGTGGGCGACCCCTACAAGGACACTGCCGGCCCCGCCGTCAACCCGGCGATCAAGATCACCAATATCGTGGCGCTGCTGCTGCTCGCCGTTCTGGCCTGAGCCGATCAAATAAAGCGCGTCGCACAAAGTGACGCGCTTTATCTTCTGTTTCTGCGGATATCACTATCCTGAAACAAAGGACCAGTTTCGGCTCATATGCCGTAAAAATCGAAAGCCGCATCGGGGTGACCGGATGCGGCTTTTTCTACATCTGCGAAGAATGCGGGAGCCAAACGGCTCCGTTCAAATCAATAGTGCTGGCCCAAGGTGCTGGGCACGTGTCCGAGCAGTTGCTGCGCTGCGTCGGCCGGATTGATGCCGCCGGAGAGCAGACGCATCAGGAAGGTCTTTTCGACTCCACCGGTCGGTGTGGTCATGGTCAGCATGTCGATGACCCGGCCATCCTTCAGCGAATAATGCGCCAGATGGTCGACAGTGCCGTCCTTGGTGAAATAGACGGCCAGCACCGTCTGCTCTTCAAGCCGCGGCTTCATGAAGGCGATCGCGCGGTAGCGCTTCTGCGAGATATAGTAGAAGACCTCGTTGTCGAAAGTTGCGGTCGCCGAAGGCGTGCCGAGCGAGAGGTAAACCTGCTCCTTGCTCGATCCCGCAGGCACAAGCGCCAGCGTCTGCTGGTCGACGACATAGCCGTTCTGGATCGTTTCACCGAACGACGAGCAACCGGAAAGCGTCGTCGCGGCCAGCGCCATCGCCAGGAAAACGCCATGCGCAGCTTTGGCGCGGTGCCCGTGAAATTGCATTCTCAACGACATCTCCACAGTCTATGGCTCCTGGCCATCGCCCCGTCCATCCGCGCCGGCCGGGATGCCGGGACGGTTTGCACCAGATGCGCCAACGCCATTGCAATTCGTGCCTGCTTCGGTAAACCAGCTTTTGGCAGGATGCAACACGGCGCTTGCCTCTGTGTCGACTTTCACAAAGGCAAATCAGGGCAAATTGATGATATTGGGCTTCTTTCGGCGAAATAACGCCAATCGCGCGATTATCGACCGACAGTATGGCATTTTGACAACAGCGGCGCGTCAGAAAGCGTTTTATCTGAGCGCCGATGTCCCCGACACCGTCATGGGCCGGTTCGAAATGCTCTCCGTCATCATGATTCTCTATTTCCGCCGCACCAATAGCGAAGGCGCCGCGATCAAGGACATCGCCCAGGAGATCGTCGACGCCTTCTTCCTGGACCTCGATCATTCGATTCGCGAGCTGGGCATCGGCGACCAGGGCGTGCCAAAACGCATGAAGAAGCTGGCGTCGATGTTCTATGGACGCGTCGATTCCTACGGCAAGGCGCTCGATGCCGGCGACGAGGTCGCCCTTGCGGCGGCGCTGAAGCGCAATTTTTACCCGCAAAGCCAGGATGCCGAACTTTCTATGGCGGTGCTTGCACGCTATATGATGCGCGCTGCAGCGGCGCTTGCAGAGGTGAGCACCGAGGCCCTGGAGCGCGGGGAAGCGGAGATTCCGGTGATGGACGATGGAGGCGAGCGATGATGCGCCATGAAAATACAGGCGAGAGGCCGCCGTTTTCCTACCAGGTCAAGGTGGGCCACGTTTCGCATAATCCGATCGAGGTGCATGTCGAAGCTGATGCGCGTGAGCTCAAGGCGCTTGCCGTGCTCTGGAAGGTGCAGAGTGTCGAAGCGTTGCGCGCCGAACTCAAGATACGCCGCTGGAAGAAGGACGGCGTCAAGGTTTTCGGCACCATTCATGCGCATGTCACCCAGGCCTGCGTTGTCACGCTCGATCCGGTCGAGTCGGATATCGATGAGGAGATGGACCAGATCTTCGTGCCGGAAGGCTCGGCGCTCGCCCGAATGCCTGCCAATGACCAGGGTGAGATGATCATCGATCCTGATGGGCCGGACCTGCCGGAGATGTTTGCTGGCGACACGATCGATATCGGCGCGGTCGTCGCCGAGTTTGCCGCCATGGGCATTGATCCCTATCCGCGCAAGATGGGTGTCGAATTTGAACCACACATCGAAAATTCCGCTGGAACGGAGGCGAAACCCTCGCCATTTGCCGTGCTCAAGAACCTGAAAATCGATAAATGAGCGCCAGTCCGACAGATTTTGCCGATCTGGGCAGGTTTGCCACAAAATTGTGGCAACTCGCCCTATAAGCAGTGACCGGCCGGCAAGGACCCAAGCAAAGACGCCGCCAAAGGCGCGAAACGACAAGGACTAGGGACGCGTGATCAGAATCTCTCTCGACGCTATGGGCGGCGATTTCGGGCCGGAAGTCAGTCTGGCGGGAGCCGCGACGGCTTTGGTCCGGCAGCCCGACATTCAATTCATCCTCTATGGCCAGGAAAGTGTCTGCCGCCCGATCCTCGAACGCTATCCGAAGCTCAAGGCCAATGCGGCCTTCCATCATTGCGACATCGCAGTGCGCATGGATGAGAAGCCGAGCCAGGCGCTCCGGCGCGGTCGCTATTCGTCGTCGATGTGGAAGGCGATCGAAGCGGTGAAGCTCGGTGAAGCCGATGTCGCGGTGTCCGCGGGCAATACCGGCGCTCTGATGGCAATGTCGAAATTCTGTCTGCGCACGATGGCAAATGTCGAAAGGCCGGCGATTGCGGGCATTTGGCCGACAATGCGGGGCGAGAGCATCGTCCTCGACATCGGTGCCACGATCGGCGCCGATTCGCAGCAGCTTCTCGATTTCGCGCTGATGGGCGGCGCCATGGCGCGGGCGCTGTTCGAAATCCGCCGACCGACCGTCGGTCTGCTCAATGTCGGCGTCGAAGAGATCAAGGGCCAGGAAGAGGTCAAGGAGGCCGGCCGGCTATTGCGCGAGGCCGATCTCGATACGATCGATTATCGCGGCTTCGTCGAGGGCGACGATATCGGCAAGGGCACGGTCGATGTCGTGGTCACCGAAGGCTTCACCGGCAATATCGCGCTCAAGGCTGCAGAGGGCACTGCCCGCCAGATCGCCGATTTCCTGCGCATGGCAATCGAGCGGACCTGGATGGCCAAGCTCGGCTATCTGCTCGCCAAGAGCGCTTTCGACCGGGTGCGTGAGAAGATGGACCCGCGCAAGGTCAATGGCGGCGTGTTTCTCGGATTGAACGGCGTTGTCATAAAAAGTCATGGCGGAACGGATGGCGAGGGCTATGCGGCGGCCATCAAGGTCGGCTATGACATGGTCCGCAACACATGGTCCGCAAC
>NZ_JBFUFK010000048.1:0-64761 GCF_056403475.1 Rhizobium sp. P2_G9 | reverse complement strand
GTCCTCGATCGTGGCAGTGCCGTCTCCATTGGCGACAGAGACTTGGATCAGGGTGAGACTATCGCCATCCGGATCAGAATCATTGGCAAGTGCATCCACCAGCACGCTCTTGCTTTCGGACGTCTCGGCAGAGTCGGCGACTGCAATGGGTGACTGGTTCGTGGTGTCGCCGCTGGCGATACTGAGGTCGAAGACATCAGACACCGTATGGGTGCCGTCGCTCGCGAGGACCTTGATCGAAACCGTGCCGACATCGTCTGTGCCCGGTGTGCCGGTAAACCTGCGCGTCGCGGGATTGAAGTGCAACCAATCCGGAAGATCCGAGCCATCGGCCAGGCTGGCGGAATAGGTGAGGGCATCTCCGTCCGGATCGCTGAAAGTGTTGGCCGAGAAGTCGAAGCCGAAGGCTTGGTTGGCCGTCGCATTGCGGTCGGCGATCGCATGGTCGAGCGTGGGCGCGCTGTTACCCAGCGTGTAGAGTTCGTCGCTGAACTGCAGGCGCTCGACATTGCGCAGCGTGTCCTGGCCGTCCGTGCCGACATTGTCGGTCACGGTGTAGGAACCGTCATCATTGTGGTGGATCGTGTAGTTGGCAAAGGCGCCTGAGAAGACGGCAGTGTCGACAGCTTCACCGCCATCGAGCGTGTCATTGCCTTTGCCGCCCACGAGGACATCAGAGCCTCCCGCGCCCGTCAGCGTGTCCGTGCCGTCATTGCCGGTCAGCCGGTTGGCGACTTGATTGCCGGTAATGCTGTCGTTGCCCGCGCCGCCGACCGCATTTTCGATCGTTGCGGTATAGGCGATCGAGATATTGTAGGTCATGGCGTTGCAATGGGTGAAACTGCCGGCGACGAGCGAAATAGTGCTATCCGTCGCATAGCCGCTGAGATCGAGCGTGTCATTGCCACCGGCATCATAGATCGTCAGGATCGGGTCTTTGTTGATCGAGAAGTCATAAATCTGGGCTTCTTCGCCGGTGATATTGCTGTTGAAGCCGTAGATGGTGTCGCCGGTTCGCGTCGTGGTGTCGGCGCCATAGATCGCCTGGACGGCCATGACGTCATTGAGCATCGGCGTGTCCGGTGAATAGACGATGCCACCGACCTGCCAATCGGCCCACATGACCTGTCCCTGCCCAGCATAGTGGTCGGGGCCATAATAGGACATGATCGAGTACACCGTGCTGTCCTGATAGCTTGACGGTCCGGAATTGTCGTTGCCGTTATAATCGCCCATGTGATTGAGGCCGAGCGTATGGCCCAGCTCATGCATGATGGCGGTAAAGCCATAGTCTCCGATCGTCGGATTGGCGAGGTCGCTATAGCCGGGATTGAACCAGGCGCTGCCGGTCTTCGGATAATATGCATGCGCATAGTCGATGCCGGTCGTCGTATTGCCGAATTCGATATTGGAATTGCTGGCGACCTGGACGAAATTCGGCGCGATCAGGTCGTCCCAATTGGCGATCGCATATTCGGCATAGGTAATCTGGACATCGGTGAAAGGTGAAAAGCCATCACCTTCACCGCCGCCGGTATAAAGCTGCGCCTTATCCGTTGGGAAGGAATAGGTGATGGTTGAACTTGTCCAATGTGAACCTGAATTCAACTGGGCCAGAACCTGATCAAGGGTCCAGTTTTGTGCGGTCATGTCTGATGTTCCCGGTTCTACGACGTTGCGTAGAAGTAGAGACGGTCCCCTGTTAAGATTCGTTTACACGCTTATCTGCAGTTTTACCGGCATGGCATTTTTACAGCCAATTGCCCGCAAATGACGCATCGCCGAACGCGATTGGCGATGTCCATGACGCTCCCATCTATGCTTCCAGGGGTCGGGTCAGGCGTCAAGCCGCGTTCAGATATCCGCGGCTGATCTCCTCCTTCCGCTTTGCCACATAGGCTTCCAGCGCCTCGTCCACGGCAGGATCGAGCGGCGGCTGCTCATAGGCCCTGAGCAATTCCTTCCAGATCGCATTGGCCCGCTCGGTTCCCGTCTTGGCGCCGCTCTCCGACCAGTTCTCGAAATTCCGCCAGTCCGACAACATCGGCTCATAGAAGGCGTGTTCGAAGCGCGCCAGCGTATGCGGTGTGCCGAAGAAATGCCCGCCGGGACCGACGTCGCGGATCGTGTCCAGCGCCTGCGTCTCGGTGGTGATTGCCAGCGGATCGAGGAAGCTTTTCATCATCTGCAGCATTTCGGCATCGAGGATCAGCTTCTCGAATGACGCCGTCAGACCGCCTTCCAGCCAGCCGGCCGCATGTTCAATGAGATGCACGCCGCCCATGATCGTCGACCACAGCGACATGCCACTCTCATAGGCGGCCTGCACGTCGACAGCATTGGAGGCCGTCACGTTGGAGGAGCGGAACGGGATATTGTATTTCCGTGCCAGCTGGCCTGAAGCAATCTGCGCCTTGGCATATTCCGGCGTTCCGAAGGCCGGCGCCCCGGTGCGCATGTCGACATTGGAGGTGAAGCCACCGTAAAGCACCGGCGCGCCGGGTGCCGCGATCTGAGCGAGCGCGATCAACGCCAGGGCCTCGGCATTCTGCTGGGTGAGCGCACCGGCAATCGTCACCGGGCTCATCGCGCCCGAGAGCGTGAACGGCGTCATCGCCACCGGCTGGCCGGCGCGCGCCATCGCACAGAGCCCTTCGCCCATCGGGATATCGAGCCGGAGCGGTGAATTGGAGTTGACGATGGTCAGCGTCGCCGGGTTGCTGCGCAATTCCTCGCGGCTCTGGCCAAGCGTGATCGACAGCATCTCGATCGCATCCTCGACACGATAGCCGCCCAGCGCCCAGCATTGCCAGTTCTTGTCGGTCAGCCGGATGGCGGCCTGGTAGAAATCGAGATGGCGCGAATCCGGATTGAGATCGGTCGGCTCGCAAGGGCAGCCGCCCTCCTGGTGGATGATGTTGAGCGCCTGCACGACCCGGATATAGTCGCACATGTCCTGGTAATTGCCCGCCCGCCGTCCGCGGTCTAGATCGGACACGAAGGCAGGCCCGCCGGTCGCGGCAAAGATCAGGCTGCCGTCGCCGACTTTCAGGTTCTTCGCCGGATTGCGTGCCTGCAGTGTAAACGAAGGCGGTGCCGTGCAGATCGTCTCTACGATCATCGCCGGGTCGAAGCGCACGCGCAGTGTTCCGTCATCGACATCGGCACCGGCGGATTTGAGCAGCCTGCGGCTCTCCTCGTGCAGCACTTCCATGCCGGTCGTCGCCAGCAGGTCCAGCGAGGCAAGGTGGATCGACTCCACCTCGTCCGCGCTCAGGAGCGCGATCGGCGGGTAGCGATTGACGACCCCTCCGAAGCCGAGTTGGCGAATACCACCTGCTGTCCGACGTGCCTCTCGTCTGCCCGCCTGTCGCGCCATGATCATGCTCCTTTGCTTGTTAACACCTTGACAGCCTTGGCACGCCCCTCATCCGCCTGCCGGCATCTTCTCCCCGTAGTGACGGAGAGAAGGACGATGGGCGCACCGCTTTCACGCTTCTGCGACGCCGAAATGGGCCCCAACGGCGAGGCATCTGCAGAGCGGATTCCCTCTTCCCGTTTCAACAGGGAGAAGGGTTAGGGTGAGGGGCAGACGCGTTCGCCAGACGGCGAGAGGAATGCCTCACCCCTTCGCAAACCGCGTCACATCCAGATATCCATCGGCGAGAATGCAAGGCTTCAGCCCGCCTCGAGCGACGGCCGCAAACACTTCATGGGTGATGAACACGAACCCGCCCGACTCCTCCATGATGTCCTGCATTTTCTTGTAGATGACATCGCGTTTGGCCTGATCGGTCTCGGCCATGCCCTCCTGGTACATCTTCTCGAATTCCGGGCTGTCGAACTGCGACCAGTTGTAGACGCCGATCTGTGCCGGCCGGAACCAGGTGAGGTTTTCCGACGGATCGACACCGCCGGCAAAATTCATCAGCACCATTTCCAGCGTCTTCCAGGTATCGCCGGAGCTCTTGTCGCCGATCGTCCAATAGACGCCATCCTCGAGCGGCTTGAGGTCGACCGTGATGCCGATCTGGCCGAGCAGCGCCTGGACGATCTGACAGGTGAGCTGGCTGGTCTTGTCGTTTTGCGAGGCGAGCTCGATGGTCAGATCGGAGACGCCGGCCTCCTGCAGCAGTGCCTTGGCCTTATCGAGATCGGCTGGGTAGAGGATCTTGTCACGGTGACCGACCATGCCGGGCGGGAGAACGCCGGTCGCCGCCTTGGCAAGGCCGGAATAGGAGCCCTGCATGATCTGCTCGACATCGATGGCATATTGGATGGCGCGGCGGACCTTCTCATCCTTGAATTTCGGATTGTTGACGTTGAGCGCCAGCCACAGGAAGCGGTTGCCGTCCTTCTCGATCAGCGCGGTGTTTTCCGGCAGCTTGTCGCGATAGGTCGAAAGCGTGTTGAGGCTGATCTTGGAATAGTCGATCGCCTTGGATTCATAGGCGAGCGCGGCCGCCTCGTCGTCGGTGACGATCTCGAACCTGATCTTACTGAACAGAGGCTTCGGCCCCTTCCAGCCGGGATTGGGCGCCAGCGACAGATTCTGTTTCGGCGTCCATTTGTCGATCACATAGGGGCCGGCGCTGGCCGGCACCTCGGTGGTGAACTTGCCTCCTGCTTTTTCGACCGCCTTCTGGCAGACGATGTGGCCCATATAATAGGGCAGGGTGGTGACCCAGAACGGCGCTGATGGGCTCTTGAGCTTGATCACACCCGTGCGCTGGCCGGTCACCTCGACATGATCCATTGCGTCGAAAGCGTATGCCCAGGCCGATGCATTCTTCGGATCCTTGACCCGTTCGAAGGAGAATTTCACGTCCTCGGCTGTCAGCGGGCCATAGCCGCCGGTCCATTCCAGCCAGTCTTGCAGTTCGAAACCGATTTCGGTTGGAGAAACCTGCTTGAGCTCCTTGGCGGCGTAGTTGTCGAGATGCGTACCGCCGCGCACGTCGCCAAGCCGGTTCAGCGAAACGAACAGCGCCCGGCCGACCTCTTCTTCCAGCAGGCCGTTCTGGAAGGCGGGATCGAGCACTTCAATATCGGAGGCGCCGCGAATGATGAGCGTATCGCCCTCGATCGCATAGGAGAGGCCCGGCCGCAGCGATAGGGCGGCTGCGGCGGAAGCGCCGGATAGGAGGAAATGCCTGCGATTCATCAAGAAATGGGTCATGTTCTATCCCTCTGGTTTTGTTTTATTTACGCAACGCGTTCCGCCTTCTTGTCTGCGAGCGGGTAGTGGCATCGTATCGTGTGGCCGGTGTCGAGCACCGTCTCGGCCGGCAGTTCGCTGCGGCAGCGCGCCTGCGCAGAAGGGCAGCGCGGATGGAATTCGCAGCCGGACGGACGATGAGCGAGGCTTGGCACTTCGCCGATGACCGGCGGCGCGGTGCGGCGTTTCGTCGGGTCCGGCACCGGCTCGGAAGCAAGAAGTGCTGCGGTATAGGGATGGCGTGGCGTCCGGAAGATCGCGGCACTTGGGCCACTCTCGACGATCCGGCCGAGATACAGGATCGCCACCCGGTCCGACACGTGCCGCGCCACGGCGAGATTATGGGTGATGATCAGGAACGCCGTACGATGCGCATCGCGGATATCGAGGAAGAGATTGAGAATGCCGCCCTGCACCGAGAGATCGAGCCCAGCGGTCGGCTCGTCGGCAATGATCAGCCGCGGCACCACGGAGAGCGCCCGGGCAACGGCGGCGCGTCGCGCCTGGCCACCGGAAAGGCCATGCGGAAAGCGCGATAGCAATTGGCGGCCCAGCCCGGCCTGCTCAGCCAGATCGACGATCGCTTCGGTCCTGAGATCGCCCTGGCCGGCAATGCGCCGTGGCTCGGCGATAACTGAGCGAATGCGCTGGCGCGGATCGAAGGATGTCACCGGGTCTTGGAACAGCAGTGACGCCGTTTGCCGCATCTTTGCAAAGCTGCGGCTGGAATGGTCCGGCAGCGTTTCGCCATCGAGCAGCAGGTTGCCACCCGATGGCTTCATCAGCCCGACCAGCGTTTTGCCGAAAGTGGATTTGCCGGAGCCGCTCTCGCCGACCATGCAGACGATCTCGCCCGGCTCGATGGCAAGCGAGACGCCGGCGAGGATCTCAAGGCCCGGCCTGCGGACGAAGGGCAGCGATCCGCGGCGCGGCACGGCGACGGAAAGTTTTCTTGCCTCGATGATCGGAACCTGGCTCATGCGGCGTCTCCGATCCGGTTGACCGGCTCACCCGGCGCGGCAACAATGACTGGCGCCGTGGCGGCATTCGTCTCCTGCCAGTTGATCACCGGCAGGCGCTTGGCGCCGCTCTCCACCAGCGACAGTTCGCAGGCAAGCAAAGCGCGGGTATAGGGATGTTGCGGCCGGGCGAAGATCTCTCTTGCGTCGCCGTGCTCGACGATCCGGCCGGCATGCATGACGCAGACGCGATCGCAAATTTCCGCAATGACCCCGAGCTGATGTGAGATCATCAGGATCGCCACGCCGGTCTTGACGCGCAACTGCCGCATCAGATGCAGGATCTGCGCCTCCATGGTCACGTCGAGCGCCGTGGTCGGCTCATCGGCGATCAACAGCGCCGGCTTCATCAGCAATGCGGCGGCGATCGCCACACGTTGCAGCATGCCGCCGGAAAGCTCGAAGGGATAGGCATCGAAACGCGCCTCGGGATCGGAAATGCCGGCCTCGGTGAGTGCGGCGACAATCGCTTTCCGCTTGTCGCGCCGGCTCGTCCGGCGGTCGCGCCAGAGGAAATCGGTGAGCTGCCGCCCGATCGTATGCAGCGGGCTGAAGGTCGCCATCGGATTCTGGAACACCATAGCTGCCCCCGGTCCGCGCAGCGACCTGAGATCAGCCTTGGAGGCTTTGAGCAGATCCCTGCCCGTGAGCGTCAGCTGTTGGCCCGTGATCGCGGCCGAAGGCGGCAGCAGACCGAGGATCGAATGTGCCAGTGTCGACTTGCCGGAGCCGCTCTCGCCGATCAGCCCGACGACTTCGCCGGGTTTCACCGCGAGGCTGACATTCGCCACGGCCTGGGCGATACCGCTATAGGTGATCGAAATATTCTGGAGATCGAGGACGGGTGTTTCGCTCATGGCGTCCTCCGTCCCGACAGTTTCGGGTCGAGCGCATCGCGGAGCGCTTCGCCGAAGAAAGTGAAGCCGATCGTGGCGAGGATCAGCGGCAGGCCGCCGGCGATCACCGGCACGGGTGTCTTGCGGATCACGGCGAAACCGTCGCTCAAAATATTGCCCCAGCTCGGAATCTGCGGCTTGACGCCGAGCCCGAGGAAGGAGAGCCCTGCTTCGAGCGTGATGATGGTCGAAAGATCAAGACAAGCGAGGATAAGTAATGGCCCGATCACGTTCGGCAGCAGGTGGATAAACAGGATACGACCCAATCCGGCATTCATCGCCTGCTCGGCCTTGATGAAATCGCGGGATTTGAGGCTGAGCGTCTGGGTGCGGATCAGCCGCGCATAGCTCGGCACGCAATAGACGACGATGACCAGAATGACGGTGCCGAGGCCGGCGCCGAGCAGCACGACCATGGCAAGCCCGAACATGATCATCGGCAGCGAACTGAAACTGTCGAACAGCAGGATCATCAGCGAATCCAGCCAGCGTGGGCCGTAACCGGCGATCAGGCCGAGCGGCAGCGCCGCGGCAAGTGCGATGGCAAGCGCGGTCAGCGCCACCGTCATCGCGGTGCGCGTGCCAATGATGAGGCGCGAGAACAGGTCGCGGCCAAGCTGGTCGGTGCCGAGCAGATGCGCCCAGGACGGATCGGCCAGCCGCTCGCGCACGTTGATTGCGGTGGCCGGATAGGGTGTGAGATAAGGCGCAAAGATTGCCGTCAGCACGATGACCGCCACCAGCACCACGCCAATCGCACCGATTGGCGTCGCGACGACACTGAAAAGCACGGCCGTGGCGCGGCCGAGTGAGCCGGGTTCGGCGGGGTGTCCGGCAATGTCCTGGGTGATCTCGGCCATGTCAGAGCGCGCTCCTGACGCGTGGATCGAGAAAGGCCGCGGCGATATCGGCGACGATCATGCAGGTGACGTAGAGCGCGCAAGTGACCAGCACCGTGCCCATGACCAGCGGATAATTGCGCGACATCACCGCATCATAGGTGAGCTTGCCGAGGCCCGGCCGGGTGAAGACGATCTCGGCAAAGACCGAACCCGTCAACAGTCCACCGAAACCAATGGCAATCACCGGCAGCGCCGAGAGGAAGGCTTGCTTCAGGGCATAGCCGTAAATGATCCTGGTCTCGCTGACACCGAAGGCGCGCAGCGTCCGCACATGCGCTTCGCCCGTCGCTTCTATCATTGCAGCGCGAATGATGCGGGCGACATAGCCCACCCAGCCGATGCCGATCGCAAAGGACGGCAGCACCAGCGCCTTGATCTGGCCGCCAACATCACCCGGATCACCGGCGCCGATCGCCGGCAGCCAGTTCAGCGCCACGGCAAAGATCAGCAGCGAATAGAGCGCCACGACGAAAGATGGCACCGCCACCATGCCGACCGAGAAGATGCCGATCAGCCAATCCGGCCAGCGGCCATGATGGATGACGGCGCTGCAGCCGAGCAGGGTTCCGAGGGCCACGGCCCAGACGAAGCTCGAAAAGGCGAGCGCCACCGTATAGGGCAGGACTTCCAGCACGATCGCCGTCACCGGCCGCTTGCTCCAGACATCGACGCCGAGATCGAGATGCGAGAGCCGCAGGAGATAGGAGCCGATCTGGTCGATCAAGGGACGGTCGAGCCCCATCCCCTCGCGAAACGCCGCCCGCATCTCCGGCGTCGACCGCGGCCCGAGCGCCACCACCGTCGGATCACCCGGGATCATGTGCAGCATCAGGAACAGCATGACCGAGACGATGAACAGGATGACGATGCCCAGCGCGATACGGCGGGTGACGAAGAGGGTCATTGGAGGGGACCTCCAAGCGCTTCAGAGTCCGAGGCGCACCCCCCTCTGCCCTCCTGAGCTTTTGTCGAAGGGCGGGCATCTCCCCCACAAGGGGGGAGAATGGGAGGGGCACCGCTTCGCATCCCTTTGCCGTCGCATTTTGGGCTACGCTTGATTGGGCCCGTGAGCGCGCTGCCTGCCACTCTCCCCCCTTGTGGGGGAGATGCCCGGCAGGGCAGAGGGGGGTAGCCAAAGCCGCTGACGATCAAATATGATCCCGATCGATCCATACATCGCCCTCCCGCTCGAAAACCTTGTCGCCCTTCTCCCGTGCTTCCAGCCGCCACTCCAGCCGGAATTTTGTCTCCGTCGATGTCACCACCACTCGTGAAGTCGTCTCGACATCACAATCCGCGCTTTTGTATCCAAGCACCCAACTTGTATCGAGTTTTGGCGACAGCGGATCGTCTTCGACGATCTCCATCCTGTCCGTCACGCGTGCCCAGGTCTCGTTTGCGCGATCTGTCAGATGCTGCCGGCCATGATTGCTGGACAGCGTCAGCGTCTCGCGGCGTTGGCCTGCATTGATAACCAACTCGTGCGTATGCTCTTCGGCTTCGATCTCCTCCATCGGTACCGGCGGCGAGATCTCGGCTTCCTCGAATCCGAATATGCCGTCATCCAGCTGCGGCGCGCGCATCGGCAGCATCAACTCGCAGGCGCCCGGTTCGATCTCGAAGGTCGGCATCACCGGTGCCGGCCAGAGCACCGGCCAATGCTGGTTCGACAACACCAGCCGCAGCCGATTGCCCTTGCCAAAGCGGCGGCCGCAATGATTGAGCTCCAGCCGTGCTGTCATCCGTTCGCCCGGAACGAGCGATACGGGACGCTCGCGGCTCGCGCGCTGCGAAAGGTTCAGCGCACCCCATGTCACCAGCGTGGATGTACCATCCGGCAGCACTTCACAAAGCCGGGCGACAATGGTGGCCTGGGGCACGCTCGACCGAAGCACCAGATCAACCGCAGGCGCGCCAAGCAGGTCGAAATCCTCCGTGACCGGCATGTCGAAGCAAAGGCCGAGCCCATCCTCGCGCCGCTGATCGCCGGCCATATCCGGCACCGTGCCGCCATAGCCGCCATAGCGGCCGCAATCGCGCCCGGCGGTGACGGGTGAGCGCAGCCACATCGTCGCACCTGCCTCCCGGTGATCGCCAAGCCGGCCGGCATTCAAGTAGAGTAACTTTTCGCTGACATTTGGCGACGGCCAGCTCGGCTCACGCACCCAGCGGCCGGGATGTTCGGGATAGCAATGAGCAGGCCGGTGCGGGTCCTTGATCAGCACCGTATAGGCCGGCTCATCCATGATGCCGGTGTCGATACCTTCAAGCCAATGCCGCCACCAGCGGATCGCTTCCTTGAGGTAGTGGATCGCTGGGCCGGGATTGCCAAGGAAGGGATAGGCATGCGTCCAAGGTCCGATCAGGCCTTTTCGTGGTCCCGAAAGTCCTGCCAGCAGCCGCGGCACGGCGTTGAAATAGGTGTCGTCCCAGCCACTGATCGCGTAGACGGGGATTTTGATCTGCGAGAAATCCTCTGAGACCGAGCCGAATTTCCAATAGGTATCGCGACGCTGATGCTGCATCCACGTCTCGGACCAACAAGCGGTGGCTTCCAGGCGCTGCCGCCAGATATCACGCCACTTGTCGCCGACGATTTGCGGGTCGGGCGGCAGCCCACCCATGCCGAGGATGAAGGCGGCCCACATGCCGTCCTCTGTCAGCAGATTGCCGCCGTAATAATGCACGTCATCAGCGTAGCGGTCGTCGGAACAGCAGAGCGCGATGACCGCCTTCAACGCCGGCGGCTGTTTCGCCGCCACCTGCAACGCATTGAAGCCGCCCCAGGAAATGCCGGTCATGCCGACAGAACCCGTGCACCATGGTTGCTCTGCCAGCCAGGCGATGATCTCGCAGGCATCGTCCTGTTCCTGGGCAGTATATTCGTCCGTCAGGATGCCTTCGGAATCCCCCGAGCCGCGGATATCGACACGACAGCAGGCAAAGCCGTGGCCGGCGACGTAAGGATGCATCTTCATGTCACGGAACACGGTGCCGTCGCGGCGTCGATAGGGGATGAGTTCGAGGATAGCTGGTACCGGCTTTTGCGCCGCATCCTCCGGCAGCCAGATCGTGGCAGCTAGACGTGTGCCGTCGGTCATGGTGATGAACACCGGATCGAGCGTGCGGACCTTTCGCGGGAAAGTGTCGACGATCCGGGTCATGGCTTGGTCTTCCCGCCATCGCCGGCCTCGTCATGCGGAGTCCATTCATAGACCATGGGCGAAGTCTGCGGGTAGGCGACGAACTGTTCGCGGCTCTTGGCGGCCGGCTGGCGATACAGCCGCCAGAGCGCATAACCGGCAAACAGCACGGCAAGCGCGATTGCATACCAGAAGAAGATTTTCGCACCGAACGGCGCGACACCGGCAGTGACGATTGCCGGACCCACAGTGCCACCAAAGGCCCAGAGCAAAAGCATGTTGGAGGACAGCGTCACGAATTCGCTCGGCTCGGCCTTGTCATTGGCATGCGCCACGCCGAGCGGATAGAAAATCTCGGAAATGCCGCCGAAGATCGAGAAGGCGACGAGGAACAGCCAGAAGGGCGTAGTCGGTCCGAAGAACAGAAAGATCGCGCAGAGCACAGCGAGCGCCACCGACAGCCACAGCATCATCATACGCCGGTCGAGCCGATCGGAAAGATAGCCAAGCGGGAATTGCAGAAAGAGCGCGCCGAGCTGCGTTGCCGCCATGAGGATGACGATGGTCTGCTGGTTGAATTTCAGCTCCAGCCCGTAGAGCGGACCGATCGATGCGAAGGTAGAGGAGATCAGCCCCGTCAGCAGGCAGGCCATGGTTCCCGACGGCGAGATCTGGAACGTTCGAAAGATCTTGATGCCCATCGGCACGTGCAATTGCGGCTCGCCGACCCAGATGGCGGTCACCGGCACCAGCGCCAGCACATAGGCCGCTGCCGCCATCATCAGCATCGCGTCGCCGGCCGGATCGATGTTGGTCGCCAGCAACTGGCCGGAGCCGTAGAACAGGCCAAGCAGCAGCACATAAAGCGTCAGGATGCGGCCGCGATTGGCGTTGGATGTCATCGCGTTCATCCAGCTCTCGATCACCACCGATTGCCCGGCATTGGCAAAGCCGACCACTGCCTGGATGATCATGAACACGGCCAGATTCGGCCGCATGCCGAGCGACAGGATCAACACGGCGGAGACTGCCGAGAGCGCCGCATAGGCGCGCACCTCGCCGACCGAGCGGATCAACCGTACCGAACCGACGCAGCCGACAAGAAATCCCGCACCCTCGGCGCCGACCACAAGACCGATTGCATCCGGACCATAGCCTTCCGCCACCAGCCTGAGCGGCAGGAGAGTGTGAAACAGACCCGAACCCACAGCGTGCAACGCCCCGCCGGCGAGCGGCGAAGCGACGGACCACGGCGACATGGACGGGGCCTCGTTCGCCATCAGGCCACCTCGAGACCAGCGATGGAGGTGTAGGACGGCTCGAACTCGACGATGGGTGCATCGCGGCGAAAGCCTTTCGACTTTTCGCCAAGCTCCATCGCATAGCGATGACCGCTATGCACGGCATGGGTGATGGCACCCGCCGCCAGTGCATCGCCAATCCGTTCGACGCTCTTTATGCCAGCGGCTTCGATCTCGGCGGAACGGGCGCTGAGTACGTTGAAAAGATGATCATTCGGCATGCGTAAGCCGACGATGACCAGGTTGAGGCATTGGATTCGGTGACGTTCGCCGGTGAAGAGTTGCGACAGGGTTGCGCTGTCGCCATCGAAAGCGGCGACCGTGGTCAGCGTTGTCACCGGCACGTTGCGCTTCGTCAGCGCCCGATGCACCAGCGGCAATTCGTTGGTCATGATCGTCCAGGCCGAAGCCTGGCCGGCGGGCGTTGCATAGGAGACCGGCACGCCCTGCGCCGCCAGGTGCTCGGTGATCACGCCGCCCATGTAATAATTGTCGAAATCGAAGACCAGCGTTTCGCCTGACGGCATCCGCCCACCAGCAATATCGTCGGGCGTGAAGACATTTGGATGCTCGATCCGGCCCATGGGGATTTCCATTGGCGAATAGAGCAGATTGGTCCAGTGCGAACCCGTCGCCAGCACCACATGATCGGGCGCCATGTCGATGATGTCGTCGATTCCGAGCTGGCTTTCCAGATACATCGACACATTGGTCATCTGGTTGAGCCGCCCGAGGCGATAATCAACCACTCGGTTCCATGCGGAGAGACCCGGCAAGCTCTTCTCGAAGGTCAGCCGGCCGCCGAAACTGGACTTCGCATCGGCGAGCGTCACCTCATGCCCGCGCCGGCCGAGCGTCAGCGCCGTCTCCAACCCGGCCGGGCCGCCGCCGATCACCAGCACGCGCTCGGGTTTTTCGGCCTTGCCCGGCTTTTCCGGATGCCAGCCGCGCCGCCATTCCTCGCCCGCCGTCGGGTTTTGGGTGCAGCGCACCGGCACGCCGTCATGCCAGCTCGAAATGCAGATGTTGCAGCCGATGCATTCGCGGATTTCCTCGATCCGATCTTCCCTGATCTTGTTGGGCAGGAAGGGATCGGCGATCGAGGGTCGCGCGCCGCCGATAAGGTCGAGCACGCCACGGCTAATCTGGCTGACCATCGTGTCCGGCGAAGTGAAGCGGCCGACGCCGACCACCGGCTTGTTGGTTATCTGCTTGACGAAATCGATCACCGGCTCATGGCTGCCCTCGCCAGTAAAACGCGAGGCGGAACAGTCCGTCGGGCTCGAATCCATCTTCACGTCGAAGAGGTCCGGTACGTCGGCCAACAGTGCGATCACCTCATGCGCCTCGGAGGGGTGATGCGTGCCCGGCCGTCCCCGCAGTTCTTCAAGCGAAATACGGAGCGCGACACCGCAATCCTTGCCCACGGCATCCTTGGTCGCTTCGATCATCTCGCGCACGAAGCGGACCCGGTTGGCAACCGAACCGCCATATTCGTCGATACGGTGATTGTATTCCGGCAGTAGGAATTCGTATCCGAGATAGCCCATGCCAGCATAGACATAAACGATGTCGAAGCCTGCCTGCCGCGCCTTGCGGGCGCCTTCCGCCTGCCAGCGCAGCACGTCCCTGATGTCCTGCTTGTCCATCGAGCGCGGCTTGAGATTGCCCATGAAGCCGACATGCGTTGCCATCCAGGGAATGCCGGAGGGCGAAATCGGCGCCACGCGTGTCGTGCGGTTCATCACCGAAGCACCGCCATGCCAGAGCTCGACGCCGGCCAATGCTCCATGCTTGTGCACCGCCTCGGTCATCAATGCATGTGCCTTGATGTCGTTGTCGTCCCACAGCGTCGCCATCGGCAGCGGCGAGTCATCGGAAGACAGGTCGATGGAACAGGCGCCGGTACAGATCACGCCCCAGCCACCCTCGGCCTTCATCTCACGAAAGCCGGCGCGGATATGCGGCAGGGCATTGGTCATGCCCGAGGCATGCGGAACCTGATAGAAACGATTGGGCGCGGTGACCGGTCCGATCCTGACCGGTTCAAACAGGATATCGTACCGCGATTGCGGCTTCGCCATCATATTCATGCTCGTTCCCCTGGCCGGCTTTTGCCGATCGTTGGGGGCAGGATAAATTTCCGACGCCTTTTGTCAAGCATTATTATACGAGTTTATAATTTCCCTTGAAATGCCTGTGAAATTAGATGGTTGCGCTGAATTTCAGAAAACGCTATTCAAAACGGTAGTGAGTTTATGAACGGGACGACACCGTTGACTGGAGCCAAGACCAAGCCGAAGCCGCGTGCCCGGTTCCGCCGCGAAGCACCCGAGGATCGCCGCCGGCAATTGGGCGAGGCTGCCCTTCGCTGCATCGTCAAGCATGGCAATGCCGGTGTCTCGGTGCGGCAGATCGCGGCCGAGGCCGGTGTCACGCAGGGGTTGATCACACACCATTTCGGCGAGATCAACGAACTCGTCGCCTATGCCTTCGACATCATGTCGACCGGTCTCTTGCAGCAGATCCTGAAGGCGGTGGACGAGGCTGATCCGACGCCGCAGGCGCGGCTCGACGCCTTTATCAAGGCATCGTTTTCGCCACTGCTCTTCGATCGCGATGTCCTGGGCGTCTGGGTGGTGTTCTGGGGGCTGATCCTGCATTCACCGCGCATGAGCGCTTCGCAGCAGAAGGAATATGCCGACTATGTCGAAACGGTCGACGGTCTGATCTCCAGCCTGTCAGAGGCGGAAGGCTTCAAGGTTGGTGATGTACGCTTGACCGCCATGGCATTCACGGCTCTGATGGATGGCTTGTGGCTGGCGTGGTGCTTGAACCCCGGTGCATTCCGGCCGGAAGACGGCGTACAGCTCTGCCGCAACTGGATCGAGGGTCTGAGACGCGGCGCTTACGCCTGAGCCGCTTCCTCATGCCTGGCAACGAGCTGCGCCTCCAGTTCGTCGCGACGTTCGCGATAGGCGCGCGCCATCGTGTGCGACTGCGACATCTGCATCTCTGCCGCTTCGACCGACTGCCCGTGCCGCTTGAGGTGCTCGATCACGATCTTCATCCGATCAGCTTGCCGCTCGCTTTCCTCCGCAAACCGGCGGATGGCTTCGATCTGTTCCTGTACATTCGACATGGCAATATCTCCGATAGGAAATGGATAGATGATTCGATCTGAGAGCGCTGTCGAAATTATACGATTTGTTAACGTTTGGTAACTTCGGCTCTATAGGCATTAATGCCTAGCCACGAACTTGCTGAAGCGGCTAAAACGCAAAGGCGATCAATGCCTGCGACTGCCAAACCAATAGCCGACCAAGGCGGCGAGCGCGAGGCTGCCGACCGGATAACGATCGACGGCCGTCTGCGCCGCAGTCTGGATGCGGTCTTGAGCAAACTTGGAGCCGTTCTCGGCAAGCTGTGTGATCGTCCGGCTGAGTTGGCGAAGCTCTTCCTTGATTTCGGCAAGCTGGGCGGCCTGATCTTTACTGCGTGGATTGCTGCCATAGCTGTCGTCGGCGATTGCCGCAGAATCGCCGATAATGCCTCTTGGAATGGGTTCGCCCATTGTTTCGTTCATCGCCATGCATCGGTCCTCCGTTTTGGCTAGAACCGAAATGCCGCACTTTGGTTCCTCCCCGGAACTGCCAATGATCGTGCGGAAGCTCCGAAACTGTCAGCGCAGCAATTTCAACGATCCAGTCAGCGACCGCACCCATTTTGCCGGGCCGCCGAGACCGATGCCGTCGATCACCTCCGCCGCAAGGTCGCGGCCGGGTATCGCCGCCTCGTAGTCGCGGTAATCATGCAATTGCCGGGCGAAGCGCGGAAAGGGAACGACGACCGCATGGTCCGCTGTCGGCAGTGCTTTGGCGAGCAGTGCCTGCAAGCCATCGCCATTGGCCTGCAGAACCGGGACCGGTCTGTTGGAACTGATATGAAATTGCCGGCTGGTGGCGTCCGTCAGTCGCTCACCGGCGAAGCGGGGCACGGCGGCGCCAAGACCGATGCCTAGCACGGCGACCGTATTGGTGAGTTCCCCGAGGCTCAGTCCCGGGTCCACGACGATCGCAACCTTCCAGTCATCCAACACCATTCACGCACCCCCTCGGCCTTGCGGGGATCATAGGCGTATGGCAGAGGAAAATCCTGCCCATTGCTGGCTTTATCTGCATTAGATCGGTAAAACTTACCTCTGAAATGTGAAAATTGGAAAGGAGTTACCGAAAATGGATGTAGAATCCGGCGATGTCCGCATTTTGCGCGCTCTGCAGAGTGACGGTCGGCTGACCAACCAGGAACTGGCGGAACGGGTCGGCATGTCGACGTCGCCGTGCTGGCGGCGAGTGAAGCGGCTGGAGGAGAGCGGCGTGATCCGTGGCTATCAGGCGATGATCGACCGCCGGGCGATTGGGCTTGGCGTGCTCGCCTTCATCCGTGTGCAGATCGATACGCATTCACACGATGAGGCGGAGCGGTTTTCCGATGATGTGCGCAAGCTCGACAATGTCATCGCCTGCTATTCCGTGGCGGGCGAGGCGGATTTCCTGCTGCAGGTGGTGGCGGAGGATCTCGATAGCTATGCCGATTTCGCCATGACCGTCGTCCGCCGCCTGCCCGGGATCAAGGAAATGAACACGATGTTCGTGCTCAAAGACATCAAGCCTTCAGCCGTGTTGCCGATTCCCGGCGAGCGAAGCCGGGATCAGGGTCGGTAGCCGATATCGATAACCGCGCGACCGCCCGTCAGGCGCGAGACACAGGCGCACATCTGGTGGTTCTCGGCTTTTTCCTCTTCGCTGAAAAACACGTCGCGATGATCGATCTCTCCATGTCTCTCGACGATGCGAACGGCACACAGGCCGCATTCGCCGCGCTGGCAATCGTAGATCATTTCCACGCCGGCGCCGATCAGCGCATCGAGCAGGGATTGGTCCGGCGGCACGACGATATCGATGCCGCGGTTGAGCACCGAGATCTCGAACGGCACCTCGGCGAATTTTCCGTTGTCGCCGAACACTTCGTAGCGCAGACGGCTCACGGGGCGACCGCTTTCGAGCCAGAGCCGCTTGACGGCCTCCAGCAGTCCGAGCGGCCCGCAGACATAGGCTTCGCCGTCTTCGGGTAGCGCGGCGATTTCGTCGACGAGATCGAATGTCCGTCCCTCGTCGGCCGGAAAAAATTCGATCGATTGGCCGAGCAGGTCCGACAGTTCATCGACAAAAGGCATGGCGGCGCGAGACGCTGCGCCGTAGACCATCCTGAGCGGTTGCCGGGCCACTGCCAGCGCGCGCGCCATGCCGTAGATCGGCGTCACGCCGATTCCGCCGGCAATCAACAGGTACCGGCTCGCCCGCCAGGAGAGCTCGAAGCGGTTTTCCGGCAGCGTCATTTCCACCGTGCCGTCCAGCTCGAGCGACCAGACGAAGCGCGAGCCGCCGCGGCTGTTGGGATGCAGCTTGACCGCGATCGCCAGGCAATTCGGCGCCGCCGGCACGCAGGTATAGGTGCGGATGGCGCGGGCACCGTCGATCGTGACGACGATATTGGTATGCGAGCCCGGATCGAAGGGCGGCAGCGCGCCATCGAGCTCGAATTCGACGCGGCGGACGCCTTCGGCGATCTCTTCGGCGGAGCGGACACGGGCATGCCGCCATTCTGTGTTCATACGCATCGCTCTCTCCTTCAGGCGGTCACAAGCGCCAGTCCCGGCACTCTCTTGATCAGGCTGCGATCTTCGCCGATGACGAATTCCAGGTTTTTGCGGGCGAGCCGCGCATGTTCGCGGCCGAGAAATTCGGCCCGGGCGCCCTCGCGCTGTTCGAGCGCGTTGACCATGTCGTGATGCTGTCGCTGGGCAAAGACCAGCGATTGCCGGAAGGCCGGAACGTCCTCCTGTTTCTCGAGGAAGGCGCTCGGCGAGGCGAAGGGCAGTTGCGCGACCCTTTCGAGTTCGCGGCGCATCGTCTCGCTACCGGGCAAAAGCGCCAGCAGCGCATGAAATTCGGCGTTGAGCGCGACATAGCGCTCGAACTGCATATCTTCCAGCCGTTCGGCAAAGGTCCTGTCGAGCGCATGGACCAACGCCCGAAGCTGGGCGAGCCGGGCGGCCGGCACGCCGCGTTCGGCGGCCAGGCGCAGAGCCGTGCCTTCCATCACGCCGCGCAGTTCGATGGCGTCGAAGACGTCGGCGATGGTGAAGCTGCGGACGGCATAGCCGCCGGAGGGAATGGCTTCCAGCAGTCCCTCCTGTTCCAGCCGCGAGAGCGCCGCCCGGAGCGGTGTTCGGGAAACACCGAGCATCTCGGCCAAGGTGACCTCCGACAAGCGTTCGCCCGCCACGACGTCGCCGCCCAGCACAAGGTCGCGGACGCCGAGCAATGCCTTCAACGTCTGGGAATCGCGTTTCGGCTCCATGATTTACTCCGCCGCCAGGCGCACGGCCTGTTCGCTGTCGATCATCCTGTCGATCAGCCGCCGCGCCCACATCGAGCCGGCATCGATGTTGAGATTATAGAAGACGTGGTCGGGATTGGCCTCGATCGCTTTCTGCTGCGCTTCGAGAATAACCTCATCCTCCCGGAAGACGCCGGCCACGGCTTCGCGCAGCTTGTGCGTCCAGGCCTGGTTGCCGAGGTCCCAGTTACGGACGAAGGCCCAGAAATAATGACAGGTGCTGCCGGTCTCGGGCGTCATCGTGTTGAGCACGAAGCCATTGACGCCCTGGCTGCGGTCGCCGTTGCGGGCACCGGTGCCGGCAACGGCAACACCGACATCGATGGCAATGGTCGACGGTGCCTCGCAATGGATGATCTGCCAGCGATCGACCTTGCCCGGACGCTGCAGCTGCGCCGACCAGAAGGGCGGCGGGTCGATGCCTTCCATCCATCGGGTGACGGTCGCTGTCTTTTCGGAATGCGTGACCTCGAACGGTGCTTCTGCAACGGCGCGATTGCCGATCGACGAACCGTGGACGAAAGTCTCGTGGGTCAGGTCCATCAGGTTGTCAACGACCAGGCGGTAATCGCATTTGACGTGGATGACCTTGCCGTCGCCGGTCCATTCTGGATCGTCATTCCAGTGCAGGTCGGGAATCTTTGCCGGGTCGGCGAGCGCCGGATCGCCCATCCAGATCCAAAGGAAACGGTGCTTTTCCTTCAGCGGATAGCTTTTCACGCAGGCAGATGGGTTGATCGTGTCCTGCGATGGCATGTAGACGCAGCGGCCGGTCTCATCGAATTCCAGCCCATGGTAGCCGCAGATGACATTGTCGCCATGCAGTTCCCCCTTGGAGAGCGGCAGCAGCCGGTGCCAGCAGGTGTCGGCGAGCGCTGCCGCCCTTCCGTTCTGTTTGCGAAACATCACCACGGGCTTGCCGCAGATCATCCGCGGCAGCAGCGCTCGCTTGACCTCGACATCATAGGCGGCGGCATACCATGCATTCAGGGGATATGTCTGTGCGTTCATGACCGGCTCTCCTCCAAGACCAGGTCATGCGTACCATCTGTATACAAGATAAGTCAATAGTGGAGAATTTTGCCCACTTCCATCGGAATTCCCCTTAAAATGTATACATCAAGGGGTCGCGTTCGGCGGATTAAGATTTTTGAGCAGCCGCTCGCCGAACAGGATGATGCAGCCGGCGAAGAAGATCAGCCCGGCGCCGTAGAAGACATTGTGCGCCGGCACATCACCCCAGATGACGAAGCCGAGGATGAAGGCCCAGACCAGTGACGTATATTCGAACGGCGCGAGGATCGAGACCGGTGCACGGCGCATGCCTTCGAACATGGCGAACTGGCCCAGCCCGGCAAACAGGCCGGTGGAGGACATGAGCAACAGTTCCTTGAACGAGATGTGCACCCAGAAGAACAGCGAGGCGACGCCGGTCATGATGACGAAGAAGCCGCTCGATATCATCATCTGCACCATGGTCTTTTCGTGCATCGCCGTCTTGCGCAACAGCACGCTGGCGCAGGCCCAAAGAACCGCGGCGAACAAAGCCATGCCGACCGGCAGCGAAAGCGTGAAGCCGTGGCTGATCGGATCGACGGCGACCATGACGCCGATGAAGCCAAAGATCACCGCCAGCCAGCGGATCGATGGGACCTCCTCTTTGAGGATCGGCACCGCGAGCAAAGTGATCAGGATCGGCGAGGCATAATAGACAGTGGTCAGCTGTGCCAGGCCGAGATAGCGAGCGGCATTGTAATAAGTCAGCCAGGCGGAGAGCAGCAGCAGATTGCGGATGAAGAGCGGCCCGATGACCGGCGAGGCGACCGCGCGCATGAACAGCGGCTTGCGGCCGATGGCGAAACAGCAGCAGAAGATCACCACGCTGCGGACGAACAGGATCTGGAAGACCGGCAGATCGGTGACCAGCCATTTCACCGAGGCATCCTGCAGCGAGAACAGGAAATAGGAAGCGATCGTCAGCATTACGCCTGACAGCACGGTCTTGGTCATGCAGGACTCCGGAAGGCCGCAAATCAGCAGATTGGCTGAACGGCCGTTCAATGCATAATCCCGGAGCCGGCCGGACGGAAGTCCCAGCCGAAAAAATGTAAGGCTTTATTACGTTTGACGTGCCTTCGTGCGGTGGATCTTGGCCGCCTGTCTATTCGGCTGGGGTCAGGCCCGCCAGTCCCGTCTCGGTGCGGGTCACCTTCGAACCATAGCGGAATTCGCCCGGCGTAATGCCGCGGGCGCGCGCCGTGCGGATCGCGGCACGCTGGGCCGGGATGATCTCGACCAAAGGCGACAAGAGCGGCGACAGTGGCTTGTAGGACCAGTCGCGGCCAGGGCCGATCAGCCTGACCTGGCCGCCGGCGCGACGGATATCGGCGGCCAGCGCCAGATTGAGCTCCTCATCCCGATCCTTCGGGGCGAAGCCGATGGCGCGGAAATCCTGATCCATCACTTCGAGAGGACCGTGGCGGAAATTGCCGCCGCTCATCGGGATCGATGGCATGCGGGCCATTTCGTGGAACAGCAGGCCGGCAAAGCGAGCGGAGGCAATGGAAGGGCCGCGGCCATAGAAATAGACCGGGCCGGTCGTGCCGGGAAAATCGTCCTCATCCTGCATATGATCATTGACCAGTGCTTCCATGGTTGGAATGACCGGCTCGAAATCACTGCGTTCGCTGATCCCCGGCCGCTTGGAAAGCGCCATCAACACGGCGAGCGTGCCGAGATAGGTCTGCATCGCCACCATCGTGTCGCGCGGGCTGCCGACGATCAGCGGGTGGTGGGCGCGCTGCGCCAGCGAACCGGGCTCTTCATTGGTGACGCCGATGGTGACGGCGTTCAGGCCGATGACGGCGTCGAGCAATTGCACGGTCTCGATCGTCTCGCCGGATTGCGAGACCACGACGATCACGGCATTGCGGCACATCATCAGCCGGTGGCGAACGAGTTCGCCGGTTTCGATCAGGTTGGCGGAAATGCCGTGGGCGGACAGATGATAGGTTAGCGGCAGCGCCACATGATAGGACCCGCCCATGCCGGTAACAATCACCGGCCGGCCGCTCAACACCGTCGCGCGCGCTTCTTCGAGCTGCGATCGACCGGGACCGAACAGGCGATCGACGACAATACCCATCGACTTCGGCTGGTCGGCGAAGTCGTCTTCGACAGTTCTCGGGGTCTTCTGATTGGCCATTTTCGTTATCCCGTGCGCATGCTGACGGTAAAACGCACAACTCCGTCCGTTAACGGAGACTAACAGGAAAATTTCGGAAAAAAGAACTGACGCTCAAGCATAGCGCGTCTGCAAAAATGCGTGACTGGCCTCGCGTTTTGGGCAGCGTAGCTGTTTTGAGTGATGCTACCGGATCAAGATCGCCCTGAAATCATTGACATTCGTCCCCGTCGGCCCAGGAGCAAACAGATCGCCCACGGCATTGAACGCCGTCCAGGCATCGTTGTTGTTAAGCAGCTCCGACGGCTGCATCCCCGCCGCCACCAGCCTGGCGACGGTGGTACCGTCGGCGAATGCGCCGGCATTGTCCTCGCTGCCGTCGATACCGTCGGTGTCCGCCGCCATGGCCTGGATACCCGCATGACCAGCAATATCCAGCGCAAAAGCGAGCAGGAATTCGGAATTGCGTCCGCCCTTGCCCTTACCGCGCAGGGTCACGGTCGTCTCGCCGCCGGAAAGCAGCACTATGGGTTTTTGGAACGGTCGATTGCGATAGAGCACTTCGCGGGCGATCGCAGCATGGATTCGGCCTGCCTCGCGCGCCTCGCCCTCGATGGCATCGGACAGGATCGCCGCCTGGATGCCGGCCTTCTCCGCTTCAGCCGCCGCAGCTTCCAACGACACCGATGCGGAGGCGACGACATAATGGCTGTTGCGGGCAAAGGCTGGATCGGACGGCAATGGCGCGCCGGCCCGGCCGGAGGAAATGTGCCGGAGGATGGGTTCGGGAAGCTCGATGCGGTAGCGCTTGATCTCTGCCAACGCATCTTCCGGCGTCGACAGGTCCGGCACGGTCGGGCCGGAGGCGACATAGGCCGGATTGTCGCCGGGAATGTCGGAGACGATCAGGCTAACGACGCGGGCCGGATAAGCCTCCTTGGCAAGACGCCCGCCCTTGATACCAGAGACATGCTTGCGGATGGTATTCATCGCCGAGATCGGGGCTCCCGAGGCGAGCAAAGTCCTGTTGAGCGCGATTTCGTCGGCGAGCGAGAGGCCTTCCGGCGGCGACGGCAGCAGCGCCGAACCGCCGCCGGAGATAAGAGCAATCACCAGGTCGTCGGCCGTCAGCCCTTTGACCGTCTCGAACAGGCGGCGGGCGCCGATAATGCCGTTCTCGTCCGGCACCGGATGGGCGGATTCGAACACCTCGATCCGCTCGGTCCTGGCGCCATAGCCATAGCGGGTGACGACAAGACCTTCGAGCGGTCCGTCCCAGTGCTTTTCCAAGGCCGCCGCAAGCTGCGCCGCGCCTTTGCCGGCGCCGATGACAATGGTACGGCCTTTCGGCTTCTCGGGCAGGAAGGGCAGGATGGCGCGTTCGGGATCGGCGGCCTCGACCGCCTTGTTGAACAGCGTGGTGAGGAATGGTTTGGCGTCCAGCATCGTTTAGACCTTCATATCGAAGACGATGAGGCCGTCGACGCCACCTTCGGCATTGGCGACGAGCTTTCCGCCGGCCGCCTGGTGGGCCGGATCGACGAGATAGGCGTCACGCGCCGCCTCGTCGGCGAAATCAAACCAGAAACCGTCCTTGAAGCCATGGATGACAGGCTCTTCCGGCGAGACGTTCGGCCCGAAATGCGACCCGAGAATGCCGCCGAGATGACCCTTCAATGCCTCCAGTTCGGCATAATGCGCCGCCTTCGTTTCGGCGGTCACGCTGGATTTGAAGCGCAAAAGGACGATATGGCGAATCATGATCTGCCTCCCGGAAATCTGTCTCTGCCGATTCGCCCCATTCCGCGACGGCGGTCAAGCCGTCCCTGTGCGCAAAAAGAAAGGCGGGCCGAACTTCTTCGGCCCGCCTCGCAAATATCGGAGGTGTCAGATCAGGGCTGCGTATAAGCCGTCTTCACCGTGGTGAAGAACTCGTTGGCATATTTGCCCTGTTCGCGCGGACCGAAGGACGAACCCTTGCGGCCGCCGAACGGCACGTGGAAGTCGACGCCGGCAGTCGGCAAGTTGACCATGACCATGCCGGCTTCTGCATTGCGCTTGAAGTGGGTCGCATGCTTCAGGCTGGTCGTGGCAATGCCGGACGACAGGCCGAACGGCGTGTCATTCGCAGTCGCCAGCGCTTCCTCGTAATCCTTGACGCGGATGACGGAGATGACCGGCCCGAAAATCTCTTCGCGGCTGATGCGCATCTGGTTGGTGGCTTCTGTGAACATGGCCGGGGCCAGGTAATAACCGGGGGTTTCACGCTCGACACGTCCGCCGCCGACGAGCTTGGCGCCTTCCTGCTGGCCGATGGCGATATAGTCCTCGTCCTGCTTCAACTGGCTCGGATCGACCACCGGGCCGATATTCGTACCCTGCTTCAGCGCATTGTCGATCTTGAGGCCGCTCATGCGCTCCTCGACCGCCTTGACGAAACGGTCATGGATGCCTTCGGTGACGATCACGCGCGACGAGGCGGTGCAGCGCTGGCCGGTGGCAAAGAAGCCCGAATTGACGGCGGCTTCGACGGCGACGGTGAGATCGGCATCGTCGAGCACGACGAACGGGTTCTTGCCGCCCATTTCGAGCTGGAACTTGCGGTTATGCTCGATCGAAGCGAGCGCCACGCGCTTGCCTGTGGTCGTCGAGCCGGTGAAGGTCATGCCGGAAAGGTCGGGGCTGTCGAGCATGACCTGGCCGACGACCGAGCCCTTGCCCATGACCAGGTTGAGCACGCCCTTCGGCAGGCCGGCGCGATTGAGGATGTCGACGATCGCCCAGGCCGAGCCCGGCACGAGTTCGGCCGGCTTGAACACCACGGTGTTGCCGAAGGCCAGCGCCGGCGCGATTTTCCAGGCGGGAATGGCGATCGGGAAATTCCAAGGCGTGATGATGCCGATGACGCCAAGCGGGTCGCGGGTGATCTCGACGCCGATACCCGGACGCGCCGACGGAATGATTTCACCGGCCAGACGAAGGGTTTCGCCTGCAAAGAAATCGAAGATCTGGGCAGCGCGGATGACCTCGCCAGTGCCTTCCGGCAGGGTCTTGCCTTCCTCGCGCGACAGAAGTGCGCCGAGCTCGTCCTTGCGCGCCAGAATCTCGTCGGAGGTTTTCTTCAGGATCGCATGGCGTTCGAGAATGCCTGAGCGCGACCAGGCCGGGAAAGCTGCCTTCGCCGCTGCAATGGCATTCTTCATGTCCTCGGCGGTGCCGCGCGCATATTCGCCCACGACCTCATTGGTGTCCGATGGGTTGATGTTGGGAACGGCGTCGCCGCCCGTCCATTCGCCCGCGATGAGATTCTGGTGAAGTGCCATGTTTCCTGTCCCGTGATGATGTTTTGGAAGGCCGGCCGGACGGCCGGATGTGAGATATCCGAATTTTGCCGCTGGGGAAACCGATTAAGACGTGAGACGTCCTCGATCAAGAATTAATATGACTTTTTATTTATGGCATATACCAGTGATTTTCAACTGCGGCCAATCGCGAAATTTGAACGGGAGGCCATGGCCGCCTGGATGTCGAGGAAACGTCCGGACGAATGGCTGCCGTATGCGCAGGTTAATCGGAATTTAAGCCGATCGTTTTATACACTTTGCGAACATGTATGAGAGTAGAGATTTGGCGTCGCCGGGCAAGAAAAACAATGACATCGCAGTTGTCGCGCCCGGTGCCGATCATCCTCTCGTCGGCTCGATCCAGCACGCGCCTATGGGGGCGGTCCTGTTGTCGGAAGATTTCCGCATCGTCGCCGCCAATGATGCCTTCTCCAACCTGATGTCGGCCAAGCCCGGCGACGATCTGTTCTCGCACATCCATGCCGAGGACAGGGAGAGCCTGAGGTTCCACATCACCCGGCATCGGCTCTCGCAGCGCAATATTTCGAATATCGAAATCAGGATCATCGACCGGCAAGGCGCCGAACGCTGGACGCTCGCCAGCATTTCGCCCGGCGCAACCGAGCCCGCTTCGGCAATTATCCTCTGGCTTGTGGACGTCGATCAGCGCAAGCGCGAGGCGATGGAGCGGCGGAGATGGGAGGAGCGCTGGAACAGCGCGCTGGTTTCCTCGACGCTCGGCGTCTGGGATCACGATTTCAGGAATGGCACCATGTATTATTCGGATACGTGGAAGCTGATCCGCGGCATGCAACCGGACGAGGAAGTCCAGGCCGACACCGACGACTGGATTCTCTCCGTCCATCCCGACGACCGTGCCCACGTGCTCGAATGGATCCGCCGCCAGAACGAGGGCGAAGTCGCCTCGGCCGTGTTCGAATATCGCGAGAAGCGCAAGGACGGCACGTGGGTCTGGATCGAATGCCGTGGCTCCTGCGTCGAATGGGATGCCGATGGCAAGCCGTGCCGCATCGCCGGCACCGATCTCGATATCACCGACCGTAAGGCAACAGAGGCAATGCTTGCGCATATGCAGCGGCGGCTCGAACTGGCCCTGGAAGTAACCCAGATCGGCGTGTTCGAGGCCGATGTCGCCGCAGACACCGTGCTGCTCGACGACCGATTGCTGGCGATGATGGACATGGTTGGCGAACCGCATCTGCAAGGCGGTGGGGACTGGGTACACATCATCCATCCCGATGACCGCCGGCCGGCTCAGCAACAGATCGACGGCCATTTCGAAGCCAATGCCGCGTTCAGCAACCAGTTCCGCATCATCCGCAAGGATGGCAGCATCCGCCATATAAAGGCAAGGGCCGCTCCCTTCGAGGATGAAAGCGGCCATCAGAAATATATCGGCGCCAACTGGGACGTGACCGCCGACGTCACCATCCGCGAAGAGCTGGAGCGGGCGAAATTGCTCGCCGAGGCGCGCAACCGCGAGCTCGAAGCGACGCGCGCCAAAATCGAGCACAATGCGCTGCACGATTTCCTCACCGACCTGCCCAATCGCCGTTATCTCGACGAGAGGCTCGCCAAGCTTGGTTCTGGCGCGCATTCCGGGCTCGCCGTGCTGCATATCGATCTCGACCGCTTCAAGCAGATCAATGATACGTTGGGACATCAGGCCGGCGACTTCATGCTGCTGCATGCCGCCCGGGTGCTGCGTGAGAATACTGGCGACGGCGAGTTCGTCGCCCGTATCGGCGGCGACGAATTCGTCATCCTCACGGATTTCGGGGGCGACAGTGCCAGGCTGGCCGTTCTTGCCGATCGCATCATCGAGCAGATGCGCCAGCCGGTGCATTACGGCGGCATGGCCTGCCGCATCGGCGCCAGCATAGGCATTGCCTGCGATCCGCATGCCGAGATCGACGCCAAGCAATTGCTGCTCAATGCCGATATTGCCCTCTATCGCGCCAAGAGCCGCGGCCGCAACCGCCACGAATTCTTCTCGATCGACATCCAGCATCAGGTGATCAACAACAAGCGGGTATCGGACGAAATCCTCGCGGCGCTGGAACGCAGTGAATTCGTACCGTATTACCAACTGCAATTCTGCGCGCGCGATCTTTCCGTCGCCGGCGTCGAGACATTGGCGCGCTGGCAGCATCCGACAAAGGGCCTGCTGGCCCCCGACACCTTCCTCACCATTGCCGAGGATTTGGACGTGGTGGCGGCGATCGACGCGATGATCTTCGAGAAGGCGCATGTAGACTTCCTCGCCTGGCAGGGACTCGGCATCGAAATTCCGAAAGTCTCCGTTAATGTCTCGACGCGCCGGCTTTACGATCCCGATCTCGGCGACAAGCTTGCCAAGCTGCCGATCATGCCGGGCACGGTGTCCTTCGAACTCCTGGAATCGATTTTCCTCGATGATTGCGACGACACCGTCGCCGACAATCTCAAAACCATGCGCCGCATGGGCATCGGTATCGAGATCGACGATTTCGGCAGCGGCCACGCCTCGATCATCAGCCTGCTGAAGATCGGGCCAGGCACGCTGAAGATCGATCGCGAACTGGTCATGCCGATCATCGAGGCCAAGGAAAAGACCAGGCTCGTCGGCTCGATCATCGAGATCGGCAAGTCGCTGAACATCCGGGTCGTGGCCGAGGGTGTCGAGACCCCAGAGCATATCCGCATCCTGCAGAGACTCGGATGCGACGCATTGCAAGGCTATGCCCTGGCGCGGCCGATGCCGTTCGAGCGGATCGAGCCGTTCGTGCGCGAGGAGAAGTGGCGGCTGAAGTGATCTTCGCCGAGAGAAGCCCTTACTTGTCTGATCGGGACCCGGGCGTCATCTCAATGACGTGACGCATTGCCGGTCATGACAATTCTCAGCCCCAATGCCACCATGACACATCCGGTAAAGCGCTCTTGCCATACCAGCAGGCGAGGCCAGCGGCGGAGCCATTGCCCCACAGTCCCCGATGCCAGCGCGACCGACCCGAGCGAGAGGATGCCCGCAAGCTTCTGGATGGTCCCAAGGATGATCAACTGGCTCCAGACGGGACCGGCATGCGGAGAAATGAACTGCGGCAGGAAGGCGAACATGAAGAGAAGCGATTTGGGATTGGTGAGACTGTTGAGGCAGCCTTCCCGAACGGCAGCCCAATCCGACGACACGCCGGGAACGACTGTTCGCTCCTGTGGCGGCTTGCGGCTCGCCCACAGCATGCGAGCCCCGAGATAAAGCAGATAGAGCGCGCCTGCCCATTTTAGAACCAGCAGGCTGGCGGGATAGGCTTGCATCAGCGATGCAAGTCCGAGGACAAGAAGGCCGACCTGGATGACACCGGCCATGAACACCATGCCGACAACAGTCAGCAAGGCGATTTTGCGGCCTTGCCCAACACCGCGCGCCAGGACCAACATCATATCGGGGCCTGGGCTTATCTCCAGGAGGAACAATGCGGCGATAAACGTGAGAAGCGTGGTAAAGTCCAGCACTTATAGTTCGAGCTCACATGCGATTTGATTTGCCGCTCCTGGTCGTCAGACGAGGAGAAATCGGGAGCGAGCGCGGCGACCGTCGGGCCGCCGCCCCGCCTTGCTCTCATTTATTCGCCGTAGCCGACGATGCTCTTGATCTCCAAGAAGTCGTGGATACCGAAGTCGGCATATTCGCGGCCGTTGCCCGACTGCTTGTAGCCGCCGAAAGAGGAGAACACGTCCCAATCGGGATAGTTGATGTTGACCGTGCCGGCGCGCATTTCGGCGGCGACGGCGCGGGCGTGCTGGATGTTTTCCGACTGGATATAGGCGGCGAGGCCATAGACTGTGTCGTTGGCGATCTTGATCGCGTCGGCATCGTCTTCGTAGGACAGGACCGAAAGCACCGGCCCGAAAATCTCTTCGCGGGCGACGGTCATCTGCGGCGTCACATGGCCGAACACGGTCGGTCGGATGTAGTAGCCGCGGTTGAGGCCGTCCGGACGGCCGACGCCGCCGGCCACCACGGTCGCACCTTCGTCGATGCCGGCCTGGATCAGACGCTGGATCTTGTCATACTGCATCTGGCTGACGACCGGGCCGAGATCGGTGCCTTCGGCCTTCGGGTCGCCGGTCCTGAACTTTTCCGCTGCCACCTTGGCGATCTTCAGCGCCTCGTCATGGCGGGTGCGCGGCACCAGCATGCGGGTGGGCGCGTCGCAAGATTGTCCGGTATTGCCGAAGCAGCCTTCGACACCCTTGGTGACGGCGCTCTCCAGATCGGCATCTTCGAGGATGATGTTGGCTGATTTGCCGCCGAGTTCCTGCGCCACGCGCTTGACCGTGTCGGCGGCCGTCTTGGCGACGATGATGCCGGCGCGGGTCGAGCCGGTGAACGAGACCATGTCGACATCGGGATGGCCGGCCATGACCTGGCCGACATCCGGACCAGTGCCGTTGACCAGGTTGAAGACGCCCTTCGGCGTGCCCGCCGTTTCCATGACCTCGGCGAAGACGATGCCGCTGATCGGGGCGATTTCCGAAGGCTTGAGCACCACGGTGCAGCCGGCGGCGATCGCAGGCGCCACCTTGCAGACGATCTGGTTGAGCGGCCAGTTCCACGGCGTGATCAGCGCGCAGACGCCGATCGGCTCCTTGACCACCATGGTCGAGCCGCGCTGCTCGCTGAATTTATAGTTTTCGAAGGCGGCGATCGTCGCTTCCATATGCGCACGGCCAGCCCAGGCCTGGGCATCGCGGGCAAAGCCGATCGGTGCGCCCATTTCGTCGGAAACCGCCTGGGCAATATCCTCAAAGCGGTCGTTGTAGACTTCGAGGATGCGCTTGAGCAGCGCCAGGCGCTCGGCATGTGAGGTCTTGGAGAAGGTGGCGAAAGCGCGCTTGGCGGCGGCGACGGCCTTGTCGACATCGGCCTTCGTGCCGACGGCGATCTTCGTATAGGCTTCCTCGGTCGCCGGATTGATGACGTCGAGCGTCGCGGGCACGACCGGGTCGACCCAGGCGCCGTCGATATAGAATTTCAGATGATTGCTCATGCAATTGCTCCCGTTTGTTATAGCCCTGTTGTTCTTGTTCTAACCAGACTTTCGCCGGCAAGCCAACGAAAGTCTGGTTAGAACCCTTATGTTTTGCCGCAGGTTCTTGTCGGAAAACCGTGGAACACTTTTCCGGAACCTGCTTAGTCAGGCCGGCAGCAGCGGGCAAGAGGCGCCCGGCCTGAGGCCGATGTTGAGGATGGTGCCCGGACGGCAGGAGGCATTCTCGCCCTGGCGCGGCATATCGATGACGATTCCCGTCCCTGCGCCGATCTCGGAGTGAACACGCAACGTCTTGCCGTGAAAGACGACGCTTGTGACGCGGGCCGGTATCGTCGTCGGTCCAGCCCCGGAAGCGATCAGGTCTTCCGGCCGCACGCCGACCATGGCAGTCTGGCCCGTCAGAGGCGCCACGCCATCCTCCGCCGGAATGTCGATCCGCAGCCCATCGGCATCGAAACGCAGTTGTCCATCCGATAGGCCGATGAAGCGCGCCGAGAGGATATTCATCGTGCCGATGAAGCCGGCGACAAAACGCGTCTTCGGCCGATCGTAGAGTTCGGCCGGCGAGGCGGTCTGCTCGATCCGGCCCTTATTCATCACCACGATGCGGTCGGAGATCGACATCGCTTCGGTCTGATCATGCGTGACCATGACGAAGGTGGTGCCAAGGCTCGATTGCAGTCGCTTCAATTCCACCTGCATCTGTTCACGCAAGTGCGCATCGAGCGCCGAAAGCGGTTCGTCCAGCAGTAGCACGCGCGGTTCGCAGACGATGGCGCGCGCCAGCGCCACGCGCTGCCGCTGGCCGCCGGAGAGTTCGAGCACACGCGCCTTCACCTTGTCGGCGAGGCCCACCATGTCGAGCGCGGAGGCGACACGTTTGCGGCGCTCAGCCGTCGGCATTTTCCGCAGCGCCAGGCCGAATTCGATATTCTCCGACACATTCATGTGCGGGAACAGCGCATAGTCCTGGAAGACGGTGTTGACCGGCCGGTCATAGGGTCGAAGCGGCGTGATATCGTGGCCATCGAGCTTCAGTGCACCTGTCGTCGGGCTTTCAAAGCCGGCGATGACGCGGAGCGTCGTGGTCTTGCCGCAGCCGGAGGGGCCGAGCAGGCTCAGAAACTCGCCAGGCTGGATGTCCAGGTCGATGGAATCGAGACCGATGACGCCGCCGGGAAATTCCTTGCGGACGGCCGACAGCGTCAGCAATGGATCAGGCATTGTCGCGCACCTCGGAGGGCTTGGTCGTGTTGATCCAGAGGATTTCGGCGCGCACCCGGCCATTGTTGTTGAAACTGTGCAGAAGCGTGCTCTTGAAGGCGAAACTATCGCCCTGGCGCAAAGTATAGGCCGTACCGTCAATAGTGAGTTCGACCTCGCCGGTTAACACGTAGCCAAATTCGTGGCCGGCATGCGCATAGGCTCCCTCGGTATTACCGCCCGGTTCGACGGTAACGAGCATGCCGGTCAGCGCAGCACCCGGCGGCGACAACAACGCTTTGGCAATGCCCTCGATATGCATCGGCAGCGGCCGACGCAGATGGGCACGGACGCAATAGAGATCGGATGATGCCTCGTTGCCATCGCCGATCAGCGTTCCCGGCTCGACGCCGAGGGCGGCCGCCAGCGGCCAGATGACCTTCACACGCAGCGACGACAGCCCGCGTTCGATCTGGCTGAGCGCCCCGATCGAAATGCCTGCTTTGCCGGCCAGTTCGTTGAGCGACAGATTGCGCTCCAGCCGCAATGCCCGCACCCGACGGCCGACCAGCACGTCAGCCTCGTTGCCGTCGCGTCCCGACTTCTCGACCAGTTCGTCCAATTGCTCACCCATCCGTCTATTTCCCGATCATCTTCGAAGCCGCGCAATAGCTATACCTCCGCGGCTTCGAAGCCGAAAGCCTGCGATCAACCGCCGGCCTTCACCTTTTCGAACATCTTGGCGATGTCGTCGTTCTGCTTCATCGGGCCGGTGAAGATCGTCGACTTCAGCATCACGTCCGGATCGGCGGGAAGCTGCAGATTGTCGAGATCGGCTTTCGGCACCTGGTCGAAGGCGGTCTTGGTCGAGGCGCCGTAGCCATAGTTCTCGATCAGGTATTTGCCCGAATCGGCTTCCAGCCGGCTGTTGATGAAATCATAGGCCAGATCGACATTCTTGGAATCCTTGAGCAGCACATAGCCGCAGGTCCAGGTCAGCATGCCTTCCTTCGGCTTCATGAATTCGACCGGCACGCCCTTCTTCTTCAGCGCGACGGCAGAGGCATTCCAGGTCATCGCCGCCACCAGTTCGCCCGAAGCCAGCGATTGTTCGACCGAGGTCATGTCGGTTGTGTAGGCGCTGAGCAGCGGCCGCTGTTCGCGCAGTTTGTCGGCAACCTTGTCGAGATCGGCCGAGCTCATGTCGAACGGATTGACGTGTGCCAGCAGCGCCGCGACGATCGGCGTGTCATGCACAGCGTCGATCGTCGCCATGCGGCCGGCATATTGCTTGTCCCAGAGCAGGTTCCAGCTTTGCTCGGGATTCTTCACCAGGTCGGTGCGATAGAGGATCGAAGTATTGCCCCAGTCCCACGGCACCATCCAGACCTTGCCGTCGCCGGCCTGGATGTCCGGCAGATTGCGGAAGGTCGGGAAGATATTGTTCCAGTTCTTGATGCGCTTGGTATCGATCGGCTGCAGCAGGCCTTCCTTGTTCCAGCGTGCCACCTTGTCGTAGCAGGGATGGGCGAGATCCGGACGGAAGCCGGCCTTCACTTTCGTGAAAGCATCGTCATCGTCGCCGAACATCGAATATTCGACGGCATCGGGGTGTGCTGCGAGGAAGCTCTTGGAAAAGTCAGGCAGCTCATAGCCGGACCAGGTGAAGTATTTGAGCTTGCCGTCGGCGAGCGCCTGCCCGCCGATCGAGACCAGTGCGGCAGCCAGGAGGGCCAGTCCTGTCTTGGCCAGGAATTTGCGTTTCATGTTCATTCTCCTCTCGGTGGTTTATCGTTTTTGATTGGTAAGCCCACGGTGACGCAACAGTTCTGCGGTACCCGCGATAATGATGCTGACGGCGAGGATGGAACTGCCGAGCGCCATGACGATCGGCAGCGATTTCGGGAAGCGCAACTGGCTCCAGATATAGAGCGGCAGCGTCTGCTCGGTGCCAGCCAGGAAAAAGGCGATGATGAATTCGTCGAAGCTGGTGAGGAAGGCCAGCATGAAGGCCGAGCCGACGGCCGGCAGGCTGAGCGGCAGCATGATCTTCCAGAAGACATGGAACTCATGCGCGCCAAGATCCTCCGCTGCTTCCGGAATACTGCGCGGAATGCCGGCAAAGCGGCCGCGCATGATCACCACTGTCGTCGGCAGCCCCGCCAGCACATGGCCAGCGATGATCGCTGTCCGCGATGGGCCGAGGCCGGCAAGATTGACGAGAATGAGCAGCGCGATACCGATGATCACGCCAGGGATGAGGATCGGCAGCCGCGCGATCCCGGAGATGGCCAGCGCCGCCCGCGACTGACCGAAAACATCCATATAGGCGATGGTGATCCCGCAAAGCGTGGCGATCGAGGCCGCCGAAAGGCCCACTTCGAGACTGGTGATCAGCGCGTCGCGCAGCGCCTCATTGTCGGCCAGCGAACGATACCATTCGAGCGTAAAACCCTGCAGCGGGAATGCCGCCTGAATGGAATTGTTGAACGAGAAAAGCGGGATCAGCGAGACCGGCAGATAAAGGAAGACGAGATAGGCGAGCACGTAAAGGCTCAGCCAGTTTCGTCCTGCCCGGAGTGCCATCGCCCTCATGTGCGGCTCCCGAATTTTCTGTCGAAGAAGCGGACGACCAGGATCAGCACCAGGATCAGCAGCATGACCGACACGGCAAGCGCTGCGCCGAACGGCCAGTCATTGGCCTTGCCGAATTGCGCCTGGATCAGCGAGCCGATCATCGTGCTCGCCGGGCCGCCGACCAAAGCCGGCGTCACATAGTCGCCCACCGTCGGCACGAAGACCACCAGCGCGCCGGCCAGCACGCCCGGCGTCGAATAGGGCAGGATCACCTTGCGGAATGTCGCGAAAGGGCGCGCGCCGAGGTCCGCCGCCGCCTCGGCCAGCGATCGCGGCATGGTCTCCAGCGCCACATAGATCGGCAGGATTGCAAAAGGCGCATAAGCATGCGCCAGCGTCACCACCACGGCCGCGGGTGTGTTGAGGAAGGCCAGCGAAGGCTCGCGCAAAATACCCGTCCCCAGAAGGAAAGAATTCAGCACGCCGTTATAGGCAAGCACGATCTTCCAGGCAAAGACGCGCAGGAGATAGCTTGTCCAGAAGGGCAGGGTAACGAGGAAAAGGATAAGGCTGCGATGCCGGCCGGCACGGAAGGCCAGATAATAAGCCACCGGATAGGCGGTCACCACTGTGGCGAGCGTGACCAGGCCGGCGATCGTCACGGAGCGCACCGCCACCATCGCATAAAGCGGATCCGTGACGATCGAGACGAAATTCTCCAGTGAAAAGCCAGCGCCGGTCAGCGAACCGTCATTGCTGCGAAAGCCGAGGAAGACGACCAAGGCCAGTGCGAAGAGAACGAGGACGAACGTCACCAGTCCGCCCGGCAGCATCATGCCGATCCGGAAGGCGGCTGCTGAACCGCTTTTCACACTCGGCTGGGTCTGGGCGATCTCCGTCATGGGACCGTTTTCTGAAAAATGAAATAAATCCTATAATTTTCATTTTTCGGAGACTGTCAAGAAAATTTCATGGGGTCTCAGTCACTGCTCGATCGCATCCAGCGTTCGATACCAGGCGATCAGCGCGCCGACGCCGATACGGCGGAACATGTGGAACGGGATCGGTTTGATCGCCGTGATCGGAAAGGGCAGCGCGTCTGGATCGCCGTTTGCGAGATAGTCGACGACATGTCTTGCCGCCGAGGTCATCAGGCCGATGCCGCGGCCCTGGCAGCCGACAAGCGTGACGAGGCCCTTTTCCGGCTCGTGGAAATGCGGCAGATGATCCGGTGTCATGGCGACGCGGCCATACCAGCGCTTGTCGATCCGGATATCGGACAGAAGCGGGAAGAGCCGGATCATGGCGCGTTCGAGATGCCCCCAGTCGTCCGTATGGCTTGGCGTGCCCATCGGGCCGCGGCCGCCAAGGATCAGTCGATCATCGGCAGTACGGCGATAATAAACCAGAATGCGCCGGGAATCGGAGACCGCCTGCCGCTCCGGCAGGATGTCGCGGCTGGTGCGCTCCGGCAGCGGTTCGGTGGCGATCTGGAACGATTGCAGTGCCACGAGACTCTGCGCCAGGCCGGGAATGAGGCCGCTCGAATAAGCATTGGTCGCCAGGATCACCTTGCGGGCACGGATCGACTTGCCGTTGGCCAGCGAGACGATCCAGCCGCCCGTCCCCTTTTCCATCCGGATACACTGGGTGTTCTCTGAAATTCTTGCCCCGGCCTCGGTGGCGATCCGCGCCAATTCGAAGACGAATGCGAGGGGATTGATGCCGCCCGCGCGCCGATCGAGAAAGCCGCCGTGATAATTGGCTGTGCCGATGAGTTTCTCTATGCGGTTGGCGTCGAGCATTTCGACATCGGCGCCGCGCGCAGCCCATTGCCGGTGGCGGGTTGCGGCAGCTTCCATTGCGGCCTCGGTATGGCACGCCTGAATCCAGCCATTGCGATTGTGTGGCACATCCAGATTCTCGTCACGGATGAGATCGAACACCGCATCCGCCGTGCCTGCGGCAAATTGAATCAGGGCCTCGCCGCGAGCACTGCCGAAATGTTCGAGCAGCCATTCCGGATCGTATTTCAGGCCGGGGATCACTTGTCCGCCATTCAGCCCGCTTGCCCCTTCGCCGATTCGCGCGGCCTCGACGACATGCACGTCCAAGCCACGCCGCGCCGCATGCAGGGCGGAGGTCAGGCCCATGAAACCCGCGCCGATCACAACAATATCGACATTCTCATTGTCTTGGATCGGCGCGCGATAGTCGCTGCGATGGGCTTGTGTCACCCATACAGGCTCTGAAAAGGCCGCCATGATCCAAACTTCTCCGCCAGAAGTGAAACCCCATGGAACTGATAGGAGAATTTCACAAAGCTGAAAAGAATATTTCGACGGCGGAGGTTTCTAATTCCTCACGCGTCACACATCTTGCGTTGCAGTATTGCGCGACTTTCCCGCCTCAGCGATTTGTCGTTTTCAATTCTTGATGGGTGCGATTCAACCCTTGTTTTGTCGTACGGAATGGTACCGCGCGTTGTATTTGGCGCAGGAAGCGGAACATTTCCTTATATGTCGATACATAAACGGCTGGCTGACAAGGGCGAATGACCGGTGTGCCGCGGCGCTTACCCTTGCTTCTCCTTGCCGAACGCTTTGCGCAACTCGTCCTTGGCCTCCTCAAGCACGCGTTTCTGCCCCTCGGGCAGGTTCTTGCCGGCACGGGTTGATATAGAGGGTCAGCATCGACATGGCCGAGCGGAAGGGACTCGATTTACGGCGATCCGACGCCTCGGCGGCGCCGCCGAGCCGCGGCTTACGCCTCGAACACCCGCTCCCCGCCGATCCAGGTGCCCTTCATCCGATAGTCCTCGGTCAGCACCACGAAATCCGCATCGAATCCCGACTGAAGCCGCCCTTTGCGACCTGCCACGCCCATCGCCTCGGCCGGGTTGATGCTTGCCATCCGCACGGCCTCCTCGAACGGCAGGCCGAGTTCGCGATGCACGAACAGCACAGACGACAGCATGTCGATATCGGCACCCGCCAGCGTGCCGTCTGCCAGCGTCAGCCGGCCGTCCTTGCGGAAAATCTGCCGTCCATTCAGCATGAAGCCGGGCAGGTCCGTGCCGATGGTCGACATGGCGTCGGTAACGATAAAAATCTTGCCTGGTCCCTGCTTGGCGTTGATCGCAATGTTCATCGCGGCTGGATGGACGTGGAAACCATCGGCGATCAGGCCGCAGGAAAGCGCGCCGAGATTGATCGCCGCGCCCACCAGCCCGGGAGTCCGGTTTTCCAGTGGGCTCATGGCATTGAAAAGATGCGTCGCGGTCTTTGCGCCCGCGGCGACATAGTGCTCGGCGGTTTCATAAGACGCGTTGGTATGGCCCAGGCTGACGACGAAACCGGCATCCACAAGCTGCCGCACCTGGTCTTCCGTCGTGTTCTCAGGCGCCACCGTCGTCATGATCGCGTCGAACACGCCTCTGAGCGCCAAGAGATTGTCGAGGTCGGCCTGTTCCATTGGTCGAATCAGGCCCGGGTGATGCGTGCCCTTGCGCGCCACGGAAAGATGCGGGCCTTCGAGATGCAGGCCGAGAAAGCCCGGCACATTCCGTGCCTTCGCCTCACGGCCAGCCGCAATTGCTGCAGCAGTGATCTCGCGCGTGTCGGTGATCAGCGTCGCCAGCAGTGCCGTGGTGCCGAATTGGGCATGCGAGGAGCAAATCTGGGTAATGCCTTCGACGGTTTGCTCGTCGTTGAGCATGACGCCGCCGCCGCCATTGACCTGGAGGTCGATGAAGCCGGGAACCACGACCGAGCCCTTGCAGTCGATCTGCTGTATTCCCGCAGGTGTTTCGTTAGCCGGCGAAATAGCTTTGATTCGGCCGTCCTCGACCAGCAGGGCACTATCGTCGTGCCAGACATCGCCGTCGAAAATCCGGGCATGGGTGAGGGCGAGATACGTGCTCATCGCGTCTCCGTGACTTTCTTGAGGGCGGCCGGGGCGTCGGGGTTAAAGCCGCGGGCGCGCGACCAGGCTTCGACGAAGCCGTAGAAGGGAACGATCAGCGCCAGCGCATCGGTCAGCGGATGGCCCGTTTCGACGAAGGGCAGGCGACGCGCCGAGGACGCGCCGTCGGCGGTGATGAAGGCGAGCGCACCCTTGGCAGCGAGGCCATCCGCTGTCTCACGTACCGAGGGTAGCGCGGCGTCGCGGGCGGCGAAGGTGACGACCGGAAAGCGCCGGCCGACCAAGGCCACCGGCCCATGCAGCACTTCGGCGCTGGAATAGGCCTCGGCATGCATTTCGGAAGTTTCCTTGAATTTCAGCGCCGCCTCGCCGGCGATGGCAAAGGATGGGCCGCGGCCGAGCATGTAGAGCGATTCGGCATCGCCGAGTTCGTCCATCAATTCCTGCCAGGAGAGCGTGGTAGCTTTGCGAAGGCTTTCCGGCAGCCCGGCGATCGAGGTTTGCAGGGCCGTGTCGCCAGTCCATTCACCGAGAATCGCGAGACCGGCAAGCACGGAATTGAAGAATGATTTGGTTGCTGCGACCGCCAGTTCCGGGCCGGCCTTGATGTCGATCGGATGGGCCGAAGCGTCGGAGAGCGGCGAGGGAAGGGTATTGGTGAGCGAAATGGTCAGTGCGCCGGATTGCGTTGCCGACTGCGCCAGAGCGACGATGTCCGGGCTCTTGCCGGATTGCGAGATCGAGATCGCCGCTGCAGTATTCAGCTTCAGCGATCTGCCATAGATCGAGGCGAGCGATGGCCCGATCGAAGCGACGGCGCGGCCGGCCGTCTGCTCGATGGCATATTTGAGAAAATGTGCCGCATGGTCGGAAGAGCCGCGGGCAATGGTGATCAGGAAGGCGGGATCCTTGACCTTCAGTGCCTGGCCGGCCTCCTTCAGCGCGCTGGCCGATTGGCTGATCAGCCGTGCTGCGGCTTCCGGTATTTCATCGATTTCCTGGCGCATATGCGTCGACATGGGGGATTCTCTCTGTTGGCTGTGGTCAGGCGTCCACAAGCGTCATTTCTGCAACGAAATCATAGGCGTCGCCGCGATAGAGCGAGCGGGTGACTTCCACCACGCGCCCCGAGGCGAGATAGGAGACGCGCTCGATCGCCAGCCCCGCTGAGCCGATCGGCACGGCAAGCAGCGCGGCTTCCTCCTTGCCGACATTGGTCGCCGAGATACGCTGCACGGCGCGCACCGGCCGATGGCCCGTGCGGTGCAATTCCGCATAGAGCGAGGTTTCGACCGACTTCGGGTCGGGCAGCACGTCGGCCGGCAGGCTGGCACGCTCGATGGCGAGCGGCAGTTCATTGGCAATGCGCAGGCGGTCGAGCCGCGCCACCATGATGCCGACCTTGAGGCCGAGCTTCATCATCTCGTCGGGCGAGGGGGTGAACAGGCCGCGCACCAGCCATTCCGAATGGGTGGTATAGCCGCGCCGCGCMATGTCTTCGGTGAAYGAGGTGAGATGCGACAGCGGCTGCTGCAGCTTCGACACCGGCTGCATCACGAACGTGCCGGAGCCATGCTTGCGCATCAGCAACCCGTCCTTGACGAGATCGTCGACGGCCTTGCGCACGGTCACGCGGCTGACATTGGCGAATTCGGCGAGGTCGCGCTCCGGCGGCAATGCCTGGCCATGGCTGAGCTTGCCGGTGCGGATCGCGTCTTCCAGGCTCTGCCGGAGCTTGATGTAAAGCGGGCCGGAACCGACATTCTGCAATTCGTCCGGCGACAGGATGGCGGAAAGCGCGTCACTCATTCGGCAACCTCGCGTCGGTCGGAGAAAGCGGCGCGGGCAAGCGCGATCGCGCCGGTAAGCGCATCGGCAACCGGTTGGACAAGCCGTTCGCGATGCCGCTCCGCCAGGAAAGACGGATAAAGCCCGGCCAGTCCGCCCAGCAGGCAGAGCCTGCCGCCGCTGGTCAGTTGCGCCACCCTGTCGAGCGAGGCATCGATGTCCGCACCTGCTTGCCGCAGGATACGCATGGCGGTCTGGTCGCCGGTCGAGGCGAATTCGAACACGCGCGGTGCGAATCGGCCGAAATCACCTGGCTTGGCGCTCTGCGAGAAGGCGACCATTTTCGATGCATCATTGTTGAATTCTTCAAGCAGGCTCGTCGTGAGCGGCGTCTTTTCGATAATGCCGTCATAGGCGAGCAGGCTCTCGGCGAGCGCGCTCTGCCCCAGCTTGCCGCCGCTGCCCTGGTCGCCGAGATGAAAACCCCAGCCGCCGATCGAGAAGACACGATTGCCCTTGCGGGCGATATAGATCGTGCCGGTGCCGAGAATCGCAATCGCGCCATCACCGTCGCCGAGCGCGCCCTGCAGCGCGATCAGCCCGTCCGATTCGATGATCGAATGCGCAAATGGCAGGCGCGGAACGATGTAGGAGACGGTGTTTTCGGCATTGTTGCCGGCAAGGCCGAGAAAGGCGTCGGCGGTGCGCACGAAATCTTCGCTGAGTCCCGCATCGGCAAAAGCGGCGCGGGCCGCCTTGGCGATATTGATGAGCGCGGCGTCCGGTGCGGTCATGATATTGGCATAGCCGGACTTGCCGCGGCCAAGGATATTGCCCTGGCGATCCGCCACGGCCGCGCGGCAACTCGTGCCCCCTCCATCGATGCCAATCAGATATTGCTGCATGAAAATGCCTCCTGAAACTGATGATACCAAAAAAATACCAATATCCAAGCGCCAAACGTAAACTTTTCGATAAAAAACTTTATTTGTGTAGAAACAATGGTTTAATGCGCGCCACATGGAGGCGGTATCACAAAAAATTAATGAAAAAGCAATTTCCTCTGGACAATTGGTATTTTTTTGGTTTTAAATTGCTGCAGAGGAGATTTCCACATGGGATCACGCGGAACAGAGGCATCGAACGAAAAGGCGAAGGGGCTCGACACATTGTCGTCGGCCGAAATCCTTCGGCTTTTGGGTTCTGCCCAGCAGGAGGCGGCGCATGCCGTCGACGCCGCCCATGATGCGATTGCTAAAGGGGCGGCCCTTGCAGCCAATACGATTTCGGCCGGCGGCAAGCTGGTCTATGCCGGCGCCGGCAGTTCCGGCCTGATGGCCATGGCCGATGCGCTCGAGCTTCCCGGCACCTATGGTATTGCCAATGACCGGATCGTCATCCTGCTTGCCGGCGGTGTCGCCGACCTGCTCGATCTCAAGGGATCGCCGGAGGACAATGTCGATCAGGCGCGGGCGGATGCCGAGCGCGTGATTGGGGCCGGAGACTGCGTTATTTCGATTTCCGCCAGCGGTTCGACGCCTTACGCACTTGCCGTCGCCGAGGTGGCCAAGGCCAGGGGCGCGAAGGTCATCGCGATTGCCAACAATGCCGGCGCAAAGCTGTTCGCCGGCGCCGATGTGGCGATCCTGCTCGCAACGCCGCCGGAAATGGTTTCCGGTTCCACCCGCATGGGTGCCGGCACGGCGCAGAAGATCGCGCTCAACATGTTCTCGACGCTGATGGCGATCCGGCTCGGCCATGTGCATGACGGCCATATGGTCAATCTCAGGGCCGACAATATCAAGCTCAAGAGCCGTGCGGCCCGTATCGTCTCGGAAATATCCGGCGTGGAAATTCCCGAAGCCGGGCGGCTTGTCGATGTAGCCCACGGCTCCGTGAAGGCGGCGATCCTGCTGGCGGCGGGCGCCGGAGACAGAAATTCGGCTGAAACCATGCTTCGGGAAAGCGGCCAGAATGTCCGGCGCGCGCTCGGCATGATCGGCAGATAGCGCATGTCGTCCGAGGCCGAGAGCCGGTTTCGGGATGACGACAGGCGTGATGCGAAAGACTATCGCCGGCCCGGTTGGGGCGGCGACGCGTGAAAACAGGGATCTGGGACAGAAATGCCCCAGGCAAATGACAGTTGATGGACGCCATGGTGGCGTCACACCAAGAGGGAGAACAAAATGACCCGTAATCTCATTACCAGCCTGCTTTTGGGCACGAGCCTCGTCTGCTATGCCGGCATTGCATCTGCAGAGGACGTGACGCTGACCATCGAAAGCTGGCGCGGCGACGATCTGGCCATCTGGAAAGACAAGATCATCCCGGCTTTCGAAGCCAAGAATCCGGGCATCAAGGTCGTCTTCTCGCCGACCGCGCCGACTGAATATAACGCTGCCTTGAACGCCAAGCTCGATGCGAAGTCGGCCGGCGACCTCATCACCTGCCGCCCGTTTGACGCTTCGCTCGAACTCTACAAGAAGAAGCAATTGGCCGACGTGACCAAGCTGCCGGGTATGGAAAACTTCGACAATGTCGCCAAGTCCGCCTGGACGACCGATGATGGCTCGGCCAGCTTCTGCGTGCCGATGGCGTCCGTTATCCACGGCTTCATCTACAACAAGGACGCTTTCGCAAAGCTCGGCATTTCCGTGCCGACAACAACCGCCGAATTCTATGCCGCGCTTGATAAGATCAAGGCTGACGGCACCTATACCCCGATGGCCATGGGCACGAAGGACCTCTGGGAAGCCGCCACCATGGGCTACCAGAATATCGGCCCGAACTACTGGAAGGGCGAAGAAGGCCGCGTGGCGCTGATCAAGGGCACCCAGAAGCTCACTGATGAGCAATGGGTCAAGCCTTATGAAGAGCTCGCCAAGTGGAAGCCCTATCTCGGCGACGGCTTCGAAGCCCAGACCTATTCGGACAGCCAGAATCTGTTCGAGCTTGGCCGCGCGGCAATCTATCCGGCTGGCTCGTGGGAGATTTCGGGCTTTAATGCGCAGATCAAGGACACTTTCAAGATGGGTGCCTTCCCGCCGCCGGTCGAGAAGGCCGGTGACCCCTGCTACATTTCCGACCATACCGATATCGGCATGGGCGAAAATGCCAACACGGCGCACAAGGCTGAAACGGAGAAGTTCCTCAGCTGGGTCGCTTCGCCGGAATTCGCCGAAATCTACGCCAACGCGCTGCCGGGCTTCTTCAGCCTCAACAAGAACCCCGTGAAGATGTCCGATCCGCTCGCCCAGGAATTCGTCTCCTGGCGCGGCAAGTGCAAGTCGACGATCCGCTCGACCTACCAGATCCTGTCGCGCGGCACTCCGAACCTCGAAAACGACACCTGGACCGCATCGGCCAACGTCATCAACGGCACCGAAACGCCGAAGGATGCTGCTGACAAGCTGCAGAAGGGTCTCGACAGCTGGTACAAGCCGGCGAAGTAAGGGTGACATCGGCCCTGCCCCAACGAGGGGCGGGGCTATTCATACGAACGGAATCTCGATGGAGGCTCATGATCGGCTTCGAAGAGGAGCATCGATCATGGGCCCCTCATCTGCAATTTCTATCGTTTAGCTGTTGCGCACAACCTCGAAGGTGTCGTGCCGTTTGTGGGCGCAACAGCTAAGCCGATGAAATTGCTTCTTCTCCCACAAGGGGAGAAGAAGAGATGGGCGAGGCGCCGCCGCGGGTTGCCTCTCCCCTTGTGGGAGAGGAAGCAAAATCAAGGCGTTAGGAAATGCGCACTGGACGTTGCCACGCCAGCGAGGGTGCGCGCATTTTCTAACCCTTAGATTTTGCAGGTGAGGGGCTCATACGGCATGCTGATCTGACGCAGCTTTCAGCAACCCCTTGTAAAACTGACGATATCTACAAACAAGGCCACTCCATGACCAGCGACGATCCGTCAATTCCCCTGGGCGCTATCCGCCGACCCTTCCGATGGCATATTATTGTCTTCATGCTGCCGGCCTTCCTGGTCTACACCGCGGTGATGATCATCCCGCTCGGCGGAACGCTCTGGCTGTCGCTCTATAACGAGGTCGACAATGTCAGGCACTTCGTCGGTTTGGACAATTTCAAAAAGCTGTTCGGCGATCCCAATTGGTCGATCGGCTTCTGGAATGCATTGAAAAACAATACCATCTTCTTCTGTATCCACATGCTGGTGCAGAATCCGATCGGCGTCATACTGGCGGCGATCCTCTCCATCCCCAAGCTGCGCTTTACCACCTTCTACCGCACCGCCATCTTCCTACCGACGCTGCTCTCCTTCGTCATCGTCGGTTTCATCTGGAAGCTCATCCTGTCGCCGATCTGGGGCGTGGCGCCTGATCTCCTGAGCTATGTCCACCTGAAATGGCTGTTCGGCCCCTGGCTCGGCAGGCCGAATACGGCGCTCGTCACAGTGTCGCTGATCTCGGTCTGGCAATATGTCGGCATTCCGATGATGTTGATCTATGCTGCCTTGCTCAACATCCCCGACGAAGTGCTGGAAGCGGCCGAAATGGACGGCATCACCGGCTGGAGCCAGTTCTGGAAGATCAAGCTGCCGCTGGTGCTGCCGGCGATCGGCATCATCTCGATCCTGACCTTCGTCGGCAATTTCAACGCCTTCGACCTGGTCTACACCGTGCAGGGCGCGCTTGCCGGTCCGGACGGATCGACCGACATCCTGGGCACGCTGCTCTACCGCACCTTCTTCGGCTTCCAGCTACAGCTTGGCAACCATTCGATGGGCGCGACGATCGCGACGGTGATGTTCCTGATCATCCTTGCCGGCGTGTGCTTCTATCTGTTCGCCGTCCAGCGTCGCATGCGCCGCTACCAGTTCTGAGGAGGAAGATATGTCGAAAGCTCGTTCTTCTGTCCGCCGTTCGATCGCAGCCCACGCGGTGCTGATCGCCTATACGATCGTGGCGCTGTTTCCGGTGTTTATGACGATCATCAATTCGTTCAAGTCGCGCGCTGCGATCTTCCGCAATCCGATGCAGCCGCCGCTGCCCGGAACCTTCGACCCGATCGGCTATACGACCGTGCTCGGCCAGGGCGATTTCCTGCACTACATGCAGAACTCGCTGATCATCACCATCGTCTCGATCTTCTTCGTTCTGCTCTTCGGCGCCATGGCCGCCTTCGCACTGTCGGAATATCGCTTCAAGGGCAATACGCTGCTCGGCCTCTACATGGCGCTCGGCATCATGATCCCGATCCGCCTCGGCACGATCGGCATCCTGCAGGGCATGGTGGCCACCGGCCTTGTCAATACGCGCACGGCGCTGATCCTCGTCTATACGGCACAGGGCCTGCCGCTGGCGATCTTCATTCTGTCGGAATTCATGAAGACGGTCTCCGACGACCTGAAGAATGCCGGGCGCATCGACGGGCTGTCGGAATATGCAATCTTCTTCCGCCTGGTTCTGCCGCTGGTGCGTCCCGCCATGGCGACGGTCGCCGTCTTCTCGATGATCCCGATCTGGAACGACCTGTGGTTCCCGCTGATCCTGGCGCCAGCTGAGGCGACCAAGACGATCACGCTCGGCGCGCAGGTATTCATCGGCCAGTATGTCACCAACTGGAATGCGGTTCTGGCAGCGCTGTCGCTCGCCATCGCGCCGGTCCTCATCCTTTATCTCATCTTCTCGCGGCAACTGATCCGCGGCATCACGGCAGGAGCAGTGAAATGAGTGAAGCCCCCATCCGGGTCCTCGTCGCCGGCCTTGGCAATATGGGCATGAGCCATGCCCAGGCCTATGCCAAGAATTCCGGCTTCGACATTGTCGGCCTCGTCAACCGCTCGAAGGTGGACCTGCCGGACCTGCTTTCCGGCCGCGCTATCCTGCCGTCTTTCGCCGAGGCGCTGGCCGAGCTGAAGCCGGAACTCTGCTCGATCAACACCTATTCCGACAGCCATGCCGACTTTGCGGTCAAGGCGATGGAGGCCGGCTGCCATGTCTTCGTCGAGAAGCCGCTGGCAACCACAGTCGCCGATGCCGAGCGCGTCGTCGCCTGCGCCCGGGCCAATGGCCGCAAGCTGGTGATCGGCTATATCCTGCGGCACCATCCTTCGTGGATCAAGCTGATCGCGCTGGCCCGCGACCTCGGCGGCCCCTATGTCTTCCGCATGAACCTCAACCAGCAATCCGTCGGCAAGACCTGGGAGACGCACAAGGCGCTGATGCAGACCACGCCGCCGATCGTCGATTGCGGCGTCCACTATGTCGATGTCATGTGCCAGATCACCGATGCCAAGCCGGTTTCGGTGCGCGGCATGGGCCTGCGCCTCTCCGACGAGATCAAGCCGGACATGTATAATTACGGCCACCTGCAGGTGCTGTTCGACGACGGATCGGTTGGCTGGTACGAGGCCGGCTGGGGTCCGATGATCTCGGAAACCGCCTTCTTCGTCAAGGACGTGATGTCGCCGAACGGCTGCGTCTCGATCGTCATGGACCCGAACGCCAAGTCCGACGACATCGATACCCACACCAAGACTTCGACCATTCGCCTGCACAAGGCCAAGGCCGGCCCGGACGCCAAGTTCGTCGAGCCCGACCAGATGCTGCAGATGGCCGGCGAGCCGGGTCATCAGGACCTCTGCGATCTCGAGCAGGCCTTCGTGTTCAAGGCGATCCGTGAGGACCTGGATCTTGAGCGCCACATGAACGACGCGGTGCAATCGCTCCGCATTTGCCTGGCGGCAGACGAAAGCGTCCGCACCGGCAAGATGATAGACCTCTAAGGGGTTTTCACCCCAAAACCTGGAGAACCTCGTTGGGTAATCTCACGCTTAAATCGGTAAACAAGTCGTTCGGCCCGGTGCATGTGCTGAAAGGCATCGACCTTGACGTCAACGACGGCGAATTCGTGATCTTCGTCGGCCCGTCGGGTTGCGGCAAGTCCACGCTTCTGCGCAGCATTGCCGGCCTGGAAGACATCACCTCGGGCCAGATCGTCATCGACGGCAAGGAAGTGTCGGCCACCCCGCCTGCCAAGCGCGGCATTGCCATGGTCTTCCAATCCTATGCGCTCTACCCGCATCTGACCGTGCGCGACAACATGGCGCTCGGCCTGAAACAGGCCGGCGAGCAGAAATCGGTGATCGACGATCGGGTGAAGAAGGCCTCGACCATGCTGTCGCTGGAACCCTATCTGGAACGCCGACCGGCCGAACTTTCCGGCGGCCAGCGCCAGCGCGTCGCCATCGGCCGCGCCATCGTGCGCGAGCCGACGCTCTTCCTGTTCGATGAGCCGCTCTCCAACCTCGATGCCGCGCTACGCGTCCAGACGCGTCTCGAAATCGCCAAGCTGCACCGGCGGCTGAAGGCGACGATCATCTATGTCACTCATGACCAGGTCGAGGCGATGACGCTGGCCGACAAGATCGTCGTGCTCAATGCCGGACTTGTCGAGCAGGTCGGCTCGCCGATGGAACTCTACAATCGCCCCAACAATCTCTTCGTCGCCGGCTTCATCGGTTCGCCGCAGATGAATTTCATCGATGCGGAGCGCCTGGGCGAAAGTGGCTACAAGACGCTCGGCGTCCGGCCTGAACATATGACGCTGTCGCGCGACAGCGGCCAGTGGTCGGGGAAGGTCGTCCATGTGGAGCATCTGGGCGCCGAGACGATCGTTTATCTGGAAAGCGAGAAGGTTGGGTCGTTGACGGTGAAGCTGTTCGGCGAACATGCCTTTGCCGTGGATGACGTTGTACATGCCTCGGCCAATGGCGCCACGCACCGGTTCGATGCGGAGGGCAGGGCGATTCGATGATTGCGACGCGGAGGATGACGCTACCCCCCTCTGCCCTGCCGGGCATCTCCCCCTTAAGGGGGGAGATTGGATGGGGCACTGCCTCGCCACAATCTTCTTCAGCACTCTCAGCCCTCAACGGCAATTTGTGGCAGGCGGTCAGCCGCTTGCCAATCTCCCCCCTTGAGGGGGAGATGGCCGGCAGGCCAGAGGGGGGTGAGCCACTCGCTCCAACCTACCTATGATTCTCTGCCTCGACATCGGCGGCAGTTGGATCAAGAGCGCCGTCGCCCGTTCGGCCGACGATATCCAGATCCTCGACCGCTATCCGACCCCTCTCGATGACTATCCGGCTTTCATCGCTATCCTCCGCGACATCATCGCCGCCCAGCCGCAAACACCCGCCTGCCTTTCGATCTCCATGACCGGCGTCGTCGATCCCGAGACCGGCATCATCACCTGCGCCAACATCCCCTGTATCGACCAGAGGCCGCTCCAAGCCGATCTCGAAGCCACCCTCAACCTCCCCGTCATCATTGCCAACGACGCCGATTGCTTTGTCCTCGCCGAAGCCGGTGCAGGCGCGGGGAGAGGGCATGCCATCGTCTTCGGCATCATCCTCGGCTCCGGTGTCGGTGGTGGACTGGTGGCGGACGGCAGGCTGATCAATGCCAAAGGCGGCTTTGCCGGCGAATGGGGGCATGGCCCGATTGTCGCGGCCTTCGCCGGCGATCCGTCGGTTGCCATCCCCGCTTTTCCCTGCACCTGCGGCCAGAAAGGCTGCGTCAACACCATCGGCGGCGCGCGCGGGCTGGAGCGGCTCTATCAGCACCTGCATGCCGAGGAAATCGCCAGCACGGCGATCATCGAGGCCTGGCAATCCGGTGATTCAAAGGCGGTGCGCACCGTAGAAATTTATGTCGACCTCGTCGCCTCGCCCTTAGCACTTGCCGTCAATATTACCGGCGCTTCGATCGTGCCGGCCGGCGGCGGACTCTCAAATTCCCAGGAACTTCTCACGGAAATTGACCTTTCCGTAAGAAGACGGATACTAAGGGAGTTTCGCCGGCCGCTCGTGGTGAGGGCCGGCTGCGATGTGGAGCCGGGCCTGATCGGGGCGGCATTGATGGGACTGGAACGAAGCCGGCATGGCTGACATATTGCTCGAAGTCTGCGTGGACGACGTCGCCGGGCTGGAAGCTGCAATCGAAGGCGGGGCCGACCGCATCGAGCTTTGCAGCGCGCTGGCCGTTGGCGGCTTGACGCCTTCAGCCGGCCTGATGAGTGCGGCGCAGCGCTCGCCGATCCCTTGCTATGCCATGATCCGCCCGCGCGCCGGCGATTTCATCTATACGCCGCGCGAAATCGAGATCATGACCAATGACATCTATTTCGCAGCCTCCGCCGGTCTCGCCGGCGTGGTGTTCGGCGCCAGTGCCGCAGATGGACGGCTCGACACGGAGGCGCTGATTGCGCTCTGCAATGCCGTCAGCAACATGCCGCGCACGCTGCATCGCGCCTTCGATCTCGTGCCCGATATCGACGAGGCGATCGAACTGGCGATCGAATGCGGCTTCGAACGCATATTGAGTTCCGGCCGGGCAGCGTCCGTTGACAAGGGCGTGGACGATCTTGGCAAGGCGCTGAAGATCGCCGATGGCCGCATCTCGATCATGCCCGGCGCCGGCATCAACCTGGCAAATATCGATGCCCTCCTTGATCGCCTGGATGTCAAGGAAGTGCATTCCTCCTGTTCGGCCAAGGTTGCGGTGAAAGACGAACACCTCATCACCTTCGGCTTTTCGGCCGCCGAAGTCCGTGTCACGGACCGGAATACGGTCAGGGCAATGAAGGATCGGCTGGCTGCGCGCTGAGCGGTGTCGCTGACTATGGCAGCCGCTGCTCGCGGATCATGAACACTCAATGCTTCGTGCTGGCACTCGGCCGGAAAGGCCTGGCTTTCCGGGGGGCCGGATCGTCCGCCGGATCGGGGTCCTCGTCAAAAGCGTGCCGCTGTCGCTCGATGGCATCCCCAAGCGCCGTCAGGATTTCCGCCGAGGAAAACCCGGCTTCATTGGCCTCGGCGATGATCACCTGCAGATAGACGTCGATGAAATCTTCAAGATCGGAAATTTCGAGGGACTGAGGCACGGCGAACTCCTTTCCGGCTTGTACTGATGAACACATGGTCACGCCTTCCCGAGAGGCTTTACCTCACTTGCGCGCTTGAGCACGCGGTCGCCATCGTCCTGACGGATCAGCAGAACGGGCTCGGCTTTCGACGCCTTGCGCTTGATTTCCTTTCCCTTGATCTTGCGACTGACAGTCTCGGTGAAGCGCTCGACGATCTTGCCCTTCGCGTGGTAGGCACCCCACCGCCATTCGACGGCGTCGCACTTTCGAAGCTTGGTCATTGGATATCCCCCATGAAGAAGCCGGGCGGAACCCGGCTTCTTCAGTGGATTTGGCTTACTGCACCGAGCGGCCGCTTTGTTCTTCTTCGTCGCTGATTGCCGCGGTGCTCGCCACGGACAGCTGCACGCGATTGCCCCGCACGGCTTCCACCAGTTTGAGATCGATGAAATGATGGTGGCCGGCATGGCCCGGCTGCTTGCTGTCGGCCTTGGTGAGCTTGATCCGGTCGCCCTCGACGCGGTCGACGGTGCCGACATGGCGGCCGTCCTTGCCGACGACTTCGGCATGTTCGCGGATATCGGATGCATTGAACATGATGGTCTCCTTCCGTGTTGTCCCAGGGAAGACAACGCTTGCCGCGCCGTTTTGATCCATGGCGGTGGTTGGCCGTCGATTGCGAGGGCAAACACGAAACTTCTGACCGCCTCGCCGACATCACCCCGGCGGCCGCGCTCTCTCCGGTCGCCAGGATGCGATTGCCCTCATCAAGGCCGTCGCGACGATGAGCGCCCATGATCGCGAGGATAACGACGGTTCCAGCAGCGCTGAGCCGTCATGCTTTATCTGCGCTTGCCGGATGGCCATGTCGAAATCTTCGAGGTTGCGAAGCCAGACACCGGCTGCTGAGCGTCGACTTAGTGAGCCGGCTAGAAGAAACGCGGCACGGCGGTGCCATAACCGTCAAAGAAAGCGAAGTAGATTCCGGAAAAGTGTCCCGCGGTTTTCCGACAAGAACTTGCGACAACACAACGGACAAGCGGATGAATTGTTGGCTTGCCAACGAAAGTCTGCTCAGCCGGAAGCGCAGCCGCCGATCAATAAATCGTGAGAGCTATTGGAACTTGATGCAGCACTCACCAGTTTTTTTAATACGGGATCAATCTGGTGGGCTGCCGTATAGGTGCCACATGATCAAATTGTTTTCGATCTGCCTGCTGCTGCTGATCGCCACCAATACCGAAGCTTCGATCCGCTCCTTCAAGACGGACGATACCCCCACTCTCCGGCCGGTAAGCCTGATGCAGCAGCGCCAAGCCATGCCAAGCAGACCTGCCTGCAAGCCCATCCTGCTCCTGCTGCGTTTTCCGGATGGCCGGTTCATGCTGGTGGGCATGGTGTTGCCGAAGACCTGCTGAGGCAGAGCCTCCCATCGGACCATGGAAGGCGCCGGACTTCCCAAACGGCCGCGAATCCCCTACGTTCGTATTTCGTTCCGAACGAGGGAATTGGATGGCGGCGGCCTATCTTGAGAAGTTGAACGATGCGCAGCGTCGCGCAGTCGAGCATGGCTGCAATTCGGATCAGGGCACTATTGCCGGACCGCTGCTGATCATCGCCGGCGCCGGCTCGGGCAAGACCAATACGCTTGCCCATCGCGTCGCGCATCTGATCGTCGCCGGCGCAGACCCGCGCCGTATCCTGCTCATGACCTTTTCGCGCCGCGCTGCCGGCGAGATGGCGCGCCGCGTCGAACGTATCTGCGCGCACGTCCTGGGCTCCGCCGGAGGTGCCGCCGCCGAGGCGATGAACTGGAAAGGCACGTTCCACGGCATCGGCGCCCGCCTGCTGCGCGAATATGCCTATGAGATCGGCCTGAACCCGGATTTCACCATCCACGATCGCGAGGACAGTGCCGACCTGATGAACCTCGTGCGCCACGACCTCGGTCTGTCGAAGCTGGAAAGCCGCTTTCCCACCAAGGCGACATGTCTGGCGATCTATTCCCGGGCCGTCAATTCCGAAACTCCGCTCGACGAGGTGCTGCGCGCCGCCTTTCCCTGGTGCTCCAACTGGCAGACGCAGCTGCGGGAGCTGTTCGCCGGCTATGTCGAGGCCAAGCAGGCCCAGAACGTGCTCGATTACGACGACCTGCTGCTCTACTGGCAACAGGCGGCGGTGGACCCGGTTCTGGCCGGCGAGATGGGCGGTCGTTTCGACCATGTCCTGGTCGACGAATACCAGGACACCAACCGGCTGCAGAGCTCGATCCTGATGGCGCTGAAGCCGGATGGCTGCGGGCTGACCGTGGTCGGCGACGATGCCCAGTCGATCTATTCCTTCCGCGCCGCCACCGTCCGCAACATTCTCGACTTTCCCGGCAATTTCGAACCGCGGGCCGATATCGTCACACTCGACCGCAATTACCGCTCGACCGGCCCCATCCTCGCTGCTGCCAACGGCGTGATCGAACTGGCCCGCGAGCGCTTTACCAAGAATCTCTGGACCGAACGGCAATCCGAGGATCGGCCGCGAGAGCGATCAGGCCCGCTTCGTCTGCGACCATGTGCTTGACAATCGCGAGCGTGGGCAACTGTTGAAGCAGCAGGCGGTGCTGTTCCGCGCCTCGCATCACAGTGCGGCGCTCGAAATCGAGCTCACCCGCCGCAACATTCCCTTCGCCAAGTTCGGCGGGCTGAAATTTCTGGACAGTGCCCATGTCAAGGACATGCTGGCCATCCTGCGCTTCGCCCAGAACCCGCGCGACAAGGTGGCGGGTTTCCGTCTTCTGCAGCTTCTGCCCGGCATCGGCCCACAAACGGCAGCCAAGACGCTCGACGCCATGCTGGTCGCGCCTGACCCGCTCGCCGAAATGGCAGCGCTGGTGGCCCCGCCCAAGGCTGCCGATCATTGGAATACGCTGACCGACCTGCTCCAGTCGCTGGCAGTCCGCACGGCCGGCTGGCCGCAGGAGCTCGAACAGGCCCGTCTCTGGTACGAACCGCATCTCGCCCGCGTGCACGAGGATGTCGACGCCCGCAAGGCCGATCTCGCCCAGCTCGAACAGATCGCCGGTGGCTATGGCTCGCGCGAACGCTTCCTCACCGAGCTGACGCTCGATCCGCCGGATGCCGTCAGCGACCAGCCGGGCGTCCCCTCGCTCGACGAGGATTATCTGATCCTCTCGACCATCCACTCGGCCAAGGGCCAGGAATGGACCTCCGTCTTCATCCTCAACTGCGTCGACGGCTGCATCCCCTCCGATCTCGCCGTCGGCCAGTCGGATGACATCGAGGAGGAACGCCGGCTGCTCTATGTGGCAATGACGCGGGCCAGGGACAGCCTCTCGCTCATCGTCCCCCAACGCTTCTACACCTACGGCCAGAACGCCCAGGGCGACCGTCACGTCTACGCCTCCCGCAGCCGCTTCCTGCCGGCGACGCTGCTGCAGTTCTTCGAGGTCGGCACCTGGCCCAAGCCCGCCGCCAACGACCGTGCGCCGCAGGCGGTTCGCCAGGTCCGCGTCGATGTCGGCGCCAAGATGCGCGGCATGTGGCGCTGAGCGGGAATTTCGCCAAGGCTGAAATTCTTTGGAATTCCGATGATTGGCGCTTGCGCTCACCGCCAACCTATGGCAATAGCCCGCCTGCCCGACCGGAAAGCGACTGCGCCGGTCCTGATGCTGCCGTAGCTCAGTGGTAGAGCACACCCTTGGTAAGGGTGAGGTCGAGAGTTCAATCCTCTCTGGCAGCACCATTTGTTTCTCTTGCATTTCCAAATAGTTGAGTGGTATCAGCGGCTTGAAGATTGCCCCGGTCATGTACAGGGGGTGTATTCATGGTGTTGATGATGGCCAACCCGACCAAGATGCCGACTGGCGTCTATTACTTCGTGCAACGCGTTCCCACCGACCTCATCGGCAAGGTTGGCCGGAAGGTATATTCGTATTCCCTCCAGACGAAAGACCCCAAAGAAGCCCGTGCGCGCTTTATCGAGGAGGCCGCAAAGAAGGAGCGGGAGCATGCTGCCCTTCGCTCTGCCCCGTCCGCAATTCCCCACAAAGAACTACTGGCGCTGGCCGGGAAGGCATACCAAGGGTTCGTGGCAGCCCGTGATGAGGAGCCGGGAGAGGAGACGATATGGGCTGCCTACAGCGGACTCATGGCGCGCCTTGAGAAGTCTGGCCCGGAAGTCAAGGAGCGCTGGTTTGGGGAGGAGGCAGACAGGCTCCTGATGGAAGCGGGGAAGGCGGCTGACGATTACAGCAGGCGGCGACTCATTGACGAACTGCACAAGGCTTACCGGCTGGCGGGAGAATATCAGGCCCGAAGAGCGGGCGGGGACTATAGCCCCGACACGAATGCAGCGCGGTTTCCCGCACCAGCACCCCTGAGTGCTGCCACGAAGGCGACCCCCTCAGTTGCCAAGGGGAAGGTGACGATCACCCAACTGTTCGAGTGGTGGAAGCTGGATCATACTGCCAAGGAGAGAGCGCCAGCGACGGTCGATGAATACGAGAGCAAGACTAATGCCCTGATAAAATGGCTAGGCCATGATGATGCCGTGCGCGTCACAGGGGAGAACCTGTCGGACTATCTGGACCACATGCAGCAGACTGGCCTTTCTCTCAAGACTATTGCTGACAAGTACCTGCCCCACATAAAGGCAATATTTAGAGCGGCGTCGGATAGGCAGAAAATCACCACCAACCCAGCACACGGTCTAAAGCGAACGGCAGGCGAGCGGAAGCTGACCCGAGGACCGGGCTACACCGATGCAGAAGCGAGCACCATCCTGCTGGCCGCGAACAAGGCGATATTGTCCGAGGGAAAGCATAGCGCGGAGACCAAGATCGCTTGCCGGTGGGTGCCATGGGTTTGTGCTTACACAGGTGCTCGTGTGAACGAGATCACGCAGCTTCGCAAGCAGGATGTCTATCAAGAGCATGGCATCTGGCTGATTAACATTACCCCAGAAGCAGGCACCGTGAAGAACCGCCAATATCGCCTTGTCCCCATCCACCCACACCTTGTCGAAATGGGCTTCCTCGACTTCGTCCGGTCCCACGCTGACGGCCCTCTCTTCTACCAGTCAGGCCGCAAGAGGCGAGGGGAGAAGAGTTCTCAGGCCGAGAACGTTGGCTCTGCGGTGGGCACCTGGGTGCGCTCACTGTTCGACCCGTGGGATACAAGGCTCCGGCCAAATCATGCGTGGCGGCACAGGTTCAAGACTGTGGGCCGGGATGTGGGGATGGAACTGCATTACCTCGACATGCTCCAAGGGCACGCGGATGGCAGAGCATCGACGGGCTACGGGGAAACGACCATCAAGGCCCTAGATCGGGAGATGCGAAAAATTCCCGCTATCAAGGTGGATTAGAGGCCTCCATTCACTCCACCCAGTGCGGCAACAGGCGGCTTAGACAGGTAGGTGGATGCGCTTCACCGCCTTCGACTTCGCTTCTGCATTCTGATTCGCAGCCTGCGCTTTAGACGTGCGAGAATTGTACTCCGCTGTCGATCCCTGCTTCTCCACCAACTCGGTTATGAACGGGGAGCTTGGCCATACCTTGGCCAACTCTTTCATCGTCTTGGTGCGGCGCGCATATCTGTATTGTCCCACTGTTCCCTTGTAGAGCCTCTTTACCGCCAAATAGTCAAACTCTGCCCCCTTGGTCTTGAACGAGGGGAAGGGCCACTCCTGGAGAAGCGAATTGAGATATCCGAAGACATCCTCGTCGGCCGCTCGGCTGGCTGCCGAGGCTTCAGCGGCTGCAAGGTGCGTAGCCTTGTCAGTGAGAGTGCCGTTGTAGTCACTAACATCCCAGTGTTTATTGCAGTCATCGCAGTCGAGCCTGTAGCTGATACTGACCCGCGACCAAGGATTGTCGGGTGACTCCACAACGCGCTGAACTTTCCCAGAAGTGCAGGGACAAATAGCGACGTCAAAATAATTCGTTTCCCACGTGCTCACAGTAAATCATCTCTCCTGTCATTCAGCCTAGTAGCTTACGGCGGCGCTCGTTGTCGTCGATCTGACGCCGCACCACCAAAGGGCAATGCGTTCGCCCCTTAGCCGGATCGGCCGCACAGCGCGTTTGCGAATTCCCCGGTGTTTTGGCCAATCGTTGGCCTTGGTCGCGTTGATCTGTCTGCCCGGTGCCAGAAAGACGCCCGCCCGTGCGGAGCAGCAGCCCGCCTAATCGCTACATTCCATCATGTATCGGCTTTGCATCTTTTCTTCGTAGCGTGCTCTGCTTTTCAGCGCTGACAACACGTATCGGTTCCAGACGTAGAGCTGATGGCGGCTTAGGCTTTCGGTGCTGCTGTCATTATTGAGAACCTTTAGGGCGATGCCCTGAGCCGCCCCCTCGAGATCATCGATAACCTCACCGAGTTGGAACTCGAAAGACATCTCCATGCCGCCGCTCATCCCTGGAACTCCTCGACTGCCGACTCAAGCCTAGCCCTTTTGAAAATGACGGCAAGCAATGAATTGAACGCTCTGTCGGCGCGGCTTGATTTCTCCACAGCCCAATAAGAGCGCTCCGCCTATATTCGATATCACGCCATCCCGGATATCGAAGTCGCTATCGTGTACACTGCGGCGGTAAGCTCTTGCGGAACCTGCGATTGCTGGCATCATTGTCATGTCAGGAGCACGCCATGAATCCGCCACGACGCCTAACGCCCTACGATGACCGCTTGCTTGATTGCGAGGAGGCCCTCGAAGATGACTTCCTGAGGCTAGTGGATAGGGCCTGCGATCACGGCTGGAATGCTACAGAAATCGCGGTCGCCATCACCAACCTCGCGGACAATCTCATCTTGAAGCTGGCGGCACAGGACGAGACGTGCATGCAAATCCTGGCTGCGAAGTTCAAGCGGCCTTAGGGACCGGCTCTAGGCGCATGATCTCGTCATCCGGCAGAGGCCTTTGAAGGTGCTTCACATCGCTCCAGGGCTTCGTGAGCCAGAGGTCGATCTCAAGGTCATTCCTCAAGATCACCGGCATAGCCTTGTCGTGGACCTCACCGACAACCCGGTTTGGGCTTGTGGTCAGAAAGCCGAACAGGTCGATGGTCTCAAGGCCGGTCCTTACCTTCCGCACAGATGTCCACTGCGGCACCCATATCCCAGCAAACCAGAACAGCGGTTTATCCTCGTTCATGGCAAACCAAGCATTCGGCGTTCTTCCGCCCTCGACCTTGGAGGCGGGGTCAGGTTCCGCGAACTCCGTCACCGGCACGATGCAGCGGTTTTCCACCCCAAGCCAAGGTTTCCAGTGGGAACTGCTGGTATTGCGCACGTTCGTCGTGCCGCCGTCTGGCTCCATTTTCAGCAGCTCGTCGAAATTGACTTCCTTGCCCTTGGCGCGAAGCTTGTTGGCCCGCACGGTCGCCGCATCAAGTAGAGCCTTCTTGGAACTCGGCAGCCCCCAGCGGACACTGGCAAGCTCAAGCTCACCACCATTGTTGCGGATGATGGGAGCCTCGTAGTCCGGATAAATCTCGTAGTAGTCCTTGATGTTGATGCGGCTGTGGGCCTCTTGCGCCCACTTGTTCTGCCAGTCCTTCGGTTCCATGCGGAAGAGGTTGCACATTACAAGACTCCGTCCTTCCAAACCGGCAGCCGCTTGTAAGTCACCTTCACCAAGCGACGAACTTGCAGATGCCTGACATCAGGCCCGTAAATGGCCTCCCAATCCGCAACCATATTCCGCTTCTCACCACATTCGTCGCAGCGGAACCAGTTGGGGATTTCATGAATGCCGATAGGGCCGCAGAGCGTCAACAGGTCTTTTGGCAGATATCGCCGCATGATACGGCAATGCTGGCAGATCACCTTGACCAACATGCCGTCGATATCGGCTTGAGCCAAGGTGTAGGCCATCTGCCTGCGGGTGTAGCCGTTTCTCTCAGGCAAAACGTACTCCTGCTACCTCGGCACCCTATGGAAATGGATGACGCTCGCACCACGAACGTTGCATCTCGTGCATCGAAGCCGCCGCGCTAGCTTCATCACCGGCACCGTGGAGCCACGCTCGGCCTCAAGACGCCAGCGATCTATGACAGTATCTCGACCACAGGAATGGCATTGAGCTGAGAGAAACCACGCGGCGGGGAGATCACCCAGCGTAAGCTTCTTGGCGGCCTCAGACGCAGCAAACAGCTCGCTAAGTGTGAAGCCATTGAATGGGCCGTCGCGGTACAAGAGGCCGCCGCGATCACGCTACTTAACAAGCCTCAACTGGGCAGGTGGCTTTCCGTGCCGTTCGTGCAGGCCCGCTAGATACCACTCAGTCAAATCATCGCCGCGCTCATAGTCTCGCTCGAACATGGCCCGCTGATGGGGATTTGCGCGGCTTCGCTGGTAGGCCTTCTGGACCTCGTCCGGGTAGTCAATCAGGTTCATGTTGTCCAGGTCTTCGATGTCCATGTCCATCCAGTCGTATGGCAGTTTCTGCCAGAGGATGACACGGGAGGCTAAATAGGCCCGGACAATCTCCTCGTCGCTGGCGGTGGCGACGAATACGTTCCACTCCTCCTCAGCCTTGTCGAGTATGGCGGCGAGTTCCGGCGCTCGCTCTTTCATCCTGTTGTATTCAGCTTCGGTCATGTGCTCGCTGTAATCGGAATAGGGGCCGATTGGCTCGTATTTGTCGAACATTCGCTGTCTCCTTCACGCTGGAGCGATGTTCTTATTTTGTTCTTAGAGGGCGTGAGAGTCAATACGCTGTTCGAACGGAAATCTGACCGGCAAGCGCCGCGCCAGTTCGTGCGCCGGTATCGACCCTACAGCGCATTTCCCCCTTCCGCAGTGCTTGGCTCATCTTCCGCCCCATGCGCGCTAGTTGGCCTACCCGCGATCAGAAAGAACGCCCGTCGGGGGAATTACCACCCCCTTAAGTATAGACGAAACGTCGCCCCAAGCGGGCCACTCAGCAGGACACTTTCATGAACGCTCTGACCAACCTCTCCACCGCTCCCACCATGTCCAGCCGCGAGATCGCTGAGCTGACCGGCAAAGAACACAAGAACGTCCTGGTGGACATTCGTAAGGTTCTCACTGAGCTGAAATCTCAGCCGAGTGATTTTGCCGGCGATTACATCGACTCCACCGGCAGAAGGCTCCCAGCTTATCTGCTCCCCAAGCGGGAGACCCTAATCCTCGTCTCTGGCTACTCGGTCGCCTTGCGCGCCAAGATCATCGACCGCTGGCAGGAGCTGGAGGACAGCGCGGCTCATCCTATCGTGGCCGTCCCCAACTTCTCGAACCCCGCTGAGGCTGCCCGTGCGTGGGCCGATCAGTTCGAGCAGCGGGAAGGGCTTTCCCTGAACAGTCAGGGGAATGTCGATGCCCCCAGAATTGGGGACAGCTATGCTGCCTTTGCGCCAGACCCTCATTTGGAATGAGATACATACCGAGCGAGCAGTTCACCGCGTTCGCGGGATAACTCCGTTTAGCGCGCAATGGTGCGACATTCTGACTCGGGCCCCTGATCAGGCTTGTTAACGCGCGAGGCCAAACCGACCCCGTCAACCCGGTGATACTCCCGGCACCTCAGTCACGGACAATCCTTGCATTTTTGCATTAAATTCGAATTCGATTAAGCCATTGAAAAATATTTATTATTATCTCTTGACGTTGTGGCGCAGGCGGGAGTCTAACAGGACCACCGCAAGGCTGCACTGGGGCGGACCGAAGCTGGGCAACGTGAAGGGAATTGAGAATGCGCATGCGTTTTGTGGTGCTCGGACGGAAGCTGTTTATCGAGGTGTCCGGCCTCGACCACATCTTTATCGCGACCACGTGGCACGAGTTTTATTACAGCCGAGAATGGTGGTTCGAGGGTCGGAATGGCCGCAATCGCCATTGGTGCTTGGCCCGGCCGGCGCCCGCTATCGCTGGCAACTGATCATTGAAGGACGATGACGGGATGTCGATATTTCGCAGCCTCAAAACACTCGCCTTCCCTATTGGCTTTGGGTGCCAAGCGCCATGACGAGCTTGTCAGCTTCCACGAGCGAGACGGTCAGCAATTCGTGCTGCTGTCGGACCTTTGGCGGCTCGCCGGCACGGAGGGCGATCCGACCAGTGCGCTGGAGACCTACTCCGCCACTCTCGGTGATCGGGCCCCCCAGAACATACTCTTGAAAACACAGCCGCCGCGCGATGCGCTTGTGTCCCGAGCTATGGCAACTTGGCTGGTCGAGGACCGGCTTTCAAATGGAGCCTCCGCGTTCTTCGACGAGTACACTGTTGCTTGGCTATTCGACGAGGCGTGCCGAGCGTTCCACGGCCCGGCCATCATCATGGACATCTTTGAGCGAGTCGCCGCCACCCCTGAGGACCAGCCTAACCGTGTTGGGCTTCAGATGGAAATCGACCGGGTGGCACAGGCGATGCTGCGGCACTGGGGTTACCAGCGAAACGGCTTTCCGACCTTGGATAGGGGACAGACAGCGTTCCTCCGCCGCCTCACGATGAGACAAAGCGATAGCCGCAGAGCCGTCCATGCAACGCGCGTGGCTGCTCGCTTCTTTGATCTCAACGCGCAAGAGGTAGCGGAGAAGCTTCGTCGTGAGCCTGGCGACGTTTTCCTGCGCTCCTCGTGACCGATGTGGACCACAGGAATTACCACCCCCTTATGAAAAGAGGAGATGATTCCCCCCACCTTAGTAAAGACCTCAATGAATTAACCCTCCTTTATGGGGAATAGAGGAGGACTTCAGGAGAGACTTCAAGCTGACCTCTTGAAGGCAGACCACTGAAGGTAGTTATCTCTATGGGGATTGATGATGAAGTCCAGTGATCATCAAAACCTAAAGAGCCCCTCAAGGTGTCCCTTAACGATACCCTATAAGGCGACCTGATCGCCGCATCCATCGTAACACCTGAACGTAGCCATCCTTGGCACTCGACTATCGAGAACGTTCGTGGATGACGTTCCTTGCCGGTCCTGTCAGCTTCGATGCTGGCTTGGCCGGCTCTCGCTCTGTCAGTCGTGATCGCCCCGGTTACTTGCCCTCTGAGGCCGGTAGCTGGGGCTTTCTCGTTTCTACCAGAGCCTATCCACCATCCACCCATCCATCATCGACAGAGCATCATCCGGGCATGTCCCCGGAGAAGAAAGGAACATCCATGACAACACTATCCGATTTCGGCAGAGCCTTTAGAGACGCCCGAACCTCCGGCAAGAAGACCTTCTCGTGGCGCGGCAAGCTGTACACGCCCAAGCTCGCGTCTGAGACAAAGCAGCCCAGGAACGTCCCCACACCGGCGTCCCGTCCCTCGAACCTGACCGCAMACGACTCTATGGCGGCAGGGCGACAGGCTGAGCGATCGGTGGCTGCGTCACAATCGTCCGCCAGTTCGACAGCCTCGACAACCCCGACAAGCTCGACCACGCCGGTCAGCAGTGCGAATGTGAACTCCGAGCTGGCAGCAGGCCGTTACAAGACGGCCCGTCAGCCCGTCACGTCAGTCAGCACCACGAAGGCAATCAGCAGAGCGAACATCGACTCCGCGACGAACGTGGTCAAGAAGCCGCAGGCTATGGCACGGCAAGTCATCATTCCCTCGTCCACCACGACGAAGACTGTCAGCAGAGCAAACGTGAACGCCGCCACGAACACGGTTGGCAAAAACCCGGCTCTCGATCTCAGGATCAAGAAGAAGGGCTATCTGGCTGTCTTGTTTGAGTAACGACCTGACAAACCTTTGACGCCTCGCTGAAGCGCACCCGGGAAGTGCTATTTACCGGTGCTTTGGGTCTGGTGATGGCCTAGATGGCCATCGCCAATTCCAGAGAAATGCGTGGATATCGTAGTTTGCCTCAAGGCGACTGTAGCGGGAGCTGGATACACGCGCCGCCCAGCCGCCCACGAGTGTGATGCCCCAGATCACATACGGCCCTATCCACCTCAAATCTTGGAAAAGGAGAAGCCACGCAAGACCGATGACTATTGCGGCTCTCCAAATCTGAAGCGCGATCTTTGTCACAACCCTACCGCGTCCATCACTCATCGACCGCAAGCCATCAATCACCAAGGAAATCTTTATGGACGACAATACCACGCCGCCCGAAGGCCAGCTACTAGCCGAGAGCGCCCCCGAGTACGACACCACGATGGTCGAAAAGTTCGAAGACTCGCAGGGCGCTCAGACCGAACAGACCGGCATTCAGGAAGCGCTGAGCATCCCTCCCATGATCAATCCCGCTTGTACGGCATCCCCTCTCAAGATCATCATCACGGCCCTCAAGCCGGACCATCGCGGGCAGCCCTATTCGGTCTCATTCGAAGGCGAGACCATTATCTCCAAGTCTCACGTGCCGTCGCATGACGCATGCCGCTTTCTGGCCGAGCAGGGCTTCACCGGCCCACTGGAGGTCTGGTCCGGCATCGAGCCATTCGCCCGACTAAAGATTGCCGACCTCGTCAAAGCTGCCAAATGGACAGTCAAGGAGGGGGACGCACACGGCCCGAAGTTCTCGCCCTATGTCCGCTTTGATAGGTCCGCCTTCATGGCGAGGCTTGAGGTCGACAGGGAAGCGGCGTGAGGGAGACCGGGATGCAATACACCCGTGAGGTCTTCGACCGTACGACGGGGGAACTCGTTGTCATCGATCTAGGTCACTGGATCAGTGTTAGGGAACTCGGCGAGATGCACGGCCTCGGCAGACGACAGACAACGGAAGTGCTCCGTAAGCTGGACGTGTTGCAGGTCGAGGTCACAGGCCGGACAGTCAGGCACCGCCTCGCTCGCTGGTTCACTGAGCGGGGCTTTGGGAAGCGCCTGAAGCGGCTGACCGACAGGTTCCCCTTCGACGTCCTCAGCCCGGCAGGGCAGGAATGGATCAACAGCCTATGGCCATTGGCCGTCGCTGAGATCAGGCAGGAAAAGATGACTGGTCCCGTCTGTGCGGCCCGCACGGCATTGGAGGCATTCTCCGCAGATCGGAGGCCTATGACGGCGCAGATGCAAGTCTGCTGGCTCATCGATCACCACCCTCACTTGACCCAGCAGCAAATGGGAGAGGTGCTGTCGATCTCGCAACAACTGGTCAGCGGGACATCACGATCAGGGCCGAGCAGTTGGCCCGGATGGTCGCACTCAAGACCACTCCGCTGACGGAGTTGGGGCTTGCTCTCTCCCACTAGGCGATTTTCCTGATGGTTGTAACCATGATGGGGAAAGGACTATACACAAGAGTACAACAAGCCAAAAAATGACTTGGCGCTGTCTGGTCCCCCATCGGCAACGATCTGGCCACGGTCTCAGCCCATCACCGCCAGCGTCCCGTATAATCTGCCCGTCAAACGGCATTCTTCGTTATCACCACCCCGGCTATTTTAAGCGTTCTCGGTCGGGGTGGTATGTTGGGGTGCATATGGGCACGGAAGGGCGCTAGACGGGCACCCCAAATGTTTTTGGCAGAAATCTGTTTGCCCAAATCAAATAAGAGGCTTCGGCGGCTCCCCCCCCGGCACCCCCTCTGTGTTCGCTTCGTCGCTGGCCTTGGCCGCCACGCCCTATTGCGGCAACGGTGGCTTCTTGTTATCCGGCACCTCGAAGCTAGTAGTGTTGACCTCCGGCGGTCCCTCTCGTCTCCAACGTTCGATGACGTGATTTCGCAAGCAGGTCGACCATTGCTCGTACTGCTTGTCCATCCATTCGGGGTAGAGCGCTTGGCAGGCGGCTTCGTCCAGTCTCACCTTGCGATGTTCTATATTCCTCATTCTCCAGTACCTGTCGATACAAGCAGGTGAAGCCGGGCCTACCTTGTAGCGCGCAAGGCAAGCTGCATTCGAAGTCTCGCGGCTAAGATATTTGAAGTCGTCACATCCGGTCAGAAGACAGATCGGCATCAGAAATACCATCCTCCATTTCGTCATCTTCGAACCTTCCGCCATGGCATTGTCGTGGGGTGATGAAACTATCCCATACTCTTGGCGGACAAGACAGCACAAGCAATCGTCTCACTAGGGCCTGCCTCTGTGACTCCCTGCCGGATGGCAGTTTCGTGGTGTCATATGAATGGGTATTGACTTTTGGCACTGACAGTGTCTCAATATCCCAGATGCTATTGACACTCCCAAGGAGACACCATGCCATCCACCATCATCGGCTACGCCCGCACCTCTACCGCTGAGCAAGTCGCAGGGCTTGAGGCTCAGGTGAGAGACCTGAATGCAGCGGGCTGCGAGCGCATCTTTCAGGAACAGGTGTCGTCGCTCGACGCTAACCGCAAGGAACTTGAGCGGGCGCTGGACTATGTCCGTGAGGGTGACACGCTGGTGGTCACCAAGCTTGACCGCCTTGCGCGCTCGATGGCGAACTTCGTGGACATCACCAGCAAGCTCAAGTCCAAGGGCGTGGGCCTCAAGGTGCTCAACCTGAACCTTGATACATCCACCCCCACGGGCAAGCTCATGTTGAACCTCATGGGTTCTATTGCGGAGTTCGAGCGGGAGCTGATGCTTGAGCGCCAGCGCGAGGGCATCGCCAAGGCTAAGGCTGACGGCAAATACAAGGGTCGAGCGCCCACGGCCCGCGCCAAGGCTGAGCAGGTGCTCCGTCTGAGGGCTGAAGGCAAGACCGTGGAGGCCATCGTAGCTGAGCTTGCTGTGAGCCGCTCCAGCGTCTTTCGAATACTCAGAGAGGCGTAGCGCGCCATGTTTGGGTTTTAGTCTTTCGCTACTCGATTATGTGTTTTCACCGTGCCAGCATAGCGGATGGATTCGGTTATCGCCTCGATTGCAGTAGTTTCTGGAGCCTTGTGCAGGCTACCCGAGGCTACCAGTGGCTACTCGAGGCTTCTCGAGGTTACGAGGGGGGCTTCTAGGGGGG